>CAZTRW010000012.1:0-35661 GCA_964616725.1 uncultured bacterium
AAAAATGGGGGTCCCAATGGGCCCGGCAATGTCAATGCCTTTGTGCATTCTTCCCCAGCGCCAGCCATACCCAGATGTGAGGACTCCTTGGGAGGGCCAGATGTACCCATTCATGCGATCGCTAGGAAGATACCGTTCCCCAGGCGCGAGAGGGGGGATTTCTGGAGAAACCATTTCTCCAATGGGGAGTTGACTCGGATCGTAGGCATCTGGCCCTAGGGGAGCAACGGCCACTTGTGGGCTAGACTGGCTACCATTGGCTTGATACTTTTGCTGCAAACGCCGTAGGTCTGCCTGCAAATCTCCTCTTCTCCCTGAAGGAGAGAACTCTGGGTTCACTGGTTGAGTCCGAGGCAGAGTCACCGTTGGGGGTGCCGCAGGTTTAGGAGGGGTTCCTACCGTATTTCTGGGTTGACCCTGATACTGTTGGCGCAGTTGATTAATTTCACTGGTCAGTCCTTCCACATAGCTGTTATAGCCGGTTTCTGGTTCGGAAGAAGAATGTAAGGACACTGGAGTCGAGGGTCTCTCTTCTGAAGTTGATGCACTCAAATTCAGGAGGGGGATAGACTGCTGAGAGTCTATGAGGGCAGAACTAATGTGGGTGGTTTGTACTCCGGGAAGGGGGGGCAAGCTAGGTTGGGTCTTCTCAGAGGTAGGGATTTTTAGGTTTTGATTAACCTGAATGAGGTTGGGGTCAGTAATTTGATTCATCCGAATCAGATCGGCTCTTGCTACCCCATACCGGCGAGCGATCGCATCCAGGGTTTCCCCTGCCCGCACCTGATGGAGATGGGGTTGAGGGAAGGGGGCATATTGCGGATCAAACGCCGAAGCAACTGCCGTGGAATGTACGGCGCTAGGATTGGGCAGTTCCGGGAGTTTAGGTTCCCCAGAAACGGTTCCCAACTCGATTGCCGCGTCCTTTGTCAGATCTTTGGTTTGAGACAAGGCAGTAGAGGTAGGCAATTCTAGAGACTCTGATGAGGCAGTTAACCATTTTGGCGATCCGTCAAAGGTTTCTAACTTAGCGGTAGAAGCTGCTTGCCAAGCTGGAGAGGGGGCTGTGGCTGCACTCTTGGGGGCTTCCGGTTCCGAGGCAAACTTAGGCACCGTCAGAGACTGATTCACTTCCAGGCGATCAGGGTTATTTAAACGATTGGCTTGGATTAGGGCTGATTCATCCACTTGGTGGGTTTTGGCGATCGCCTGAAGTGTATCCCCGGACTGCACCTGATAACGTCCCAGGGTCACTTTTTCCGAGACTTCAGTCAGAGAGGAAACACCTGGCTGACTAAAGAGCGATTGAGTGCTCTCTTGACTCCCCTTGGTTTGAATTTTGGGTAAGGCAGTCTCAAACTTCACACCTCTGGCATCGTTAGGCTCTTTTAAATTCTGAGTGACTACACTAGCCACCTTGATCTCTGGGGGTAATGATTTGGCTGAATCCTCACTCAGGGCTAAACTTTGTAGTTTAGGAGCATTTTTTCCAGAGGGCAAAACTGTTAGGGTCCGCGAAGGATCGGCATTCACTGCTTCTAATACTGCCACATACTTCACCACCTCCTCCAGGGCCGCCTGTTTTTGCTCTGGGGGGACAATCCCTGTTTCCTGATCCACTGTCTTAGGATTTAGGGGTTGCTGCTGAAGCTCTGAGTTCGGTGAGGGAGGCTGTGAGGTAACCCCAAAGGATACCGAGCGATCAGGTTGGGCAGAGAGCCACTCTGTCGGTTCCACCACAGGCCGATTTCCCAGAGAAGCATTGGATGAGTTAACCTCTGGATAGGCGACCGTTGAGGGCTGGGCAATGGTAGAGTTAGGAGGGGATACGGCTGGATCGGTAGTTCGATTAGTGGGATCGAGCGCTACAGGTTCGACCGCTCTGGCTGCTTGCTGACCTTCTGAGAATATGAGGTTCAGCCAACTCATTGACATTGCAGCCAACCCAATCATGGCTGCTGAAGTGTAAACTCGACGGTTGCTCTCTGGGTAGACTTGTTTGAAGCTACTGGGTTCGCTACTGAGCACAGTAGCAGGAACGACAACCGATTGATTAACTTTCTGGGAATCTGCTCGTTTCAAAGAACGACCTCCTAATAGACGAGCTATTAACAGTCTTTGATACTATAGCTCAAACTTTCGTGACTTGAAACACAGGAAGTTAGGGATCAGAATCACAGACTGTTATTTGCTTAGGCAAGATTACCCTGCTTTTTCAAATCTGACAAGATCCAAACCTGAGTTTTGATGATTGTATCTCTGAGTGGTGGCATTGTCATTATTGGTTATAACCTTTATCGGAACTGGAATTGAGGGAGATCGGGTCTAGCTAATCGACTATGATATAAATTTCTTATTAAATTGACTAGGAATTGGCCATCAATTCGGCTTTAAATCCGATCGAGTTCTCCTAACTGACGACGGGCTTCAAACAATCCGAGTGCTGTACTGACGGATAAGTTAAGGCTACGGACTCCTGGATTAACCATGGGAATTTTGACGATCGCCTCGCAGTAGGTGAGGGTTTCTGGGGGTAATCCGGTGGTTTCACTGCCAAACACCAGCCAGTCGCTAGCGCGAAACGGGAACTGAATGTAGTTAATTGGGCCGGAGGTACTAAAGCCAATACACCGTCCTCCTTGGCTTTGATGGTGATTGGTAAAGTCTGACCATTCGGGGTGTTCGGTGAGGTTGACAAAGGGCCAGTAGTCTAAACCGGCCCGTTTCAGGGTGCGATCGCTAATTTCAAATCCCAAGGGCCCTACCAGGTGCAGAGGGGTATCTGTTGCGGCGCAGGTGCGAGCTACATTGCCCGTATTGGGGGGGATTTGGGGTTGAACAAGAACGACCCGAACCATAGGCTGTTATATCAGAAATTTTAATCAAACTTCGGGAACGAGAAGGAGACTTCTAGAAATTTTATTTACCATCGAGGAATTAAGCAACCAGAGGGTGACAAAGTTGGTTAGCCAGCTCTTGTTCTGCTTGAGCTGTGGTACTGATCGCTGTTTGCATCACTACAGTGAGATCGCGATCGCCTTCATAGTCCTTTAACCATCGTAGGCTCTCGTTGCCTTGGTGCAAAATCTTGTTCACCGGGGAGAGAAAACAGCTAAATCCCCGTTCTTTGGCAAAGGGCCACACCTGATCGTATAGTTCTCCGATCCATTCTCTCGCTGAAAGGGTACGTCCGTCTTGCCAGTGGGTCAGTTGAGCATCTAGGCTAGATTGGGCAACTGCTTGTTCATTCTCTTGAGTCAGAGCGATCAGATCGTCGGTGGGAGCTAACAAAGGATCTAGCTCTGGCTGAACCATCAATTGGGTTAATCGCCCTTCGAGAAGAGCGGTAATGGCTAAAAGGGCGATGGGATCGCTCACTAGGTCACAGATCCTTAATTCTAGGCGATTGAGGCTGTAGGGGCGGCGATCGCCATTGGGACGTACTGAAGTCCACAAATGACGCACATTCTGCATCGTTCCCGCCGCCAACTGAGCTTGTGTCCATTCGATATAGTGGCGATGGCTAGTAAAGAGAGGGACTGATGCGGGAGTTTGGGGAAAGAGTTGCCATCGGGTAGAGTGATAGCCCGTGACTTCACCATTCAAGAAGGGTGAAGAGGCACTTAAGGCTAGATAGAGGGGAGCTTCTACCCGCACCAGGCGACAAGCTAACATGAGCAATTCTGGGTCACTGATGCCAATGTTAATGTGGATACTGGCAGTAACCACACGGGTGCCATAGGTTTGTTCAATATAACTATGGTAAGGGTTTTCTGGGTCAGAGCGATAAAAGCGATCACCCCCCCCTAGCGATAAGGTACTCCCTGGAATCAAGGTATAGTTTCCCAACGTTTTGAGATAGCGGCGCAACAATTGTCGAGGGCGGACTAACTCGCACAATAGGCTCTCATAGCGATAGAGTGGAGCCGTTGTATATTCGACATTACGGCTGTCAGGTTCTCGGACGAAGCCATGGAGATCGGCCACAATTTGATCGGATAACCCCACAATCTCTCCCTGGGGAGTCCCTGTATACATCTCAACTTCAAAACCTTTAGACAGGAGCATAGAAAGGCCTCAATAGCATAGGTAGAGTAATTTCTCTGCTTCTAGCTTATAGCGATCGCCTACCCTAGGGAAAAGGAATTGTGCCATTGATATAAGCAAAGACAAAGATAGGGAGATAGTATTAAGTGTAAATCCAATCAGCCAGATTCACTATTGTGAAGCAGCGATCACCGACCTTCCTCTTCTCCTAGAACTCGTTCAAGAATTTCATCACAGCGAAAAACTAGACTTCAATCCACAACTTGATTCTCAGTCCCTTACCGAAAGATTTCAATCTCCCAACGTTTACGGTAAATTTCGGTCACTTCTTCATCCGTCATGTCTTTTAGATTAGTAGCCAGACGATATTCGGTTTGAGTTTCTAGATCATGAAAGCATACCCCTCGATATCTTTGATGATTAAATTGGGTTTTCATGTTATTCTTATCCGCACCACAAACTGGGTCTGATTTTTACTCATTTCTTCTATAAATTCCCAACTGGCAAAACCTCATATCCATTATGGCCACTGCTCCATCAGTAATCATCGTCATCACTTGTTCCTTAAATTTAGCATCTAACTTTCAACACTTCTGCGTCTTGCCGAATCACCGGCGATCGCCCCGACTCGTCTTCCTTACTAGAGCTAATGCTTCGCCCCTACTAATGCGATCACGTACAGGCTTCAGAAAAAGTTGATCTAGCGTATGGTTAATTCTAAGGAGCGAACCTTAGATTCTAAGGAACGAACTTGAGAGTGCAATTGACGCATCTGTTGATGGAGTTGACGTACCTCTTGAGAAAGTACCTGAATATCGGTAGAGAGGGAATCAGGCTGAATAGATTCTGGAGGATAAGATTGTCCTAAGCTAGGATGGGAAAGAGCAATCCAAGCACAACCCATCAGGGCACATAGCCCGATTGCCATGGCATTGAGTTTAAGCATTTTCACCTCAGTGCAAACATGATCAGGGAAATTAACGTTACTAAAATCGTAACTGAGTCAGCATCAAGTTGGGGTTATGGCATTCTCAAACTACATTCTGCGCTCCTGATACCCACTATGACTAAGTTAGCTTATGTACTTCCGGTTTCTCTGCTCCTGACGGGATGCCTCCATACCGTTGCTCATGTTACTGTTGTTCCTTCACCTCCCTCCCATCCTATGATTCAAGCTCATCATCCTGTGCAGCCTCTGACTGATTTACCTCCTGGCGGTTTATGGGTTACTTCAGAGCAGGGAAAAAATCAAGTGTTTCCCTTAAAAAATACGTCAGTCAAGGCTCAAGTGTCTGGCAATGTTTCGCGAGTGGAAGTGACGCAGACGTTTGAAAATCCTTTTGAAAATCCCTTAGAGGCGGTGTATGTGTTTCCTCTGCCCGATGAGGCGGCAGTGTATGATATGGAGATTCGGATTGGCGATCGCCTGATCAAAGGTAGTATCAAAAAACGAGAAGAAGCCCAGGAAATCTACGAGCGTGCTAGGGCAGAAGGACGAACCGCCGGTTTGCTCGAACAAGAACGAGATAATATTTTTACCCAATCCTTAGCCAACATTCGACCAGGAGAACAAATTCAAGTCACCATTCGCTACACCGATTCTCTCACCTTTGAAGGCGGAAACTACGAATTTGTCTTTCCGATGGTCGTTGGGCCGCGCTATATTCCAGGTAACCCCATTCCCGGCACTCCAGATACCGATCAAGTCCCAGATGCTTCCCGCATTACTCCCCCCGTCTTGAAACCCGGCACTCGCTCCGGTCATGATATTCAAGTAACCGTCAAGATCGATGCCGGAGTTCCCATCAGTAATATCACGTCCACCTCCCACCAAATTTTAGTCCAACAACAGCGTAATATCACTGAGGTGACTCTCTCCCCCGCCGATCAGATTCCCAATAAGGATTTAGTGCTGCGCTATCAAGTCTCTGGACAACACACTCAAGCCACTTTATTAACCGAAAAAGATGCTCAGGGAGGCCATTTTGCCGCTTACCTAATTCCTGCGGTGGCATATCAACCCAAGGAAATTATTCCCAAAGATGTGGTATTTCTGATGGATACTTCCGGCTCCCAGTCTGGCGCACCTTTGGCTCAATCTCAGGCCTTAATGCGAGCCTTTATTCAGGGTTTAAACCCCCAAGATACCTTTACGATTATTGATTTTGCCAATACCACCCAGCAGCTATCGGCAACTCCTTTAACTAATACCCCCCAAAATCGGCAAAAAGCCCTCGATTACATTAATCGATTAAATGCGGAAGGGGGAACAGAATTGATGAATGGCATTAACGCCGTTTTAAAGTTTCCGCCAGCACCAGACGGACGTTTACGGAGTGTGGTATTACTCACTGATGGTTATATTGGCAACGATCAAGCCGTGATTGCCGCAGTCCAAAAGAATCTGAAACTGGGCAATCGCTTGTATAGTTTTGGTGTGGGTAGTTCGACCAATCGATTTTTATTAGATCGTTTGGCAGAAGTAGGCCGGGGCACGGTACAAGTGGTACGCCAAGATGAAGTCATTGAACCGGTGGTGAAGAAGTTTTTTAATCAGATTAATAACCCGGTTTTAACCAATATTGAAATGAGTTGGAATGGTGCTGGCGCTGCTCCAGAAATTTATCCGGCTGCGCCGCCCGATCTGTTTGCCAGTCAACCTTTGGTGTTGTTTGGCCGGAAACTAGATGGTCAGGAAGGGACGTTAACTATCCGAGGGGTTTCCGCTGGTGGAAAACCCTACGAACAGACCTTCCAGGTCAATTTTAGGGGCGATAATGAGGCGATCGCCCAACTCTGGGGAAGAGCCAAAATCAAAGATCTCATGAACACCATGATGGGAGGCGAAACCACCGCCGGAGTAGAAAAAGTTACTCAAACCGCCCTAGCCTATCGTCTCCTCTCTCAGTACACCGCCTTCGTCGCCGTCAGCGAAGAGGTGCGCGTCAACCCCGATGGTACTCGTCAACGGGTAGAAGTCCCCGTCGAACTCCCCGATGGGGTGAGCTACGAAGGGATTTTTGGTCCAGATCAAACCCAAAATCAACCCCAAGTCTCCTCTTTCGGTACTGCCAGAGGAGTAGCCCCCTTATCGGCTCCGGCAGGTTCTGCCGGTATTCCTGCCTCTGCACCGCCTCCGGCTCCGGCAAGGGCACAATCTCCTAGAGACAGAACCATCAGAGACGAGGTGATGAGCGCGGAACCCTACCGTGAAGAACTGGTGAAGCCAGAAATGGACAACGAGCCTAAGCGCCAAGCGCCATCGGGAATCACCATACTCAAAGCTGAGGGACTCGATCAACAGGCGATCGCCGCTCTCAACCAATATCTCCAATCCCTCACCCTTCCCCCCCAAACCAGCGGAGATCTCACCCTAGAACTGACAGTACAGAATGGGCGGGTTCGCCGAGTCGCTCTAGACGAACAAAATTCTACCTTATCAGTAGAAACGATCATCAACACCGTGCGATCGCACCTACTCACTTGGTTACCCCCCTCATCCGTACCCGGGAAAATCATCATCACCCTACGCATTCAATCCTAATAACCCAGTCCATCCCCACCACCAGGAAGCAGGAATTTCCCACTGCTTCCTTCCTTCCCAATCCTTTTTTAACTTCACAACTTTGAACTAAAATTAAACTTTACGACAACTATTCACATCAAGATAAACAATAGGTGATCACAGGCATGAGCGATCGGCTACGATAAAACCATGAATCAGCGATCTAAGCCAAAATACCCTTCTGATCCAGACCCCTCAGAAGACTTAGACAACACCGAACAACGCCCATCCCTTATCGAACCAGGATGGCGCGACTTCCTCATTTTGGCCCGTCTTCAGCCCACCATTTGGATTACCCTCGGCGGAGTATTTATCCTCGCCCTCTTTGAAGCCATCCTCTACGGAGACCAATTTGCCACTCAACTCCTCGGCTCCCGCATCACCACCCTCTTCGCCCTCCTCGGCTGTTGGGGACTCCAAAAAACCCAATTCGCCCGTCGTCATCCCAGCATCCTCTTCCTAGGACTATCCTGGTCCGTTACCCTCTTACCCCAAATCCTCGGCACCGTCGCTGGCGTTTCCGAATTTCACCCAGAAGTTTGGCTCGTCATGTTCGTCATGCAAGCCACCACCATCCCCATTCGATGGTCCATCCATCTCATCGCCCAAGGAGTCGTAATCGCCTACTTTATCACCAATCGCTGGATTTTTGGTCTCTTACCCAGCCCCCTTTCTCAAGAAGTGAACCTGCGCTCCTTTCTCCTCTTAGCCATGGTCAGCATCATTTGTTATTTTATTATCTATCAATATGAACAATTATCCTACGCTGAGTGGGCCACTCGCCAAGACCTAGAATCCCTCAACAAACAAGTTAAAAGCCTCACTCTTTCCGATCGCCTTACCCAACTCCCCAATCGTCGTCGTTTTAATGAATATATCGAACAAGAATGGCGGCGCATGAAACGAGACTTGCAACCCCTATCCCTCATCGTTTGTCGAGTCGATTACTTTAAACCCTATGTATACAGCTATGGCTCTCAAACCAGCAACGAATGTCTAAAAACTATCGCCGAATCCATTCGCTCCGTCGTCAAGCGCCCCGCCGATATGGTAGCCAGATATCGAGGCGAAATGTTTGCCATCTTACTCCCTCAAACAAATGCTGAGGGAGCCATGCAAGTGGCCACCTATATTCATTCAGAAATTAGTAGTCTCAAATTAGTTCATCCCAATTCTCCCATTAGCCCTTACATTACTGTCAGCTTAGGAGTTAGTAGTGTCGTTCCCCGGAGTGACGACTCAGAAGTAACTCTCATTGTTACCGCTGGAGAAGCTTTAGCAGAAGCGCAAGCTTTAGGTGGAGATAATATTATTTTGAAAACACCTAGTAGCTTAAGAAATTCCGAAACCGGTTCACACTCAAGATCTTCAGAAGATTTAGAAGATTATAGTTCCGGTTCCTTAGATGGACACCGATAGGATAATTCCTAAAGTGCGTAATTGAGAATCAGTTGATTGAAGATCAATCATATCACCTTGACCTTGACCTGCCAACAACCACAGACGGGTGACTGGTAAAAAGGATATAACAGTATTAGAGCTAATCCCTAGACTCTATACGTTAGAGTCTAAGTATTGTAACTTACGTTGATCAGTCCAGACCTTAATTTCCTGATTGTATCCCCATGTCTAAATCCTGCTTAATCCCATTCATCCGCCTCAGTTGCTGCGCTGCAATATTGGGTACAGTGAGCTTATGGATGCCTACCTTGTCCGAAGTGTCTGTGGCCCAACTTCCCACAGAGCATAGCTTTGAACCCCCTCCAGGACAAGGAGGAAGCCCCAGTGATACATTGGGAGGAGGTACTCGCCTTCTAGAGGAGACGCTCAAGATTAATTTTGAGCCTCCCCCAGGGCAAGGTGCTCCCAGTGAAACCCTAGGAGGAGCAAGTCGAGGTCCACAATGTCTGCCTCATGAACTGCCCCTGAGAGTATTAGTGCCTGAAACTATTCAAGGCGTGAAGTATGGCTTAACGGTGGAAGCGTCCCCTACTTTTTTTGTCTACATTCCTGAAACTGTGGCGACTCAAATTGAGTTTATTGTTACTGATAATCAGCCCTATCCTCATGGCAAAATTATTGATGAACGGGTGCTTGATATTCCTACTAAACCGGGAGTGATGAAAATCAATTTACAAGGAAATTTAGAACCCAACCAATATTATGAGTGGGCAGTTTATTTAAAATGCCCTGGAATTCCGGTTACAGATGCTTTTTCTTTACCTTCTTCAGGATGGATTAAACGGGTAATTCTTGAGGAAGATGTACAACAGAAGGTAACCCAATCTTCTCATTTAGAACAGGCGCAGATCTATGCGGAGAGAGGAATTTGGTTTGATAGTCTCGCTCAATTGTATCAACAGGTTCAAAAAACTCCAGATAATGCTACTTTGCGAGGCAGTTGGTTTCAGTTTTTGAACTCTGAAATTACCGATCTTGATCCTGAAATTCGTCAAACTCCATTGATTGATTGTTGTACTCCTTAATTCCTGAATACTGTTCTCTGCTGCCCAGTGCATTGATGGCTGCGATCGCGGAAAGTGCTGTATCAGAAAATTTTGTGGTAGTTTGAACTTTTCATGTGGAAAAAAATTAAACAGATTATTGAGGAATGGAAAGGGGTAATCGTGATTGCTCCTAGCATAGCAACAGCAGTAATTATCCTCCGATTAACAGGTACTTTGCAACTTTTAGAGTGGGCGGCATTTGATCAATTTTTTCGTTGGAAACCAACGGAACCTATAGATAATCGCATTGTGATTGTTGCGATCACTGAGACCGATATTCAATATACGAAAACCTGGCCAATTTCTGATGAAATTTTAACTCGAATCTTGACAAAAATTAAGCAAAAAAAACCTAGGGTTATTGGCTTAGATATCTATCGTGATTTACCCGTAGAACCAGGTTACCAAGAGTTTGTAGAATTAGTGAAAAAAACGCCAAATTTGATTGGAATTGCTAAGATTGATGGTGATGAAATGGGAGAATCTGTCCGTCCCGCTCGCTTATTGGAGGATCGTCATCAAGTGGCAGCAGCCGATCTGATTATTGATGGTGATGGTAAGATTCGGCGGATGCTTTTGTCTCTGCGGAATGAGGAGGGGAAAACTTTTTATGGTTTGGGAACTCGGTTGGCAGTGGATTATCTGAAAAGTGAAGGTATCGAATTAAAATTTATTGATCCTACGATTGGTAAGGTAGGTCTAGGGAAAGCGGTATTTGTCCCTCTAAAAAAAAATGAGGGTGGATATGTACGAGTAGATAATCGAGGGTATCAAATTTTGTTGAATTTTCGTGGTCGGACTTGTAGTGCTTCTTCGCGGCAGCGTTGTGATTTATTTAAAACAGTAACATTGAAAGAAGTTCTGGAAGATCGAATTCCTGCGGATCTCATGCGCGATCGCATTGTTCTGATTGGTGCTAAAGCAGCTAGTTTGAATGACCGTTTTATTACTCCATTTGGCTATAGTCTGAAAGAAGGAGGTATCCGCTCTGGTGTGGAAATTCATGCAGATTTAGCCAGTTATTTAATCAGTGCTGCTCTCGATGGTCGTAATCAAATTCGCTCGTGGCCAGAAGTGGTAGAGTGGATTTCAATTGGATTTTGGTCTACTTGGGGCGCAATTTTAGGTTGGATATTTTTCCGAATTCGTTGGAAAATTATTGGTCTGTTTTTCTCTGGATTAGGATTGGGTCTGATTTGTTATAGTAGTTTCTTGTTTGGCTGGTGGTTACCTCTGGTTCCTTCCTTATTAGGCTTAATGAATTCAGCCGCAGGGATTACGGCGTATATCGCCTTTTCGGAACGTCACGATCGCCAAGCAATTATGCAGCTATTTGAACGCCATGTTACACCGAAAATTGCCCAAGCAGTGTGGCGCGATCGCCATCAATTACTCGCAGAAGGAAAACTCCTCGGACGTAAACTTACCGCCACTGTGCTATTTACAGATTTACAAGGATTTACTACCATCAGCGAAAGTCTAGGCCCAGAAAATTTGATGCTGTGGTTAAATGAGTATATGAATGCGATGGCGAATATTGTTTTGGCTCATGATGGCGTAGTGGATAAATTTATTGGGGATGCGGTGATGGCAGTGTTTGGTGTTCCCCTACCGAGTACGACTCCAGAGGCGATCGCTCAAGATGCTGAATCGGCAGTACACTGTGCCTTAGAAATGGGAAAAAAACTGCGATCGCTCAATCAATCCTGGAAACTGCGACGACTACCAACCGTTGCCATGCGCGTTGGGATTGCTACCGGCGAAGTCGTCGCCGGTTCTCTCGGTTCCCATCAAAGGATGAACTATACCACCATCGGCGATAGTGTCAATGTGGCGGCTCGCTTAGAAAGTTATGATAAATCCTTAGAGGGTGGTCTCTGTCGCATTCTGATCAGTGAAGAAACTTACAATTACATCAAGGGGAAATTTCCAACTCAGGCGATCGGTAGTGTCTCCCTCAAAGGCCGTACCGCACCTGTTAAAATTTATCAAGTTCTCTAACATTCCCTATGCTACTCACTACTGGTAACAGGCATAGGGAAATTGTCAAGCAGGTTATCTCTGATTACATTCAAGGACAGGATGAATTATGCGTTTACTCCGTAAACAACCCATCATGGCTCTAGGGGTTATCATTCTCAGCATTCTTCTGAGTTACACGGGATGGTTCTCTGCTGCCGCCTTTGCCGTATCCGCAATTCCACCTGGCGCGAACAATTTTGTCACAGCCGCTGTTAACCAAGTTGGTCCAGCGGTTGTACGTATTGATACGGAACGCACCGTGGTTCGCTCCGTTGATCCCTGGATGAGCGATCCATTTTTTCAACGGTTTTTTGGGGAAGATTTTTTTGACGGTGTTCCTCGCGAAGAAACCCAACGGGGCCAAGGCTCGGGGTTTATTATTGACAGTGACGGGATTGTACTGACGAATGCTCACGTGGTGAGTGGTGCAGATCGAGTAGAGGTGACACTTAAAGATGGACGATCCTTTGAAGGTAAGGTGCTGGGAACCGATCAAGTCACGGATTTGGCTGTGGTGAAGATTAATGATCCTCAGAAAAATTTACCGATCGCTCCCCTGGGAGATTCCAATCAGGTACAAGTAGGAGATTGGGCGATCGCCGTGGGCAACCCCCTCGGCTTAGATAATACCGTGACCCTCGGTATTATCAGCACCCTCAATCGTCCTTCCTCAGAAGTGGGCATTCCCGATAAACGAGTAGACTTTATCCAAACCGACGCTGCCATTAACCCGGGTAATTCCGGAGGGCCCCTGCTCAACGATCGCGGGGAAGTCATTGGTATTAATACCGCCATTCGCGCCAACGCCATGGGGATTGGATTTGCCATCCCCATTAACAAAGCGAAATCGATCCAGAGCCAACTGATTAAGGGAGAAAAAATCGCCCATCCTTATATTGGCGTACAGATTGTTAGCCTCACGCCCCAACTGGCGAGAGAAAACAATAGCGATCCCAATGCACCTCTGATCTTGCCTGAAATTGAAGGAGTCTTAGTGGTGAAAGTTATTCCCAATACTCCAGCCGCCGAAGCCGGATTACGGCGAGGTGACGTGATTGTAGAAATCGATGGAGTCCCTCTGAAAACAGCAGATCAGCTACAGCGGATGGTAGATCAAAGTGGTCTAGGCACCTCTCTGGGGGTTAAGGTACAGCGCGGCAATCAAACTCGACAAATTCGCGTCAAAACGGCTCAATTAGAAAGAGAGTAGATCACCTTCACTCAGAAAAAAACCCCGGTTTCTGGGAGAAACTGGGGTTTAAGGAGCCTTGTCTTCACCATTCAAGGTTCACTAGCTCGATAGGGGAACTGGCTGAAGAGATTTGCGCTGGACTTCTTCGGCAGAGGGAACTTTGATATCCCAAACCAGACCTAACTTTTGGAGCAGGATAATCACCCACCAAGAAAAATCGATTTGCCACCAATTCATGCTAAATCGAGCCGAGTAAGGAAAGCCATGATGGTTATTATGCCATCCTTCACCGAGGGTAATGAAAGCGATGAGGGCATTATTACGGCTGCGATCGCCCGTGTCAAACTGTTGATTGCCCAACAAATGACAGATAGAGTTAACACAAAGTGTTGCTTGGAAACTGAGCATAATTCGCAACGCTCCCCCCCAGAGTAATCCTCGCAGAGCACCTTCCCAAGACCCCTCAATCGCTCCACCAATGGCAGCAGGTAGGGCTAAACTTAAGACCATCCACAGAAGATACCACTGATCGACCCAGGCAACCACAGGATCATTTTTGAGATCGTTGGTATACGGTAAGGGTTCCGTCCAAGTTGCGCCAATCATCCAGCCAAAATGGGCGTGCCAAAACCCCTGTAGCTGTCCCCAAAAGTTTGTACCATGGAGATGGGGAGAATGGATATCTCCGGGTTGATCGCTGTAGAGATGATGCTGGCGATGGTGACTCACCCAACTGATAATGGGCCCTTGGGTAGACATACAAGCGGCAATCCCAATGATGGCTCGGTGAATGGGCCCGGTTTTGAAGGCACGATGGGAAAATAGGCGGTGATATCCTACGCTCACTCCTAAAATGGTGAGGAGGTACATCCCTAAGAAGAGGACGATGTCTAGAGGGGAAACGGATTTTTCCCACCAGATGACGGTGGCAATGGCTGCCAAGAAGCCTAGCCTGGGTAAAGTTAAGGTGATTATGTTAATCACTCTTCGACGATTCAGATCGGCTACGGTTTCAGAAGTACTGTAATTGCTCATCCAAGAACCTTTGATCAACTCACTAAGCACATTGACGCATTGTATCAGCTTTTCGGATTTAGGGGCGATCGCAGAAAAGTCTTGGCCAAGAAAGCGGTATATTTTTCCTATGACCATCTCAGGGAGCTAGGAGTGATGTCTCAAACCGTCTGGATTGCTCGACACGGAAATCGCTTGGATTTTGTGAATCCGGCGTGGTTTGAGACAGCGGCACGGCCTTACGATCCGCCCCTATCGGCAGATGGTTGGGTACAAGTGGGGGAGTTAGCCGCCCGATTACAATCAGAAAAGATTCGTTATATTTTTGCTTCTCCTTTTCTGCGGACGGTGCAAACCGCTTATGGGGTAGCAGAGGTTCTTGATGTGCCCGTCAGGTTGCATTGGGGGTTATGTGAGTGGTTGAATGAAGATTGGATGAAAGCGATGCCGGAAACCGGCTCTTTGTCGGAGTTGGCGGCAGAGTTTCCTCGGATTGATGCGACTGTGCCGATCCGGGGAATGCCTCGTTATCCCGAAACAGAACAGGAATGTCTCGCTCGTGCAGGAGCAGCGATCGCCGAGTTAGTTCAGGAGTTGCCAGAGGAAGATTTCCTCTGTGTAGGCCATGGGGCATCAGTATTAGGGATGACGATGGGATTGGTAGAGGGAGTTAAGCCTAGGGAGGTTAATACTTCTTTGTGTTGCTTAGTCAAGGTGGTGCGAAAGGAACAGGGATGGGTGATGGAGTTAAATGGAGATACGTCCCATTTGAGTCGTCGTGAACGGGTAATCCGGTTGAATTAAGATGAGCATACTGCTGGCAGGAGATATTGGGGGCACGAAAACTATTCTGAGGGTGGTTGATCAACCTGAATCGGGAGGAGAGGGGGTGAGGTTGGCTCAGAAGAGTTATCGCAGTGGGGAGTTTGAGGATTTAGTGCCGATGGTGGAGCGCTTTTTTCAGGAGGCGGGGCAGGATCGGGGCACGGTGCAGAAGGCTTGTTTGGCGATCGCCGGTCCAGTGGCCGATAATCAAGCAGAGTTGACCAATTTAACCTGGCATCTAGACGGCGATCGCCTCGCCACCTCTTTGCATCTGGATCGGGTGATGCTGATTAATGATTTTGTCGCCGTAGGTTATGGCATCTTAGGACTTCAGCCAGAAGATCTCCATACCCTGCAAATGGGAAAATTTCAACCCGATGCTCCCATCGCCATTATCGGAGCCGGAACTGGTTTAGGCCAAGGTTTTTTGATTCCCCTGGGAAAAGGACAATATCAGATGTTTCCTTCGGAAGGAGGCCATGCCGATTTTGCCCCTCGCACTACCATAGAGTTTGCCCTGCGTCAATATTTGCTGGAGCAGTATGGCTGGGAAAGGGTTTCCGTCGAGCGAGTGGTTTCTGGGTTGGGGATTGCGGAGATCTATCGGTTTTTCCGGGATGTGCAAGGGATGGCTTCTGCTCCTGAGTTGCAGGAGGTGGAGTCTAGTCAGGGAGATCTGGCGGCAATGATTTCTCAGATGGCTCAAACAGGAGGCGATCGCCTCACTCAAGAAACCATGCATCTCTTCATTGACACTTATGGCGCAGAAACAGGAAACTTAGCCCTCAAACTACTCCCCTACGGCGGTTTATACATTGCTGGAGGAATCGCCACCAAAAACCTCCCCTTAATGACTGACGGAAGATTCTTACAAGCATTTACCCAAAAAGGACGCATGAGCAAACTCCTCCAACAGATTCCCCTTCATATTATTCTCAACCCAGAAGTAGGATTGATGGGAGCCGCTATTTGTGCCGCTCAATTGTAAACGTAAAGTCCTTTATCGATAGAAATAAGCCTGTCTTAGCCGTCTGACAATCTCTCCATGCACCTCACTTTTAATGCGATTCCCTCGCTGACATTGCTCTAGCTTCACATTATCCACAAAAAACTTCACTGCCATATCAATACTCACACTACTTCCCATCGACATTGAGTTCATCCAGATCTTAGGCGCTTGCCAAATGGAATAGGTTTGAAATCTCTCCTGTATCCACTGCCACAACTCTTCCGCATAGTCATCTAACTTCGTTTCTGCCATCCCTTGATTGGCTCCCACAATCTGCTGTAAGAATTTGTTCATCCTTACTCCTAAGAAGGTAATTTTTCTCTCCCATTCACTTTCCAGCACCGTATCATCTTGATCCAATACATCCGGATCTTCCTGCCATTCATGATACCAGTTCCTCACTAAGGAAATCAGGGTGTCTTCTTCAGGGGTTTGAGCTTCAGCTAAGGTGAGGCTTTTTTGCCCGCCTTTTTGTTTTTCTGATACGATTTCTAGCCCTACCATTTTCACGATGTCTAGATAGTAGCCTTGAATCGTGCGGATTTCTGATGTTTCTAATCCTCCTTTTTCCATAAACCCGATCTTGGCAATTAGAGCGTTCATGCCTTCTTCAATTTCTTGGAGTTTGGCTTTAACTTTCTTTTCGGCGAGCAGGCGTTTTTTCCCTGCATCTTTTTTGGACAGGAGGTTTTCTTGGGCATTGACGAGTTGGTCGGTGACACGGTAGAAGTTGTCAATGGCTACGAGTTTTTTGTCTAGATCTCCGAGTACGTCTGGATGACTGAGGACAACTTCTTCGATAATCTTGATAGCTTGATTAGGATTGCTGTCACCTCGAATGGGAACAATGATGGTGTAGTAGTAGTTAGGATTAGGACGACTAAAGTTGATAATTTTTTGACTTTCTAAAGCAGCATTGGGGATGAACAACTCACAGTTATTCTCAATCAGATACAGAGTGGTTAAGCGAATCCCTACATTTTTAATCACAGCCACCGATCCATCTTCTAAAGCAATAACATCTCCAAATTGAAACGGGGTATCAATCAAGATAACTAAACCGCTAAAGAAGTTAGAGAGAATATCTTGCAGAGCAAACCCCAGAACAAAGGTAGCACCCCCAAAGGCTACCCATAAGCCGCTTAAGTCAATGCCTAGGGTTTGCAAAAAGATAA
Organism: uncultured bacterium; assembly: GCA_964616725.1. Classification (GTDB taxonomy): domain Bacteria; phylum Cyanobacteriota; class Cyanobacteriia; order Cyanobacteriales; family Desertifilaceae; genus Roseofilum. The sequence continues at coordinate 17,357 of CAZTRW010000012.1, forward strand.
AAGTTCCTACCAGGTAGATAATGATGGGGGCAGTGCTTTTAATCAGCGGAACCAGCACATCATCCCAATCTGCCTCCGTTTTTTCTGCATATTTGGAGAGGGCGTAGCTAATGACTTGAGTAAATAATTGGTTGATTAAATAAACACTGACAGCAACAATCCCTGCGGTGAAGACTCTTTGGATTAGAGGAATGCTTTCTAGTTCTACATTCAGCAGGAGTAATTTTAGCCCAGACAAGATCAGAATTAAGAGCAGGGGGGTGCGAAGAATATTAACTGTCAAAATTCCAATTTCATTATTGGCTCGGCGAAACCAAGATTGTAGTCCAGATAACAGAATATTGTAGACAATAAAGGGTACAACCACCCAGAGAAATATATTCCCCAAAAAACCCCCTATTCCTTGTTGAGCCCAAGGCAATGAAGTTGTTGAGGTACTTGAAGCTTGTAATAGTGTTAACATGATCTCAATTTAACCCTCTTGCTGTTTTTGTTAAACGCTTACGGCATAGTCTCCAGTGATTTTAGGAAATGGTGCTGAGTTGATTGCCGTAAGTCTTGGCTAAGTTGAAGGCAACGCCCCCCATACGCTACTCTAGAGGCTAGATTTTTGTCAAGTTTTTGTTACTTAACTTAGTTTTATCTCACGGGCGATCTATCTCTAGGATAATTGACAGCCGTTGAGTAGCCTATCGATAGAAATAAGCCTGTCTTAGCCGCCTGACAATCTCTCCATGCACCTCACTTTTAATGCGATTCCCTCGCTGACATTGCTCTAGCTTCACATTATCCACAAAAAACTTCACTGCCATATCAATACTCACACTACTTCCCATCGACATTGAGTTCATCCAGATCTTAGGCGCTTGCCAAATGGAATAGGTTTGAAATCTCTCCTGTATCCACTGCCACAACTCTTCCGCATAGTCATCTAACTTCGTTTCTGCCATCCCTTGATTGGCTCCCACAATCTGCTGTAAGAATTTGTTCATCCTTACTCCTAAGAAGGTAATTTTTCTCTCCCATTCACTTTCCAGCACCGTATCATCTTGATCCAATACATCCGGATCTTCCTGCCATTCATGATACCAGTTCCTCACTAAGGAAATCAGGGTGTCTTCTTCAGGGGTTTGAGCTTCAGCTAAGGTGAGGCTTTTTTGCCCGCCTTTTTGTTTTTCTGATACGATTTCTAGCCCTACCATTTTCACGATGTCTAGATAGTAGCCTTGAATCGTGCGGATTTCTGATGTTTCTAATCCTCCTTTTTCCATAAACCCGATCTTGGCAATTAGAGCGTTCATGCCTTCTTCAATTTCTTGGAGTTTGGCTTTAACTTTCTTTTCGGCGAGCAGGCGTTTTTTCCCTGCATCTTTTTTGGACAGGAGGTTTTCTTGGGCATTGACGAGTTGGTCGGTGACACGGTAGAAGTTGTCAATGGCTACGAGTTTTTTGTCTAGATCTCCGAGTACGTCTGGATGACTGAGGACAACTTCTTCGATGATTTTGATGGCTTCGTTGGGATTGCTGTCACCTCGAATGGGAACAGTGATGGTGTAGTAGTAGTTGGGATTGGGGCGACTGAGGTTGATAATTTTTTGACTGCCTAATGCGGCATTGGGGATGAATAATTCACAGTGGTTTTCGATGAGATATAGGGTGGTTAGGCGAATACCGATGGTTTGGATGACGGCGATGGAGCCATCGCTTAAGGCGACGACATCTCCAAATTGAAAGGGGGTATCAATGAGGAGAACTAAGCCGCTGAAGAAGTTGGAGAGAATGTCTTTGAGGGCGAAGCCGAGGACGAAGGTTATGCCTCCAAAGGCTACCCATAAGCCGCTTAAGTCGATGCCTAGGGTTTGCAGAAAGATGAAGGTGCCGATGATGTAGATGAGAGAGGGGACGGTGCTGTTAATGAGGGGAATGAGGACATCATCCCATTCTGCTTCTGTTTTTTCTGCATATTTGGAGAGGGCGTAGCTAATGACTTGGGTGAATAGTTGGTTGGTGAGGTAAACGGCGATCGCTACTATAATGGCTGGGAGTGCTTTTTGAATAATTAAGATATCTTTAAGGCTATCTATATTGAGGAGAAATAATTTTAGACCAATCAGGAGAAAGATGACCAGTAGGGGAATACGGATGATGTTGACGGTCAAAATTCCTATCTGTTTGTTCGTGCTCCGAAACCAAATTTGCAGGACAGACAAAAAGAGGTTGTATGCAATCAGAGGCAAGATAAACCAAAGGACAATGTTACCTAACATACTTGGCAATCCTGGTTGAGTTGCCGAAACTGAGCGAGAGGCTTGTAATAGAGTTAACATGATTTTACGGATGGTCTTCCTGTGTTGATTGGGGGATGATTGCTAGGAGGGTCTCAAGTGTGAGCAGATATTTAGTAGATCTGGTCAAGTCAATGTGGAATTTTTAGATCTCTATTTAAGTTATATCACCGGGTAGACACTCGTCAAGTCTTTTCTGCTTAAGTCAAAATTAACTTTTTTTGTAGGGGAAATGGGGATGAGTAATGATGGATTGGATGGGGATCAAAGTGTGGTTTTTGATGCAGATCGAGAGTGCCTTTTGAGGATGCGAATAGTGACAGTGAAGGGATTTTCAGGAGGAAAAGGGGGTTGGCAAGAGGTGCGTTTAGTGTTGGCAACGAATGAACAGGATTATGAAAGAATGAAACAGGAAAATTGGTTTCAGTTGGGATCGGGATTAGGAGAGGAGAGGGAAAGGGAGTTTGGGGGCGATCGCCCGATTTTAATTGAAGTGATGTGTTCTCCGATGTTCCAGGACAAATTCCCTGATAATTTACGGCAAATTTTGACTCCAGAATGGTTGCAAATAGAGCGATGGCTAGCCTTATCAGTGGTTCAAGATCGGGGCGAAGTGCAAGTGGGTTATCGAACGGTTTGGGATCAGATTAATTTAAATCGGTTACAGGAAGTATTTCAGTTAGGGACTGAAGCGCTGGGCATTTTTTGGGATAAACTCCAGTCACTGGATCTAGGAAGTTTTCTCCCAGAGATGACAGATGATGGGAAGTCGAATGAGGCGATAAATTCGGTGATGATGGAGACAGTGGTGAGGGCTTTTTTTGAGGAGGAAGAGTGGGAATTTGTGCGGATAGAGGAGGAGGTATGGCAAGTGATGTTTCAAGGAAATCATGGTCAGTGGCGCTGCTATGCTCGCCTCAAGCAAGAAACGCAACAATTTCTGTTTTATTCGATTTGTCCTGTGAGGGTTCGGGAAGAATACCGGTTAGCGATCGCCGAATTCTTAACAAAAGTTAACTATGGCATGATCTTGGGAAACTTTGAGCTAGACTTTACGGATGGTGAAATCCGATATAAAACTAGTATTGATGTAGAAGGCGATCGCCTCAGCGTGGCTCTAATCAGACCTCTAGTGTATGCCAATGTTACCATGATGGATCAGTATCTCCCTGGTCTAGTAGCCATGATGGAATCTGGGGTTTCCCCCCAAGAGGCGATCGCCATTGTTGAAGCCAAAAAATCCTTAAATTCAGATGACACAACGGCGAAATAAGCGGCTTTTGGGCCGCAGAACTTTACAAGAAATTGAGCGAGAAGGCAGAAGCCAAACCGAAAGTCGCTTGAGTTTTTTTACCAGTGGTTTAGGTTACCAACTGTATCGATTTCTGCCGTTTTGGATGTTGCGTTTGATTCCCTTTATTCAGGATGATATCCTGGATTTATGGCGGCAAGAGCAAGAAGCCATTGAGGAAATTCAACCCTTACCCCCTTCAGAAACTCAAGCTCAACCCTGGATTGAGTCTCAGCGAGATTTTACCTATCCTGCCTATCGCTGTATTTGGGGCGATCCCTTAAGTTGTCATCATCCTCGCCAAAGTATTGAAACCGATCCCGATACTAAATCCTGCTTAAAATGTGGATTCCCAGTGATTTTAAGACCAAAAGCAGAAATTATTGGCCATCGAGGACGTTATCGAATCACTCAATTTCTGGGCAGTCGAGGGATGGGACGATTGTATCAAGGGATTCAGGGGATTAATGGTGTACCAGTGATTATTAAGGAATATTTGTTACCAAAACGATATTTTAATAGTCAGGAAGAAAAAAATTATAAAGATAACTTTGAAAATATTGCCGGCGCGGTGTTGGCAGATGGTCGGCTCCAAGATTTTCGGATTTTAGGCTCTTGGGATGCCATTGGCGATCGCCATGAAGAACGCTGTTATTTTGTTACCCAAAGCATGACCAACAGTTATCCTACTCTGAGAACTTATCTGCAACAAAAAGGAGCCATGAATCAATATCAAGTGTTGCATTTTCTCAATCAAGTCTTGCAAAGTTTAGAATCTCTCCATGGTCAAAAATATCGATTACCTTCTAATCAAATTCAAGACGGATTGGCCCATGGAAACTTAACCTTAGATAGTCTTCTCATTTTACCTCAAGAACAGCAATTCTTTCCCTTTCCTCAATTTTTAATTTATCTGTGCGATTTATCTCTCTGGGAGCATCGATTTTATCCACCAACCATAACCGTAAAACGCCCGACTCTCGATCGAGATTTGCGCCAGGTAGGACAAATCAGCTTGGCATTGCTCACCGGAGCTTGGACTACTGAATCAGAACAAAATTTACAGCAGAAATCTCAGCAAAATTGGCCAGAGATTGATCCAAAGCTGCAAGAGTTTTTGAGTCGATTATTGGAAATAGAAACGCCTTTTGTCAGCGCAGCAGAAGCACGTCAATCTCTCCCTCAGTTATCCAAAAGTTTTCAGCCCCTGGAATCTGAATTCACGCAAATTGCAGCCGTCAAAAAACGAGGAAAACCCTGGTGGATACTAGGGCTACTACTGTTAGCCTTAGCAGGAGGCTTGACTGGGTGGTGGTTACGACGCTCAAGGGTGATCGCCACCACACCTAACCCCGTGGTATGCTGTGTTCAAAATATTCCGGCAATTCCCCAGGGACAATTTAGCTATACAGGCGTTAAGAATAGCATTGGAGATTATGTCATTACTCAGCCTAATTTAGTGGGCTTAGGAACCACATTAGCAACGGAATTACAAAAATGGATGCCCAAATTTGAGTTGACATATCAACCCGTCAGTTCTGCGGCAGTTGCGATCGCCCAAGTGCGCGAAGAAAAAGCTGATTTTGCCCTGACTTCTGCGATTTACGCCATCGATTTAGAAACTGAAATTATTGCCTATGATGGATTAGTCATTTTTGTTCCCTTCAGCTATGAATTTCGCCAAAAATCTTTACCTCGGCTCTTAAAAGGAGAGTTAAGCTTAGAGCAAGTGCGCCGCCTTTATACAGGGGAAATTACCAACTGGAAAACTTTAGGAGGGCCAGATTTACCGGTAAAACTCTATGTGCCTCAAGATGAAGAACTAATTCGCATTTTTGAAGAACGAGTTCTCCAAGATCCAGAGGCGATCGCCGCCTTTCGGCAACAATTTCCGCAACCGGCTAACTCAGATACCTTTATTACCTCAGAACCCCCATCATCCCTAGTCATTTTACCCATTTTCGAGCTATTGCGCACCATGCTATCCGAATTTGAAAATCAAGACATTGGTGGCATTGGCTTTGGGGCGATCGTGCAAGTATTCGGTCAATGCTCCGTTTATCCCCTAAGCATTTCTACACCCTCTCAACCTGCCGTACAACCCCTCATTCAAAAAAATAACCAACCTGTAAACCCTGGCACAGATTTATGTAATGATAAAGGAAACTATTATCCCCATGCCGAATGGTTTCAAACCGGCAAATATCCCTTAGCTTATACTCTCGCCGTTATTTATCCTCGCGACAATAGTCGGCCCCCCGCAGGCCAAAAATTTGCAGAACTTCTCAAAACAGAAGAACTGCAAAAAATATTAGCAAAAACCGGCTTAATTCCCTTAAATTCCTTACCATGACTAATAATCATTTTAATCCTCACAGTTCCTGGAAACCCATCGGTGATCCTCATCGAATCGCTGGATTTGCTATTCCTGCTCCCTTACAAACTCACCTCAGAACCACCGACAAAACTAACTTTGAAGACATCCGAAAAGCAGCTAGAACTATCTTGAACAATCCGCTACAAATTCAGCAACTCGCCGATCGAGTTTATGCTCTGTTACTCGAAGACTTACACCAACAACAAGAACGCCAAGGATCTTATGGAGAGAGACACTAATGATCAGACCTAATCAGCTAAGAATACCACAACCTAATTTACCCAATCAATCAAAAATACTGCCCCCTAATCAATCTAGAGCAATACAGCCAAGTCCCTCTAGAATGATGCTACCAAGTCCCTCCACTCAACATCGATTAAATTATATTCTTACCAATCGCTTTTATGTAGAAATTGGTAGCGAAATTAAAGCATCATTTAGCGAATGTTCAGGATTTGGGGTTAACTTAAAGAAAGAATCTTTGCTAGAAGGCGGAGTGAACGATCGCCAGCACGTTTTAATCGGTCATGCTGAATTTGATAATGTTACCCTAAAACGGGGAATGACCAACGATTTGACGTTTTGGAAGTGGCTATCAACTACCCTAACTGATTTCCCGAAAAAAAGGTATGATCTCAACATTTTAATGTTTAACCAAGCCGGAGAAACTCAATTAGCATGGTCATTACTTCAATCTATTCCCGTCAGTTGGAAAGCACCTGCATTACAAGCAGAAAGCTCTGCTGTTGCCATTGAAGAATTAACCTTAGCCTATGAAGGAATTGAATTGATCCTACCTGAGCGTCAAAGCCAAAATCAACCGAACAGACCAGGGAATCAACTTCCCGCTACCAATAAAATGCTTCCTATCAGTCAGGGACTCCAACAAATTCGACCGATGAATCAACCAAATAATCAAGGTAGAATACCATTTTCTCCTGGAAATTCTTCATCTAGATTTGGCTTTTTACAAAAAAGTTTTCCCTAAATTTTACTGCTTAATTATCGATCAATAATAACACTGAGGCAGGATTAATGACAAAAAAGCCCAAGCTAGATCATCTACTCAAAACCCCGCTAGGGATAGGAAAAACCTTTATTTACCCTAAACTGATTCATCCTTTAGGAAGGCAAAAAATGGATTTTTCATCCGTCTCTGCTCAAAACTCTCAGCCATCAGTACCCTCATCTTGGTCAAGTATTGAAGAACTCATCGGAGAGTCTGTCCCTCCTCAACTCCAGCGTAAACCAGAACGACTGAAACGTTCTTTTCCGCCGAAATCCTCTCCCCAACCTTCCGGGCAAAAACAATCATTAATCAATGTTAAACAATCGCTGTTTTTTCCTCCAGGTATTTCTATTGATGCTACGGGAGAAGTGATCAGCAGTACCTTTGCCAATCAACCAGAAGATCTACAGAAATTAATTCAGCAATCTTTGAAAGCAAAAAGTGAATTAAAAGAAAAAATGTCTCGGCGAAAAGCGGCGAAAGTAGAGCCAATCTCTACTGAAGAGACGGAGGTGTATAAATCTTTAGGTGCGGTGACTGAACTAAAAAAGAATCAAGAAGAGGAAGAGGAGGATAAGACAGATGTGGTAGAATTATTATCTAGGGAAGTGTATCATCTGATTCGCCAGCGATTGGCGATCGCCCAAGAACGTTATGGATCTTTTTACTCTGGGCGTTTGCCTTGGTAATAGCATGATTGTCCAACATTAAGGAATTAAATGATGAGTATTTCTGACGCTCTGAAATCTGCTACAAGTGGTGCCTTACTGACAGGAGCAGATTTGCTCATGATGGAAGCAGCTATCTCTACAGATGAAGAACGAGAAGATATTTATGAAACTTTTGAACAACAAAAACAACAAGCTGCTCTTCAACTGTACAAAGAGCAATTTCTGCAAGGAGATGTTCGTTTAGTCAAAGCAGCTTTAATTCCTAGAGATGGTGAAGCCAGTAGCATTATTCGCTTTATGTTTAATCCAGAAGAATTGCGCTTTAACCGCAGCGTCAAAATTGAAGATATGCAAGGAGCAAGAACAGAACGAGGATTACCCAAAGTAAACTTTGGCTTTGTGGAACCTTACAAACTCACCTTGTCAAATCTAATTTTTGATACTTACGAATCAGGGACAACCGTATTAGATGAAATCAAACCTCTTCTGGATGCAGTTGATTTTAGTTCCTTTAAAGATCCTTTTGAAGAAAAATCGGTTAGTGTTAATGGTCAAACCTATACTTACCAAGAGCGAGTTTTAGCCGTGTCTTTAGGAGATTCAATGATTTCGTCATTTACTAAATCCATTAGTGGGGTAGATGTTTATGGTTTAGATGAATATGGATCGGAAAATGTCTCGAAACAAGCCATTGAGCTAAGGCGACCGCCGGTGTATTATTTCATTTGGGGAGAAAAGATTTATATGTGTTGTATGGTGGAATCCCTAGATTATAGTTTAACCTTATTTCGACCGAATGGTGTGCCGGTAAGAGCAATCGTTACCTTAAACCTGAAAGAGGTTGATCTAGGAGTAGCGAGTCGCAAATTTAGTGAACGCCAGAGCTTTGTGAAAGGATCAAGCTAAGGGGATAACGAGGTAAGTTTTATGAGCGATGATACTCTATTTGTTTCCAAGCCTTTGATTGAAATCGAAGGGGCGACGGCAGAACAGATGAGTAATTTTAATCGGGATATTTTGCAAATTTCTGTCGAGGAAAGTTTGCATTTGCCAGGGATGTTTACCCTGGTAATTAATAATCCCTATAGCCCTTTGGATGAGGAAACAAAAACTTGGCAACATGATGCATTAATTCAAATTGGTAAAAAAGTACGACTGGGCTTTATTGGCAGTACGTCTGAAGAGGATGAAGAGTCGAAACAAGATTATGTGATTGAGGGGGAAATTACTGCCATAGAAACCCATTTTACCAAGACGACTCAAGCGCCAATTGTGATTCGCGGCTATGATGTTTCCCATCGACTCCATCGAGGGCGTTATAATCGCTCGTTTCAAGATTATACTGATAGTGATATTGTTCATAAAATTGCAAGGGAAATGGGGATAGAGTTGGGACAAATTGACGAGAGTGGTAAGACTCATCCCTATGTGTTCCAAGAGAATCAAAGTAATATGGAATTTCTGCGAGAGAGGGCAGCGAGAATTGGGTTTGAGTTGTTTGTGCAGAATGGTAAGTTGCATTTCCGTAAACCAGCAGAAAATGAGGTGTTGCAATTAGCTTGGTTGAAGGAAGTGGAGAGTTTTCGGGTGCGGGTGACGAGTGCTCAGAAGGTGGATGCGGTGGAGGTGAGGGGTTGGGATTATCGTCATAAGAGGCCAATTGTAGCAAAGGTCGATCGCGATCGCCTCATTACCAATGTGGAAGGCAACGGTAACGGTATCCTGGATACTACTGACAGCAATGACAGTAGCCTTCCCTTTATCCATGATAATTTTGGCAGTAACTTGCCCTCTCCGAAACTCATTGTCGTCGATAAACCTGTTACCAGTCCTGACGAAGCGGATGCCATGGCTCAAGCAATTTATGATGAACTCGGTGGAGAATTTATCTATGCTGATGCCCATGCTCCTGGCAATCCTTTAATCCGTGTGGGTAAAGTGATTGAATTAACCCAAATGGGACGCTATAGTGGGCGCTATTACATCACCGAAACTCGTCATCTTTATTACCAAGGAATCTACACCACAGAATTTAGTATTCGGGGCTTAAGAGGTGGATCGATTTTTGACATCCTTTCTCCACAAACTCGTCTGCGTCCTGGTCAAACCCTTATGGTGGGCATCGTTACTCATAACCGTGACCCCGAAGGATTGGGGAGAGTTCGTGTTAAATTTCCAACACTTAACCCCGAACAAGATGGCAGTGCTCATGCCAGTCAATGGGCGAGAGTCGTGAGTTTAGGAGCAGGAAATAACCGAGGGTTCGATTGTTTACCCGAAATTAACGATGAAGTCTTAGTTGCCTTTGAGCACGGAGATGTGCATCGTCCTTACATTATTGGAGGGGTATGGAATGGTCAAGATCATCCGCCCGAACCCGTTCATCAAGCGATTTCTGATACGGGTAAGGTGCGGCTACGAACCTTTAGAACCCGCACAGGACATACCTTACAGTTTGTGGAAGAAGACCATCATGGCAGCCAGGATGGGATTTATCTCCAGACTGAAGCAGGGCATGAACTCAAACTTAATGATAGCGATCACTCCCTAGAATTGACTACCCCAGGTCATCACCGCATTCGTCTAGATGACCGTAACCATCGTATCGAAATTCACACCAGAGGTGGCCATCATTATATCCTTGATGATGTCCATCATACCATCACTCTCGACTCCACTGGCAACATTACCCTCAATAGTACCAGAGGGGTTCACGTCAATCCTGGAGTAGGTCAAATGGCGGTTTCTGGACATCTCACCACCCCCACTCTGACGACAGGACAACTGATCATTGGTTTAGGGGGAACCCAGGTAAATGTTGGAGAAGCGATCGCTAATTTACAACATCAAGTCAATCAGCAACAAACCGAATTTAAAACCTATATTCAACAGCAACAAACCCTAGATCAACGCCAAGATGCTGCCAGACAAGAGTTAGCCGATCAACTGCAACAAGCCCAAAATCAAGCTGCCCAATTACTCAGAACCCAACAAGAACGACTACAACAGCAGCAGCAGGAACAGCCCCAGCTATTAGAGTAGGATAAGAAGCAAGACAAAGTAATTTTTGGGGAGAGAGTTGGGTATGTAATACAAAATACAAGCGAATCCTAAGAAAACTGATAGAATTTTAGAGCGATTGATTGATAGGAATCATCATGTCAGGATATTTACTGTGGTCACGATGCCTACCATTAAAATCAGTCCTTGTTATTCCTTTTATCCTCCAAATTTCTCTCGCCGTCGGATTAACAGGATGGATTTCCTTACGCAACGGACAAAAAGCAGTAAATCAAGTAGCTGCTGAATTAAGAACTGAACTCACGGCTCGTGTTCAACAGCAAGTTTTGAGTTTATTAGAAACTCCCCATCAAATCAATCGTATCAACGCTGATGCGATCGCTCAAGGCTACTTAGCTTTAGATCCCCCCCTCACTACCTCCTCAGCCACCAGACGTTATTTTTGGTATCAGATTCAACAATTTCCCTCTGTCGGTTACATTTATTATGGGAACTCAGAAGATGAGTTTATTGGTTCCTGGCCAAAAGGCGATCGCCATTTTATCATCGGTTTCTCAGCAAAATCAAATAATTATACACATCAGGACTATTCCGTAACCAATCAAGGCAATCTCAACACAATTATCAATGAAACTCCGAACTTTAAATCTACCCAAACGTTCTGGTACCAAATTGCCCTGAACGCCAGAAAACCCATCTGGACTCCTATTTTTGGCTGGCAAACTCAAAGTGATATGAGTATTGATGCCCTTCTGCCCGTATCTCAACCAACAGGACAGAGCAAGGGAGTTTTGGGCGTTTCTTTAACCCTATCCAACATTAGTAATTTCCTCCAAACTCTCAAAATTGGTACTTCAGGGCAGAGTTTTATTTTAGAACCCACTGGAGATTTAGTAGCTACTTCTACAGGAGAAAAACTATTTTTCTATAGTGAATCTGCCGTTGCTGGAAAAAAACCTGCCCCTTACGAAGGCATGAGTGAAAGTGGCACAAAATTTTATCGGTTGCTGGCGACAGAAAGCCAAAACCCTCTGACGAGAGCGAGTGCCCAACATTTAATCAAAAAATTTGGTAGTTTTGATCGCATTTATGGCTCTACACAATTAGAATTTACCTTAAAAGGTGAGCGGCAATTTCTACAAGTTACCCCCTTAAAAGATGCTTATGGTATTCAATGGTTAATTGTAGTTGCTGTCCCTGAAAATGACTTTATGGCGCAGATTAAAGCCAATACAAGGACAACCATTGGGGTGTTAGTTGCAGCAGTGGCGATCGCCTCTGGAGTCAGTATGTATACTTCACGCTGGATTATCCAACCCATTCTACACTTAATTACCTCCTCAAAAGCCATCTCTCAAGGAAACCTCGATCAAAAAGTTTCCCAAGGTAGAATTAGGGAACTCAACACTCTTGCCCAAGTTTTCAATAGCATGGCATCTCAATTAAAAGCATCCTTTACCAACCTAGAAGAAAAAGTAGCCATACGCACCGCAGAACTTGCCGAAGCCAAAGAAGCAGCAGATAGCGCTAACCAAGCCAAAAGCGAATTTCTAGCCAATATGAGTCATGAACTTCGCACTCCCCTTAATGGCATTCTGGGTTACGCTCAAATCATGCATCGAGCCAAAGATCTCAACGAACATCGTAAAGGAGTTCAGGTGATTGAACAAGCCGGTTCTCACCTATTAACCTTAATCAACGATATTTTAGATCTCGCCAAAATTGAAGCTCGCAAAATGGAACTTTTCCCCAGAGATTTACACCTCCCTTCCTTTTTAGTCGGAGTAGCAGAAATAGCCAGAGTCCGTGCAGAAAATAAAGGAATTACCCTCACCTTTCGGGCTGATGAAAATCTCCCTACAGGCGTAAAAGTCGATGAAAAACGCCTTCGTCAAGTTCTTCTCAATTTATTAGGCAATTCCATTAAATTTACAGAGCAAGGACAAGTGATCTTTAGCGTCACATCTGTTCCCCTTATCCCCACAGATAGTCAAGATCAATCCACTATTCCTAGGGCGAGGATATGCTTTGCTATTGAAGATACAGGAGTAGGTATTAGTCCAGAACAATTAAGCAAAATATTTCTCCCTTTTGAGCAAGCTGGTTCTCACTCAAAGCAGTCAGAAGGCACAGGTTTGGGATTAACCATTTGCCGTCAGATTTTAGCAATGATGGGAAGTGAAATTCAAGTGAAAAGTCAATTGGGTATGGGCAGTACCTTTTGGTTTGAAGTAGATTTACCTCTTTCTGATGAGTGGGTAAGTAGTGCGACATTATCAGAACAAGGCAAAATTATTGGCTATAGTGGAGAGCGAAAAAAGGTGCTGGTTGTTGATGATAGGATTGTTAATCGTGTGGTAGTAAATGAAGTGCTAACTTCCCTAGGATTTGTGATGGCAGAAGCTGAAAATGGACGAGTAGGTTTACAAAAGATTCAAGAATTTCAACCGGATTTAGTGATTACAGATATTGTCATGCCAGAGATGGATGGTTATCAATTAGCTCGTGCTATTCGAGACGTTTATTCTCAAGAGTTGCCTATTTTAGCAGCGAGTGCTAGTGTGTCTTTAGCAGATCAAAGTTTGGCACTGGCGGCGGGATGTAATGATTTTCTAGAGAAACCCTTGGATTTGGAAAAACTGTTATCTCGGCTCCAAAAATATCTCCAAATTGACTGGATTTATGAAAAACAAGATCATCTACCTAAGTTGGAATTAGAATCAGAATGGGTAGTTCCTCCGCCAGAGAAATTAGTAAAAATCTATCAAGCCCTTAAGATCGGAGATATTCAAATGATAGAAGAAGAAGCGCAACACTTAAAAGCCCAGGAGTCTAAATATGAGAAATTTTGCGATCGCCTCCTGACTTTAGCCACAGAATTTGATGAACGCCGAATTATTGAATTACTTAATTATAGAAAAAATGATTGTACACTTAAATAATATTAACCTCTAAAACCACTCATAAATCATGAAAACATCAAATCACAACAACTTTTGTCTGATCAATATTTCCCCCTATCATTCTATTGGCACAAAACTATTTTTATCTATTTTAGGTAGTGTATGTATCGGATTAGGAGCCATGTCATTTTGGATTTATCAAGCTTTAAGTACCAAATCCAAAAATGAAATTCGCCAGACTCTAAAAACAAAAGTTCTGGAAGTTGAAAATCAGCTCAATCAGATTGAAGAATATACTGATAAGCTTAGGTCTACACTCCAAACACTTCGACAAAACCCTGCCATCACTGCTGAAGATTATGAACAATTAAACTTTGAATTTTTCAAAGATTGACCACCATTAGTTATGGGTTCCTGTTTTGGTCAAACTGCTTACAGTATCCTTAAAGATCGACAGTGGTTTTATCCTTATCATTATGTCGATCAAGGAAACCCGGAAGCAGTAGGTAAATTCTTACCCTCTCCCTATCAAAATATTCGTTATATCAACATTATTGACGTAGAATTCTATCCTACAGCAGACTACTACCTATTCGCTATGCAAGCAGGAAAACCGATATGGCAAGATCCCTATGATTGGACTGGAATTACAATGATTTCCTACTTTTCTCCCCTTAAAGATGAAACAGGAAAGTTCATTGGTTATGCTGGAAGTGATGTCAATGTTACGGCAATCACTCAAGAAATCCAAAATCATAAAGTTATTCACAATCATGGATATTTTGCAATCCTTAGTCACCAAGGAAATTTATTAGGCTATCCCCCCGATGTGACTAAAGCAAATAAAATGGCTAACTATCAAGATATTCCTGAACTTCGAGAAATTTGGCCACTTTTGCAAAAAACATCGTCTGGCATTATTGAATCTAATGGTCAAATTTGGGCTTACGAAGTTATTTCTAATACCCAATGGGTGATGCTGGCAACTGTTTCTCAGAAAGTAGTATTGATACCAGTTTTAAGAATAATTTTTGGGAGTGCATTAGTGGCTGGAATCATTATGAATTTGGTGGTGATTTGGTTTGTAAAATGGTTAAATCAACGGCTGCAACCCGTTATTGATGGCTGCAATCAACTAGCACAAATAGATCGAGAAAATTTTCTTTTGTTAGCATCTGATTCGGCAAAGATGAATACGATGGATGAATTAGACATTTTGGCGACTTCTTTTGAACGCATGAAATATCAGCTTCAAGACGCTTTATCCACTCTCGAACATCGTGTAGAAGAACGGACTGCTGAACTAGCGGAAGCCAAAAAAGCTGCCGATGGCGCAAATCAAGCGAAAAGCGAATTTCTGGCTAATATGAGTCACGAACTTCGCACTCCTCTCAATGGTATTCTGGGCTACGCTCAAATTATGCATCGAGCCAAAGATCTCAACGATCATCGCCAAGGAGTAGCAGTAATTGAACAAGCTGGCTCTCATTTACTCACCCTGATCAATGATATCTTAGACCTCTCTAAAATTGAAGCTCGCAAAATGGAATTATTGCCCAAAGATTTTCCCTTTCTTGCTTTTCTGACTGGCATCACAGAAATGGCAAGAGTGCGGGCAGAATCGAAGGGAATTTCCCTCAATTTCTTGATGGATGAACAGCTTCCTGAAGGGGTAAAAGCAGATGAAAAACGTTTAAGACAAGTGCTCCTGAATTTGTTAGGAAATGCGATTAAGTTTACCGATCAAGGTAACGTTACTTTTCAAATTCAAGCTTTGACAAACAATTCGGAGAAACAAACGGTAAAAATTCGTTTTACAGTAGAAGATACGGGCATAGGAATGAGTCCCGATCAGTTAGAAAAAATCTTTCTACCCTTTGAACAGGTAGGTTCGGCATCTCGACGAGCAGAAGGAACAGGATTAGGATTAGCAATTTGCTGTCAAATTGTTGGGATGATGAGGAGTGAAATTCAAGTCAAAAGTACGTTAGGTATGGGAACGACATTCTGGTTTGAACTAAATTTACCGATTTGTCAGGAGTGGATGAGTAGTGCGACAATATCGGAACAGGGTAAGATTATTGGTTATAATGGAGAACGGAAAAAAGTGTTGGTTGTAGACGATCGCCCTGTCAATCGGATGGTACTGATAGAAGTGTTAACCCCTCTAGGATTTACCGTTGCTGAAGCCGAAAATGGAGCAGAAGGATTCAGAAAAATAGAGGAATTTCAACCGGATTTAGTGATTACAGATATCGTCATGCCAGAGATGGATGGTTATCAATTAGCTCGTGCTATTCGAGACGTTTATTCTCAAGAGTTGCCTATTTTAGCAGCGAGTGCTAGTGTGTCTTTAGCAGATCAAAGTTTGGCACTGGCGGCGGGATGTAATGATTTTCTAGAGAAACCCTTGGATTTGGAAAAACTGTTATCTCGGCTCCAAAAATATCTCCAAATTGACTGGATTTATGAAGCTATCGCATCCCAGATAAAAGGAGATGAACAGACATTAGTGTTCCCCCAAGTTCAAGAGTTAGAAAGGCTCTATCAAGGGGCTAAAATTGGGGATATTGCCACTGTAGAAGTGGAGGCGCAGCGACTCAAGGAGAAGGAGCCTAAGTATGGGGGATTTTGCGATCGCATCCTTACCTTAGCAGAAAACTTTGATGATCGCGCCATCATCCAACTCCTCGAATCCATTAACCACTAATCAACGCTTCCACAAACTCATAGCTCGAAAACGGGCGTAAATCTTCGATACCTTCCCCTGCACCAATAAAGCGAATCGGTAACCCCAATTCTTGAGAAACTGCTAAAGCCACTCCCCCTTTTGCCGTACCATCTAACTTCGTTAACACCACCCCACTTAACTGAGCCACTTCAGAAAATACTTGCGCTTGCCGTAAACCATTTTGACCCAAAGTTGCATCTAAAACCAATAAAGATTCTACTTGAGCATCAGGAGCTTTTTTATCAATAATGCGGCGAATTTTGCTCAATTCTGCCATGAGATTTTTCTTATTTTGCAATCTTCCTGCGGTGTCTATCAGTAACAAATCCACCTTTCTCGCCTGAGCCGCTGCGATCGCATCATACACCACCGCCGCCGGATCTGTATTTTTACCCGGATTAGCAATCACCTCTGTACCACTGCGATCGCCCCACACCTTCACCTGCTCCACCGCCGCCGCTCGAAACGTATCCGCCGCTGCAATCAGACACCGATAATCCGACTTCCTCGCCAAGTGTGCTAATTTACCAATCGTCGTCGTTTTTCCCACCCCATTGACTCCCGTCAACAACCAAATATTCAGGACTTCCTTCTCTGGTGCAAAGGTGGTATCATAACTTTTACCACCAGGATAATCTAGGATATCTCGTAAGAGTTTCTTTAAGTAGGCGATCGCCTGTTCCGGCGGTAAACTCTCCTCCCGCAACTTCCCCTGCAACTGCGCCACAATCCGATCCGTCGCCTCCACCCCCACATCTGCTTGTAGCAAAAGCGACTCAATTTCCACCACCGCCTGTTCATTCAGCGGCCCTTGCCCCACCACAGCCCGCA
Source organism: uncultured bacterium (assembly GCA_964616725.1). Classification (GTDB taxonomy): domain Bacteria; phylum Cyanobacteriota; class Cyanobacteriia; order Cyanobacteriales; family Desertifilaceae; genus Roseofilum. Next base: position 34,476 of record CAZTRW010000012.1, read on the forward strand.
ACTGATTAATCAAACTCCTCCGAGTTTTCCCTAACCCTTGTCGTAGCTGTTGTAACCAATTAATCTCCTCAACCGACACCTCATCCGGCCGTCTTCCCTGAGCCGCCAGCACCTGAGCAGACCACAAAAACTCCTCATCCAACGCCTCAGAAGGCTCAGAACGCCTCATTTCTGGGGGTTCTGGCTCATCAATCGCCCGCTCCTTCAACTCCTCCAGCCGCGCTTCTCGCTCTGCCTTCGCCCGTTCCCAAAAAGACAGAGGAACTTCAGGGGTAGGAGCTACCTCCGGTTCAGGCAATACCGCAACTTCCTCTACCCCAGGCATTTCTGCCGCCATCAGTTGCGTCTCCTCTACAGGTGCTGCCAACTCAGGCTGCACCTCCTCCACAGGTTCTACCTGTTGTTGTTGAATATTTTGATAAGCCGCCTTCGCCCAAGCCAGATAATCCACAGCTTCTTGTGTCTTCGTTTCTGGAGGAGATTCTGACTCAGTTGCAGGAGTCGATTCAGCAGATTCAGAAGGAGTTTCAGAGCGATTAAACTGGCGGCGAAACCAATTAAAAACCATAGGATTGTGAGCCAATAGGGAAAAATAATAGCCAGTGAGAGTGTGGCTAACGGTATTCCCAATTAAAGCACATTAGCCTGATACTCTGGAAATGACATCGCCTCACCTCGATACACCGTAATTACCGTCTTGACATTCCCACGTCGAGTAAAATCCCCAATTATCCTTAAAGCTTTGGGCTTGACTTCTGCCATCAAGCGATTAGCAATCTGATTAACAACCGCCTCGTGGCTAATTCTCTCTTGCCGAAAACTATTGATATAAAGCTTAAAGGCTTTTAATTCTAAAACCCATTGATCGGGGTAATAATCAAACACAATAGTCCCAAAATCAGGATACCCCGATCGCGGACAAAGAGCCGTAAATTCTGGATGCTCCACATGAATGAGATAATCGTGCTCAACAGCAGGATTGGGCCAAATTTCCAGAGGTGCCTGAGCCGCTGCTAAAATGGCGCGATCGCCATAACCCCCCTCTCCCCCTAAACTTAAATTAACCTCCCCTTTCCCTCGGTATCGCCAAATCGGATCATCTATCCCCGCTTCCCGAAACCCTCGGTATCTTAAAATACAAGCATGACACCTCCCACATCCCCCCCGAATCCCCGCATAACAGGTA
>CAZTRW010000013.1:0-33899 GCA_964616725.1 uncultured bacterium
CGACTTCACCCCAATCGACGAGCAAGGGCAAATCACCACCCGCTACCAACTCACCCCAGAAGAACAACTCGCCCTCCAATACGCTCGCGACAACAACATCCTCCTAGTTATCGCCTCTGGAAATACCGGCGATATCATGTCCGCATTAGGACAAGCCGCCGATGAATTCGACAACATCATCACCGTCGGTGCAGTCAACTCCACCGAAGAAATCGCCGACTACTCCAGTCGCGGCGAAACCCTCACCCTCGTAGCTCCCGGCGGAAAACATAAAAATAACCCCGATGCCTTTGTCGGCACATCGCGAGCAACCGCCTACGTCACAGGAGCCGCCTCTTTAGTCTGGCAGGCTAACCCAGAACTCAGCTATCAACAAGTCAAAGACATCCTGGTAAAAACCGCGAAAGACTTAGGCGAAGAAGGTTGGGATACCGAAAGCGGCGCAGGCTTACTCAATGTCACCGAAGCCGTACTCATGGCGGGCTTAATTGCGCCAGAAGAGGTCATTCAGAGCGAAAATATCGAAATTACTCCCTTTACTGGCGCAGGGCGGGTTAGCACTCAAACTCGTGCGGCTGGAGAAGCAACGGAGCAGGCGATACAGGCTCTCACCGATACCCAGAATCAGTTATGGCAACAGTGGCAAACTTTATCGGATTTGGGTAACCCCGACTTAACCTTAGAAGAGTTGCAAAAAGTCCTGGCAGAGCAGAAAGCACAAGCATTAGAGCGCTATCAGCAGGTAGACACGGATGCCGCCATTGCTCTTACCGAGTCGCAACAGTTAGCCGCAGCCTTAGCCCTGGCAACTCGCCATCATCAACTGGAGTTAGGGCGCTTGCAAACCTTGCAGACTCGCCAACAGGAGTTAACCCAACAGTTGACAGCGTTGAAAGCAGAGCGCGAGAAGGTAGTTGGGGGAAATGCGGAGCAGATTAAGGCATTAGAAGAAGCCATTGCTCAGAGCAAGGAAGCAGTGAAACAGGCGCTGGCAAAACTCCAATATCAGTTAGTTGACCCTGATACTTTACTCGCTAACCCCGATGCGGTGCAAGCTGAGATTGACAAATTAGAAGCAAAAATTGCCGAGTATCAACAACAATCTGCGGCTTTGAGAGCTAGCGCGTCTAGTTTCTATCAGGAAGGAGAGCAACACCGGCAAACACAGCACCATCATACTCATCTTGCCCATAACTCTTGGGCAACAACTCGTAGTTTTTGTGGGCGTATTCTTCCCAAGCGAGATACAGCTCAGTACAATCACCACATGGATATAGCGAACCAAGCTGGAAAAAATGTCTACAGTGCTGAAACCCAAGGTCATATCTTGTCAGCGAATGCCACTCAAATCGAGCAGCTTATCGCTCAGATGAATCATCAAGCTCAAGTTTTGAGCAGTTATCAGCAACTCCTGGAGAATAACAATCAACTCCTTGCTCAACTGACGGGGAATTCTGAAGATGTCCAGCAAATCTTAAAAGCACTGCAAGAACAGGCAGCCGAAAAGACTCAACTGGCAGAAAAATATTGGCACAAAGCCGCATTAGCGGAACAACGGCGTAAACAGAATCAAGATAAAGCTAACTATCATAATAGTTTGTATCAGCAGAACCATAGGTTTGGTAGGTTTAATCGTTCTGGACGCACAACTTACCATCCCGAACATATTGCACCTCGTGACCAAGCACAACAGCAAGCCAATATTGCTGAAAATGAACGGCGAGTTTTTGAACAATGGGCGCGACAAGCTCAAACCGAAGCAGATAACCTCAATCAACAGGCAAAAGCATTAGCAGAACGGGTAGCAGATTGGCCGGAATTGAAGCAGGGAATCCAATATGAAATCAATGCCAACGAGCAAAAATTGCAAGCAGAAAAAGATTTACTCGCCCTGCAAACTCCCGTGCGACAGCAGCAACTGGAAACCCTGGATTTACAGATTCAGCAAACGGAGGAAGAACTGGCGAAACTCCAAGGGGAGCAGTTACCTAGTCAGGAAGATAAAGCCAGTGCCACGGAAACTCGGTTAACAGATTTGCAAGCGCAATCTACAGCGAATCGTGAGGAGAGGAAAACTAGCCAAAGGGATTTACAAACCTTCCTGGAAACCTATGGTTATCTCTTGCCCTATCCAGAGCGCTTGCAAGCGATTCAAAAACAAATTAAGCAACTGGAAGACGAGAAGATTGGCGCTCAGGAATTGTTGATCCAGTTGGGAGATGCGGTACAGAAGAATCCCAATTTGGTCGAGCAATTGGCATCAGTAAAAGCTTATTTAGGGGATATTAATGAACAATTGGATTGGGCAAAATTACAGGAAGACCAGATTAATTGGTCTGCGCCCCAATCTCCCCAACGGTTGGCGTTGGCGAAGTTAATTGAAGAGTTGGAAAACCGGCGCGATCATTTACCAAAAACCAATTCTTTGCTCTTGCAAGAGTATATCGATTTCTTGCGGGAAGTGGAAAACCGCAGTACCAGTTTCTTAAATGGGTTTGATGACTTGCAAGAACGGCTAGAAGCAACGCAAACACAACAAGCGGATGCCCACGAAACTCTAGAGCGTTTGCAGGGAGAATATCGCGATTTTGGATTAGAAAAAGCGGCGATTGAAGAGGAAAAGCTAGTCAAGAAGCAAGTGGAGTTAGCTAATCTGCCAGAGAATAAATCTCGGTTTGCAGCAATTCAAGCAATTAAGCCAGATGCTGATTTAGAGGATGCTATTGTACTCAAAGAACAGCACATTGTTGACACCAATGCAGCTATCCTGAAAGCTCAAGAAGAGATTAAAGGGCTTGAGGATAATTTGGCGCAAGCGGAACAAGAGAAAGTGGAACAAGAGGGCTTGATTTCTGATCAAGAATATCTGATTGATCCCATTGAATCTGACCTTGCGGATAGCACGAGCAAGATTGCTGATAAAGAGGCAGAAATTGGCAAGCAACAGGCTATTTTACAAGGCTATAATCAGCAAATTCAAGAGGCTAATAGGGTTACTCAGAGTTGGGATAATCAACGCCAGCAGTATCAAGATAGTGCCAATTATTGGAATGGACAAATCTATTCTGGAAAGCTGTTTTTATGTGGACGCTACAATTCCCAAGCCCATGCTAACTATAATGCTGCTCTTGCTGCGGCTCAAAATGCGGCTCAACAACGGGATCTTGCTGATAAAAAAGCAAAAGAACTGGCGGCTCAGTTGCAACCAAAAATTGCGGTAACTGAAGCTCAGATTGCTGATTTGAAAACGGAGAAACAAGGGCTAGAGGCTCAAAAATCTGCCCAAGAAACTGAATTAGCAAATCAGGAAAAAGCCTTAGAACTCTTGAAAAATGAGTTATCCGAGATTGAGGATAAAATCGCGGATATCCATGCTGATATTACTGCCAATGAAGTCAAGATTGAGGACTTGCAGGCGCAACGGGAAACTCACGAGGAGGAGCGGGATTATTTCCAAGCAACTTTGGATGATATTAATCAACGGATTGCCGATAAAGAAGCGGAAATTGCTGACAAATATCGGGAAATTGAGTTAACCGATAACTATCTGCGGCAGATGAATCCAGAGGTGGAGCGACTGGAAAATCGGTTGGCGGTTCTCAGTGAAGCGGATGGGTTGGAATCGGATTATCAAGATGCGGCAGAGGCTTGGCAAGAGGCGCTGGCAAATCAGGTGAAAGCCACTGAAGATTTGGTGAAAATTCGCCAGCAAGGGGAACAAGATCGGCAAGCTTTATTGGGGTTACAATCAGATTTGGCGGAGACTCAGGCTAGTCTTGCGGAAGTGTCGGCACAACAGCAAAAATTGCAAGGAGAAGTGGCGGATGCCGAGAAAGATTTAGCCTTTACTCAACATCAGTTGGTTAGTCAAGAATTGCAGTTACAAAGCTTAAAGGCACAAGATGCTCCTCTGCAAAGTGCAGAAGCTTATTATTATGGACAAGCGCAACAGTATCGCCAATATCTGTGGTACTGGAATGGACGAGAATATGTCTATCATGCTGCTTATGCTGCTGCTTATCGCGAAAACTTGCAAAAAGCGTCGCGGTTAGCGGAAGAACGGAATAATCTTTGGCCGAAAATACAGGCAACTGAGGCGAAAATTGGGGAACTGAAAGAGAAAGTTTCGACTCAAACGGCTGATTTGAATACGAAGCAAACTGCCTTGGCTGAAGTGGCTCCGAAAGTGACTCAGTTGACGGCTGAAGTGGCTCAAATTGAGGGGGATATTGCCCCGATTATTGCGCGGCTTAAACCTCTGCAAGAGGCGGAAAAGGCTAAATTAGCGGTGTTCCAAAATGCGGTAAATCGAGCGACGAAGGCTGCGGATGCGTTGGCGGAAACGACGACAGAGCAGGCGGATGCACTGCAACGGATGATGAGTTTTGGGGTTTTGGGTACGGAGTCGGATGTGGATTTCTTTGCGACGGAAGTGGAACCCAAGGTAAGGGAGTTTATCGAGCAGTTGGAAACCCGCAGCAGCGAGTTAACCGCAGAATTGGATAATTTGAATGGGGTGATTTCTGATTGGGAAGATGAGTTAAGTCAAACCACGGATGAGGTAAGTCGGGAAGCGTTAACGAAGTTAATTGATGAAACGAAAACACAGCGCGATCGCCTCTTAACCCGCCAAAATGATAATAAGGATATCATTGCGGCTCTCACTGCCCGTCTCGAAGAAGCCACCAACGCCATTCAACCCCTGCGTCAACAGCAAGAACTGGAAATTCGCCAGCAACTGGAAAGCAATGACGAGCGGTTAGCCGCGCTGGAGCGTCAACTGGAGACAGAAAAAGCCACAGAGACAGCATTGAGAGAGGATACTATCTTAGCTTACGCGCAATTGGGCGATCGCCTCCGTCAAGACCTGGGCGAAGCCGCAAAAGTTTGGACACAACAGCTACTAGAAGGACACGCACAAACCAAAGAAATTGGAGCCAGTCAGCAGGAATTATCCAAATCTGTAGATGACTTGATAGCGTATATTGAGGAGAACTTGGGGGATATCGATGGCGAGCGCGATCGCACTTTAGCCGATTTGCGCGATGCTATCACTATCCTAGAAGTCGCTGCTCCCCGCTCTGACGAACTCGCACAAGGACAAACCGCCTTAACCCAAGAAATCGACAAGCTCAAACAGTGGATTGAACAAGATGCCCAACTCTGGGAAGAAATTCAACCCATTTCTAACCGTTATACTCTCCGAGAAATTAAAGCCATTTTCGATCAAAACTTGATTCGCAACGGCAGTTTTGAAGAAGTCGAAGGAGTCACCGGCATCACCAAAGAACAAGGCGCATTACCCGCACACTGGATTAATGTTTCTCCCTATTGGTATGGCGCAGATACTTACAGTGAAGATGGCAGCTTTGGCGTTAAAGCTGATGCTTACGGTAATTTCCCCACAGGCACTCAGGCACAAGATGGCTCTCAATGGGTAGCCGGGGGTTCTGGATATAATGAACACTTTGCCCAGAAATTAGCAACACCTTTAGAACCGGGTGAAACCTATGAATTGTCTGCCTATCTAAAACCTTCCATTCGTTCCATTCATTCCCATCCAGGGGGTTATCAAATCTTTTTAACCGATAGCACAGGATTAAAATCTAAAATTCCTCTGGGAACCTTGGAACCAACCGATAATCCAGATGAATGGCAGCGCCGTAGTTTCTCCTTTATTGCCCCAGAAACAGCAGCGACTCATCCCTATATTGTCTTTAGTCCTATTTCTGGAGGTTCGGGTAATTCCTATCCAGCAATTGATCATATTTCCTTGACGCTGGCGATTGAAGATCACGCCGAAGAAAAAGCGATTCCTCTTGCACAAGAGTTGGTGAAAACAGGGACAGGAAATCCAGAGGATGCCGAAAAATTAGCAGACTTGCAGCATCACTTGGAAGCGTTTGAGCATCTCAATTCCCAACAACAAGAAGCGGAAGCTGAGGCCAATAAACTGCGGCAAGAATGGGCAGATTCTATTAACTTTAACCCGGATAAAGTCGTCCGCACAGAATTCGATCATAAACTGATTGAAGCTGTCCGCGCCGATGATAACCAGACTTATACTCGCTACTCTACCGACGGTGGTGAAACTTGGAATAACTGGGTCATTAATAACCTATACAGCCAAGCTGATGATATGAAGTTTGCCGCAGTGGGTGGCCAACTTTACCAAGTTATTCGTTATCTGGATAACAATCTGTATGTGCGCCATACGGCTAATGGCAAAGATTGGACAGGATGGATCCATGTCGGTGGTACGGCTGCTGGGGAGTTTAATGTGGATGCCATTGGCGATCGCATTGTCGTCTCCATGCGCCACAATGGAACCTACAACACAGTTTATACTCGTGCCATCAATGCCAATAATTGGCAACCTTGGCAAGCTGCACCCGCCAAATCCCTGAATGCCATTCAACAAGAAGTCATTGATGGCCGCCTGATCCAATCCTTCAAAGGCATCGATGGTAAGATCTATCTGCGCCATACTCAAGATGGCATAAATTGGACAGATTGGGAAAGCCCAGAATCAGTAACGGCTCAATCGGATTGGCGTTTAGACAACCTACCACCAGTCCACGCTCAATCTCTGGTACGCCATACCGAAAATGTTACCCAGATTAAGTTTGACGGCAAGCTCATCGAAGCAGTTGCAGCCGATAACCATAACATTTACGGACGCTATTCTCAAGACAACGGTGCAACTTGGAGCGAGTGGAAAGATACCAGGGGGGGGATTAACAGTAAGATCGAGATGTTTGCCATCAAGGATCGATTAATTCAAGTTGCCACCAGCCCCGATGGTATAATTTGGACGCGCAGTTCTAAGGATGGCATCAACTGGCCCAGTAGCTGGACTCAGGTTAGCAGCGCCAATAGCCAAGACTTGAAAGTGAATCTAATTGGCAATCAACTGGTTATGGCCTGGCGCGGAGCAGACAACAAATTATACAGCCGCCAGTTAACTGATGGTGTCAGTTGGTCTCGTTATGATGTCCCTACAGTACAAACTCTGAGCGACTTTACCCAAAAAATTGCCGATGGCAAGCTGATTCAGTCCTATCAAGGGGTTAATGGTGTCACGTACATTCGCCATACCCCCGATGGAGTGGTGTGGAGCGAGTGGAACACTTCGGAAGCGGAAGACACCTTAATCCATCCTGATGTTGCCGAAGTCGAGCTAAAGGGCAAGCTGATTCAGGCAGTAACTGCTGACAACAAGCAAGTTTATCACCGTACATCCACTGATGGCGGTCAAACGTGGACGAAATGGACACATACAGGAGGTCATGCTAACAATAATGTCCAATTGCTGACGTTAGATGATGCGGTCTTCCAAGTTATTAAAGGTACAGATAATGCCACTTATATCCGTCGTTCTAGTGATGGAGAAGCTTGGACGGCATGGACGCAGTTAAACGGCTCAATTACAGATGAGTTTGAAATTGATACCATTGGCGATCGCCTAGTTCTCAACATTCGTAGCAGCGATCATAAAGCTTACACCCGCTACTCTACACCGAGTGGCACATCTTGGTCGAATTGGCTACCCGCGAGTAACCAAATGATGGGTGATGTCCATCAAGAGAGGGTTAATGACTACTTGGTTCAGTCCTATCGCGGTATGGATCATCGCCTCTATACTCGCTATTCCGCAGATGGCGTGAACTGGAGCAACTGGGAAACCCGCGAGACGGCATTATCTGCCCATGACTGGCGCACAGGTTATCTGAATCGTCTTGATACCGTCGAAGACCTCAACCCCCAAGTAACTCGTCGAGAATTTGATGGTAAACTGGTAGAAACAGCACTCACCAATGGTTATATCTACGGACGACACTCCCAGGATGGAGGGACAACCTGGACAGATTGGCGCTACACCTATGGCGGAGGATTGACCGGGGAAGTACGGATGCTAGAAATGGGCGATCGCCTGATTCAGATTGCCCAAGCTCCCAATGGTACAATCTATACCCGCAGTTCTGGAGATGGCATCAACTGGCCGGGCTGGACTCAGGTCAGTGGCGCTACAGTTGGAGATGCTCAAGTCGATATCATTAATAACCAACTGGTGTTTGCGTGGCGACATACCGACAACCGCCTGCGAACCGTACAAATGACCCATGGTACAAGTTGGTCAATTAGTGATTGGTCGCCAACTCAAACCTTAGATGACTTTTCCCAGGAAATGATCGACGGACAATTAGTTCAGTCCTATCACGGAACCGATGGCAAGAAATACGTCCGCCATACAGAAAATGGTACAGAGTGGACAGAATGGACTCCTGTGGACGCGGCCTTAGACCAAGCGAAATGGGAGCGAAATCAAATTCTCAATGTGGCCAATCATACAGGTAAACTCGAATTAGAGAATGTCATTAGCACAGAATTCAAAGGTCGGATTGTGCAACTGGTGCGCGATGGTGGGGATACCAATCAATACGTCTATCAACGGGTATCCACAGACAGCGGGAAAACCTGGACAGATTGGCAGTATGCTCATATCAGTAGCAATCCTGATGAGATAGAAACCTTAGCTACAAAAGATCGACTCTTCCAAGTGGTGCGCCATCCCAATAGTATTGTCTACGTGCGCCACTCCACCGACGGTGAACGCTGGAGTGGTTGGATCGCAACTAGCGGTTGGGGCACAACTGGCAATTTTGAAGCCGATATTATTGATGATGAGCTAGTTATTGGCGTTCGTTACAATGGCAACAACCATGTTTATACTCTTGCCTTTGATGGTCATTCCTGGAAAAATTGGCAGCATTCCCAACATCCTGCTCTGCAAGGGTTCACACAAGAAGTCGTTGATGGCCGTTTAAGCCAAACCTATCGCGGATTAAACAATATTGTCTATACTCGCCACACCAAAGATGGCGTGAAATGGACAGACTGGACTCCAAGGGCTGAGGTTCTGAGCACCTCCGCGTCGGAAGAACTTGACCTCAAACACCTGACGACTACGGAATTTAAAGATAAGCTCATTCAAACCGTTCGTGATTCTCGTGGTTATGTCTATCGTCGTTATTCTAGCGATCGCGGGAATACTTGGACAGATTGGCAGAATACCCAGATGCTCACTCAAGAGGATAATGCTCGCACAATTGCCGTGGGCGACAGGCTATTCCAGCTTTGGAAGCATCCTAATGATTATATCTATGCCTACGATAGTGTTGATGGGGTAAACTGGCGCTATCAGAGGGCTGTGGGAGGCCCTTCGGAAGGGGATTATGCGATTAATGCGATCGCCGATCAGCTAGTATTTGCTATGCGTCGCACCGATAATAATCAAATCTATACTCGCACCCTCAATAGTCGCGGAATGTCTAATTGGAACACAACAACCATTCCCACCCTTGAGGATATCCAACAAAGCGTCAAGAACGGAACAATTACCCAAACCTATGTGGGAGTAGACAATCATCTCTATACTCGCCAGTCTACAGATGGTATCACCTGGACAGAGTGGCTCAGTCCTGACCAAGCAGCCCAAGAGCTAGAAACTCAGAAGCGCCACCATCTCCAACCCATTGTCGATCAAACCTCTGGGCTAATGCTCCCCTCATTGCTCTACCAAGATGAGGAGTTGGATCAGAGCATGACCCTGGAGGGAGTACGAGCAGAAACCCTAGAACAGAGTCAAAAATATAACGAGCAACTCGCTCAAGTCAAGGCAGAACTGGCTCAAAATAGTGCCCAAGCCTCTGCTGCCCTAGCCCAAGCCGACTGGTACGAAAAACGCGCCGCTCAACACTGGGAATTAAGTCGCAAAAGTGGCCCCACATGGACAGAACAACGGGAAACTTGGAAACGGGGTACATTCGGTAAGAAAAAACATTGGGTTACCCTTACCCATGTCGATCACCACTGGATCTTGTGGGATACTTATACCAAATATGCCAAGCAACTGCGCGAACAAGCCGTTCATCAATTATGGGAAACAGATAACCAGTCCCAGGAACAAGAGCGCTTAAAACCCCTGGCTGAACAATGGGCAAGTACCCTCAATGCTGTCCATGGAGCCGAACCTTCTCTTACTGCCAGCCACCATTTAGTCGAACAGTTAGAAGCTGCTCGCGAACCCATTCCCGCCGCCAAGGAACAGTTGCAAGAGCTACAAGACCTTTTACCAGAAATCGAACAAGCCTTAGCTGAAGCTCAGAAAGAAGCGGATGAGTACAATGCCAAAGTGCTGGCAGAGTGGGAAGAACTCGAAGCTAACGACAGGGAATATCTAGCCATGGTGAAAGAGATTCTCCAGAAACCCGGGGAACTCAATCGTCAGTCTCAGGAATTGCAGCATCAACTCGCCGATGTGGAGCAATGGGTGGAGCAGCAAACCGTAGCCCTGACGACGGAAACGGAGGCAGTGAACCAACTGCGGGAGGACTTAATTGCCCAACAGGAAACCCTTTCTGAACAAATTGCCCAATCTCCTACCAATGTTGACCTGCAAACCAAACAGGCGCAACTGCAAAATGCTCTGATGCTGCTGGATAATAAGGCTACCGTATTGCAGCAACAGCAACGGGCATTTAGTCAAAAACGCACCTTATTGACAGCAGAACATGAGGTGATTTTGGCCGAGCAACGCTTGCTGGATGCCTATCTTACTTCTCCGGGCGACTTGGAGCAGTTGCAACAACAGTTGGCTGATGCTCGTGCGGCTCTGGCCGAAGCCCAACGGTTGGCAGAGCAAGCGGAAGCCAGCAGCCGGGCGCTGACGGCTCCGTTGCAGGAGTTGCAAGCGGATTTATTGGCGCAAAATGATCAGCATTTGCGGGCAGCGAAAGAGCATCAGCAGATTCTGCGCGACTTGTTGGAAGCTACCGAATTGAATGCCAATTATACGTTGCAAGCTGTTCAGAAACAGCAAGAAGTGAATGATCTGGAATTCCAGATTCAGCAACGGTTACAGCAGATAGTGGGTCCTGGCAGTAAGGAAGCAAAACACTTGCTGGATGTGGCGATGCACAATGATATGGCGACGGCGGCGGAAATCTATTATCGAGATTATAGCGATATTGCCAGCGATCGCGGCGGCAGTTGTGCTGGCGGGATTGCTCGCCCCGAAGACCAGATTTTGGCGAACCGCTACTATCACGAAATGATGGTACACCGTCAGTTACAGCAACGCGCCCAAGAGCAAGCCAACCACTTTGGTAACCTGAAGCGCACGGCCGAATCCCAGAAAAATATGTTGCAAAAGCAACAAGAAGCAGCAGCGCAAATGCTGGGAGATCTCAATGCTCGCATTGCCGAAACTCAGGAAGAGCGCGAGCAGAAACAGCAGGATTTAGCAGTGGCTCAAGCCCGTCTAGATGGCATTACTCGCATCCGAGAACAAACGGAGCAAATGTTTATCACTTTGATCAATTTAGAACAACTGAACCTGGCGCAAGCGGAGTTGGAAAAAACCATCGCCGCCCAACGGCAAAAGGATATCGAGAAGGCGGTAGAGGAGCGCCTGGAGCGAGAAGCCATTGAGCTAGAGCGCCAACGGTTAGAAGCGCGGGCGAAGTTGGCACAACTGGAGCAGTTGCAAGCGGAAGATGCTCTGTTGCAAGGAGTGAATGCGGTTCGCAGTGCAGCAGGTTTAGAAGAGGTTGAAGGGGACTTTAACCCAGCACAGGTGCAGTCACAGATGGCAGCACTGTTAACTCAGTTGCAAGATTTGCAACAGCAACAACCGGATTTACCAGAAGATTTGAAGGCGCTGTTGGCTCAGACTCAGGGCGATATTCATCAGGCGCTGCAAGGGGAAGAAGCGGCGAACATTCAGGATAATCTGTTTAAGGTGATGGAGGGTTTAATTGGCCAAGTCCAACACCATAAAACCGAGATTAATCGCCTTGAGCTAGAGGAACAGTGGGATATTACTCTGTTACAAACTGCCGAGAAAGATGTCCAGCAAGCTTCTAAAGATTTCCTCAAAGAGTTGGAGCGAATGGAACTGTTGGAGGGCGAACAACAAATCATCAACCCACTCTATTTGGAGACGTTAAATAAAGTCGCTCTAGCCGAACAAGCCGTTGAGATTTCCAACGAACTCGCCCAACAATCGAAGCAAATGTTGGAGGAAATTATCCAACAACGGGTTGCCGAACGCAAGACACGCAAAAAATACTTCTGGAACACTACATTGTCACTGATTTCGCAAGTCATGGCAGTTCTGAGCACCATTGTCTCTATTCTCAGTGTTTCTTTCCCTATTTTGATTCCTTTTGCCATTGGTTTAAGCCTGGCGACTGCGGCAATTAGTGCCATTCAAGCGGCAATGAATGGAGATTGGATTGGCGGCATTTTCAGCATCGTCATGGCGGCACTCAGTGCAGTCAGCATGGGTATGAGTAATACGCTTACAGCCGGAGCTAAATTGGCTCTGCAAGCTTTACAATCTCTGGCTGCGGGAGCTTTTAAGGGTGTCCGCTCAATTATGTCTGGCGAGAGCATTCTAGGCTTCTTACAAATTCTCGGCAGTATCGCCAGTGTCGCGTCTGCGGGTATGGGAAGCTTTATTGATCAATGCAGCGGCACACTCCAAAAAGTGATGCTCTCTGTGATGCAAAGTCTGGAAAAAGCCCCGCAAATGATTTATGGCGGTATTAAAGCAATTGAAAATGGTGATTGGTTGAGTGCGATTGGTAATATTTTCAATGCCGTTCTTTCCGTTGGTCAAAGTTTTGCTGGTAATTTCAATAGCGCTCTGGCTAAAGTTTTGGAAGTTACCGGTAAAGTGGGTAATACAGGACTGGCATTAGCTGGAGCGATTAAAGAGGGTGGCATTGAAGGTTGGCTTTCTGGTCTCAATAGTATCTTGAATATCTGGAAAGACGACCTGGTTGGTTTGGTTGATAAAATTTCTGGGAAGGAGGAGTGCATTTGTCCACCTGAGAGCGATAGCCAACAGGAATCAAACTCTGATGATCGCGAACTTCAGGAAGTAGCAGAATATTATGGAGTGCCAGAAGAAGAACTTGATGAAGAAGCTCAAGCTATTTTTGACGACATGACTGATGAGGAATATTTGAGTTGGTTAGCCAAACCTCCTGAACTGCTGATGTCATCCTTTTTGCCAAATGAAGATCAACATAAACCTCGTGAAGAATCCATTCAGCAATATTTAGAGAAAGGAGCCGAGGAACTAGATAATCTGATCGGTCGAACTCCAAACTCGGAAATGCGTTTACAGAGTAATCTTGAAGATATCAAGGAGTCATTGGTTCGATATGTAGTTTGGAGTGACTTTTTCGATATAGATAGGAAAGAATTTTTCACAAATATGCTATCCAATAATTCTCGTTTAAGAAAAAATATGGAGCAACTGTCTCAAAAAGATCCAGAAATTAAAATGTTACTGGGACAGCAAGATTTGTCTGAAGTAAAAGCCAATGTTTTAAGCATCTATCATGTTCCACACACCCAGTTTGGCCGTATATCTCCATCTGAGAAAAGCCCAGCCTTAATGTTTCTGAATGGCAAGCTTATCTCAAATGTTGATTTTGATCTTTCAGGTAATGTTCAAGCAGATGGAGTTGATTCAGCTAAGTTATCTACTGCTTTAGGTAGTCAACACTCCTTGAATATCAATTCTGTCTCTTTTAGAATCCCAGGATTTACATGGAATACTCAGAAAATCGTAGATGAGCTGAAACAAACAGATGATCGTATTAATAAGTTTTCTGCTCTTGATGGTACACACTTACCAGGACAGGAAGACAATATTAATATAATTGTAACCTATAATGCAATCCCTGGCGGCAAGATCGGAATGGCAAAGTATAACACTGCTGAAAGATTTGCAGATGATGCTGGTAAGCCTCTGGCTGAACTAACTCAAGCTTTTCATCAGATGGGTGTCTCTCATCAGTATGCTACAGGGCATAGTTTAGGCAGTGTTGTCATTCTTTCAGCAATTAGTAATGGGGCAAAAATTGAGAGTGCTTTTATATATCAACCTGCTGTTCCTGAGAAAGATATTCAACCCGGTACTAAATACGAATTGGGCATAGAAAATAACAATCATTTTCAGAAGTTCTATTACACTACAAGCTCGACTGATAGAACTCTTCAAGTTCCACAATTTATTGCTAATCAAAGTAGTGCTTTAGGTCGAGGAGATAAGTGGGGTAATGGCCCAGTTGGTGGTATTTCTAAAAAATTCAAACATGATGCTGGGATTTCAGAACAAGTTCACAAGCATGGAGGCTACATTAATTCTCAGGGACAAGTAGAAGAATGGAGTCAATCTACAGAACTTCAGAATAAGATTTTTGAAATTTTACAATCTAATGAAGAATAGAAAACGTTCAATCTTTGATTTCGATATCGAGTCAGTTTTCAATCCAGAAAACCGCAGATGGAGCGTCAGCTACCAAGTGGAAGTCCTAGAAAAACAGCGCAAATCTGTCCCCGAACCCAGTGCTGTGGGGACGCTGGCATTTCTCGGTATTTGGGGATTAAAACGGATAGGTTCGCGTAAGGGGTGAGAAACTGGGTTTCTGGGTTGGGGGCGATAATGCCACCCATCCCTGGGGCGATCGCTTTTGCTACAATTGATAGAGAGTTCTTTACAAAATTAGACCAATGAACGTTACTTTAAAGAGCGAACAAGCTGAGTTAATCCAACAACAGATTAATAGTGGAAAATACCAGACTCCAGAAGAAGTCATTGCTGAAGCTTTACAATTACTAGATCCACGAGATCGAGAGTACGAGAATTGGGTAGAAGAAACCCGACAGAAAGTAGATATAGCCATTGAAGAACTCAGGCAAGGTGAAGGTATTGATGGTGAAGTTGTTATTGCTCAACTGAAAGATAAACTGAAGCAAGCACGTCTTTCCAGAAAAAGTGTAAAAACCTAATGAATTTTCCCCAGCTAGGACGTAGCTATGGAAAAATTAGAGAAGGTTTACGCGGCATTCCCTTAAATGGATATATTATTCTGTATCAAATTACTGATGATACTCTAGAAATTCTGCGGGTAGTCCATAGTTCTCGAAACTTAAACCCATTGTTTGAGCCAGATGAAGAAGAAAGCTGATAGGGGCGATTGCCATCTCTAAGTTTTGTGATCGCTCCCCGCCAATCCGGTTAAAGTAAGCCGCTCCTAAATTATTTTGAGTCATTGCCCATTCTTGGGGAAAAGCCTCACGGGTATAAATTTCTAAGGCGGCTTGATAATGGGCGATCGCCATTTCCAAATTAGCTGCTCGACTTCCCAAAGGAAAAGGCAAAAGGTAAAAGGTAAAAGGTAAAAGGCAAGAGTGAGTCTTATTGAGGGTTTAAGGCTTTTCGGCTGTCGCCGACCTGAAAAGGATGTACCTCATAGCAGCGCGAAGCGCTGTATCTTAAAGATACCCCCCCATCCTGAGAAAATAGTGATAACTTGATAAACAAATACTGAAACTGCTGCTGCAGCGTGCCTTGATTCTCTATCCTCCACTCACCGGCGGAATTAAAACTACCTCATCCCCTGAGTGCAACAGAGTATCAGGCTCTACCAACTCGAAATTAATGCCAAAACGAGTGATTGCCTGCCATTCGGCTAATTCAGGATGTTCAGAAATGACGCGATTGAGGATGGCAGAAACGGGAGTAGGGGAGGGGAATTGCCAATGTAATTCCGATACTCCATAAGCCTCCTGATAGACAGCAAACAATTTAATCGTTACCAGAATCAGAGATGCAGTCATACTCAATCCGCTCTAAAAAATACAATCAAACCAGCCATCAGTAATTTCACAATTAGGAGTAACATTTTGAATATCGTCTAAATCTTCCAGGGCATCTAGGAGTTTCCATAGCGATCGCGCCTGATCTTCATCCGTGATTTCCACGGTATTACTTGGTATCCAACGCAACTCTGCCATCAACACCAAAAACTTCTCTTTTTGCAACACTTGAGTCAAATTTTGCAAATTCGCCACTTCCGTAAACACCTCTACCGTCGCATCATCTTCTGGATCATTGATCCATTCATAACTTTCCGCTTCTCCCTCAACCAACGCTTCTAACAACCGCTCCTCATCGACTGATCCCTTCAGTCTCACGACTCCTTTGTGAGCAAACATCCAACTGACACATCCCGTTTCTCCGAGATTACCGCCATTTTTATTAAACGCTTCTCGCAAATCCGCAGCAGTACGATTGCGATTATCCGTTAATGCCTCAATCACAATGGCAACTCCTCCGGGTCCGTAGCCTTCATAGCGAATCGATTCATACCGCTGCTGATCGCTTTCCCATTTACCTGCTCCTTTGGCGATCGCCCGTTCAATATTCTCATTAGGAATTCCCGCCGCCTTCGCCTTTTCTATCGCCGTGCGTAGCTGAAAATTCCCTGCCGGATCAGCCCCACTGCGGGCTGCCACAATAATTTCTCTGGACACCTTAGTAAACACTTGACCTCTTTTAGCATCAACCCGTGCTTTCTGACGTTTAATATTTGCCCACTTACTATGTCCTGCCATAATCCGGTTGAGGGATATAACGATCGCACTATTACCACTTCAACAGTTTAGCCGATCTCGATCCTGAATGCAATTTTTAGCCGTTCCTCCTTCTAGAGCTGCCAGCAGTTCCTGGGGTTCTTCAATTAAAAACTCAGGATGAAATTGTGCTAAAATTTCCTTCGACTGAAATCCCCAAGCCACTGCCATCACTTTGATCGGAATTTTTTGGGCAGCTTCAATATCTCGGACTTCATCTCCCACATAAACCACTTCACTGGGCAGAAATTGATACTTGTAGATAACTCGCCGAATCGCACGACTTTTCCCAAAAATATTGAATTCCGATTCAATAAACTCAAATAAACAATCTAACTGATGGTATTCCAGGCATAATTTCACATTTTCTTGGGCATTGGAGGTAATAATCCCTAAGCGATATCCTTTTTCTTTGAGTAAGATTAATATCTCTTGAATCCCCGTCACCAACTCTAAACGATGAATTTCATTATTTAATTCTCTTCTGAGTCGGCGAATCAGAAAGGGCAATTTGTACCAAGCTACCCCCGATCGCTGGATAATATCTTGACTGCTCAAATGTCTAAATTCGTGAAGTTGTTCTGGACTAATGGGAGAGTAACCAAATTCTAGGGCGAGGCGATTGGTAATGGCAACGATTGTATCCAGAGATTTTGCTAAGGTACCATCAAAATCGAAAATCAAGATTTGGAGGGTCATGGTGAGGTAGAAGAACTGGAACAGTGAGATGGTTCCAGGTTAGCACGGGCATTTCGTCTCCACATAGCCGGTTTAATGCGTCGCAGAGCAGAAGCACGAAATCGCCGATCCCATTCTGCTTCCGAAAGGGTTGCCAAGTCTGTCAGTCGGGGAGCAAGATTATGAGGATAGGGCTGGAAGTCTGGGACAGGAGTCGGTTGGGCAAACCGTTGATTCCAGGGGCAAACTTCTTGACAAATGTCACATCCAGCCACCCATCCTTGCAAGCGAGGGGCGATCGCCTCCGGTAGAGATTCCGAGCGATTTTCGATGGTATGATAGGCAATACAGCGATTAGCATCCACCACAAACGGTTGGGCGATCGCCCCCGTCGGACACGCCTCAATACAACGAGTACAAGTCCCACAATGCTCCGTATGGGGTCGATCCGCTTCCAAGGGTAAATTCATCAAAATCTCCGCCAAAAACACCCACGAACCATAAGAGCGCGTAATCAGATTACCATGCTTACCAATCCACCCCAATCCCGCCATTTGAGCACACAGCTTATCCTGAACTGGCCCTGTATCCACATAGGCTTTCGCTTGCACACCTTCCCCCTGAGACCTTAACCAAGCCATCAGAACCTTCAGCTTTTGGCCAATCACCCGATGATAATCCCGTCCCCAAGCATAGCGAGAAATCTTGCCATACTCTGGCTCATCCGGTTGACGGTGGGGAGTATAATAATTCAGCGCCAAGCTAATAATTGAGCGCACCCCCGGCATACACCTATTAACCGCTTGTCGTTGAGGATTCGCCATCCAAGTCATATTGGCATGATACCCTAAGGCTAACCAGGCTTGGAGTCGTAATGATCCCTGTGCGGCCATGCTCTCATCCACCGCCCCAATTCCCACCTGACTAAACCCCACCTCCAGGGCTTTCTGTTTAACCACTGCTGACGTTAACACCATCACGGGAAATCCCCTCACTCATCGGTGAGCCCAATTATTCCTGCTTCAACACTGGCACCCTCGCCTCCAATTGCAAGCAATTGCGTCCATCAATTTGTAAACGATACTCCACCCGATCCATCAAACGATTCATAATCAACCACCCATAACCTCCTTCCTGTTTTTCTTCAGGATTGGGAGGCAAATAAGTCGCCAAATCATAACCTTCACCGTAATCCCACACTTCCAACACAATCTTAAGATCCGTATCATCATAATTAAGTTCCAAACACATGATTACTGGCAGTTTTGCTTTCTCCTTATGAGCGTGTCGAACCACATTAGAATAAGCTTCTACTAATGCCAATCGAAACCGTGTAGATTGCCTTGACCAATCCGGTGATTGGCCCAGTTCGACCTCCAAACATCCGAGTAGCCACGACTCAACAATTCCCAGAAATTTTAAATCGCTTGGGATATTTAGCTCAGTTTTCATGAGAACTACAAAACCTCCAAAGATAGCAGTGTTTGGTCATCTTCCTGTATAGCATTATCTGCTCGAACGCTTTCAAGCAGTTGAGTGAGATTCAATGGCCCTGGTTGTTGAATCAACAATTCCCATAACCCTTCTTGATTAAGCATTGCTTCTGAACCCGATTGGTTTCCACCTGGCCCTTTGGCTTCTGTGATCCCATCACTGGTTAGTAATAACACATCCCCTGATTGTAGTTGTACTTGTCCTGACGGAGCTTTCCAAACGGGAAGAATACCCACCGGAATGCCTCGGACTTTGAGAGTATTCGGCTGTACCGTTACAGGTTGTTCTGATGATAGTTGATCTCTTAGGGTTTTATGAGACCACACCAAGGGATAGACATGGCCAGCACTAGCATAGGCGAGTTCTTGGGTGGCTGGTCGATAACGGGCTACAGCCATAGTAATAAAGCAATTATTACTCATTAAGTCATCAATGAGGGAGCTATTAAGATTGCGGATCACTTCATTTGGCTCTAGGGGAGTTTCTTGAGCGAGTTCTCGCCGCAGTACGGAAATGGCGCTAGCCATAAATAAGGCGGCGGGCACTCCTTTGCCAGAGACATCTCCTACGGCTAACCAGATATCTCCTTGGGGATGGATGTACACTTCAAAGAAGTCCCCCCCCACTTCCCGTGCTGGATAGCAACAGGCTTGCACTTGGATTCCTTCGACTTCTGGCCAGCTTTGGCGGAGGAGGTTAGTTTGAATTTGCCGAGCGACTTCGAGTTCTGAGCGCAGTTGGTTGGCTAGTTGAGTGGCTCGTTCGTAGAGTTTGGCTTGGGATAGGGCCAGAGAGGCTTGTTCAATGATGCTTTCGAGCAGTTGAATGTCTTCGTCGGGCCAGACGTTATCGCTGTCTTGTTGGTAGAGGGAGAGGATGCCAAATAAGGTTTCTTGATAGGTTAAAGGAACGGCTAGATGTAGATAGGGTGGTTCTCCTTGGGTGTGTTGTTGGGTGTGGGTTTTCTGGGTTGCGAGGGTTTGTTGAATGAGGGTTTGGCTTTGGGGGGAGTTTTGGAAGTTGAGGTTTTCCTTGGCTTTGGAATAGGAGAATTGGTGTTCTGTGAGTTTATGGTCTTCGACGGCTTGGAGACAGCAAAAATCTGCTTCAAAGTTTTGACCGACTGTTTCACTGATGGTCTGGAGCATACTGTTGTAATCGAGTTTACCTCTGAGGGCGGTCATGACGGCATTTTGAATCGATTCTCGTCGGAGCGATCGCCGCAGATCGTTAGTACGCTGTTTAATCACCAGATAAGTTTCTGAAGCCTGCTCAATTAAGGCTTTTAGTTCCGTCGGATTCCAGGGTTTAACAATATACTTAAACACCTTCCCCGCATTAATTGCCTCGACCAAATCCTCTACATCCGTATAACCCGTCAACAGAATCCTGATGGTATCGGGAAACTTTTCTACTGTCTTCCCTAAGAATTCCGTACCATTCATTTCCGGCATCCGTTGGTCAGAGATAATGATTGCCATTTCTCCTTCTTGATCGAGAATCTCTAAAGCCGCTTTCGCGCTTTCGGCGCGATGGACTTGAAAATCTCGCCGAAAGGTTCGATACAGTAGATCCAGGTTGTCCCGTTCATCATCAACAACCATCAACTTCAATTTTTTACCACGTCGTTCTTGGCGTTCACCCTGACTCATGCCACGCTCCCATTCCAGGTTAGTTTGACGGTATTGTACAAAAGGTCACCCCTTGGGGATGAGACTTCCGGTGGAGCTTGCCATCGAAAGCTGCTATCGCTACTAGATTTCATCAGGTTTGTCAAGGTCATCTGAATCTACAGGGTCATCGGAGAGGTCCACTTGAATTGCTTTGGGTAGTATTACTAGACAGTTTACACCCACTCGACTTGCACTGGAATTATGGTACAGCGAATCGAGGTTCTTGGCCCAGTCTCTGAGGCACTGGAGGGGAGAATGGCTCAAGAGCGATCGCCACAAGCTAATCTAGATAATGCTTGTATGCTCTTTTATCTGTGCGAATTTGCGCCAACCTCAGCCGAGAGCGTTATAAAAGGATGGATAAAGGATGCACTGATTTGGCTAACCCCCTTGACAAATCCACCAAAATCTTTCAAGTTGACACACTAGCCAGAGACAGATGCTCTACTGATCGATCAATTCCTCCTTGCCCTATGTCAACCCTCGTCATTGTTGAATCCCCCACCAAAGCTCGAACCATCCGCAACTTTTTACCCACCGGGTATCAAGTGGAAGCCTCTATGGGTCATGTCCGAGACCTGCCTTCCGCAGCCGATGAAATTCCTGCTCATGTTAAATCCGAGAAATGGGCCCAGTTGGGCGTGAATGTAGAGTCTAACTTTGAACCCCTGTATGTGATTCCTAAAGATAAGAAAAAAATTGTTCAAGACCTGAAAAATGCTCTGAAGCAGGCCGATGAATTAATTCTAGCCACTGACGAAGATCGAGAAGGAGAAAGCATTAGTTGGCACCTGAAAGAGCTGCTCAAGCCTAAAGTGCCGATTAAGCGCATGGTGTTTCATGAAATTACTCAAGAGGCGATTCAGGCAGCTCTGAAAAATTGTCGGGATATTGATTTGCAATTGGTTCATGCTCAGGAAACTCGGCGAATTTTAGACCGTTTAGTGGGTTATACGATTTCTCCTTTATTGTGGAAAAAAATTGCACCTAAACTCTCAGCCGGACGGGTACAGTCGGTGGCGGTGCGGTTACTGGTGTCGAGGGAACGGCAGCGTCGGGCGTTCCGCCAGGGAGCCTATTGGGATCTGAAAGCTACTCTGGAGCATCGGCAGATGGGCTTTGAGGCGCGATTGGTAACCTTAGCGGGAGTAAAAATTGCCACAGGCAGTGATTTTGATCCTCAGACGGGGCAGATTGTGAAAAACCGTCGGGTGAAGTTGCTACATGAGGAAGAAGCAAGAGTGCTACAACTGCGGTTAGAAGGGAAACTGTGGACAGTGATGGAGGTGGAAGAAAGGCCGACAGTGCGGAAGCCATCACCGCCGTTTACTACTTCGACGTTGCAGCAGGAGGCGAACCGGAAACTGGGGTTGTCGGCGAAGGAGACGATGCGGACGGCCCAAAATTTGTATGAGCAGGGCTATATTACTTATATGCGAACGGATTCGGTACATTTGTCGAAAGAGGCGATCGCCGCCGCTCGTGCTTGCGTCGCAGAAATGTACGGCAAAGAATACCTCTCTCCCAAACCCCAGCAATACAGCACCAAAACCAAAGGCGCTCAAGAAGCTCACGAAGCCATTCGCCCCGCCGGAAACCGCTTCCGTACCCCCCAAGAAACGGGCTTAGAAGGACGGGAAGCCAGACTCTACGATCTAATTTGGAAACGGACAGTCGCCTGTCAAATGGCCAATGCTGAACTGACTCAGATCACAGTCCAGCATCAGGTAGAAGATGCTGAATTTCGCTCCTCTGGCAAACGGATTAATTTCCCAGGATTCTTCCGTGCCTACGTGGAAGGCTCGGATGATCCGGATGCAGCTCTGGAAAATCAAGAAGTGTTGCTACCAGAACTCAAAGTCGGAGATCATCCTGCCTGTAAGCAACTAGAGGCAGTAGGCCATGAAACCCAACCCCCAGCCCGCTATACGGAAGCTTCTCTGGTAAAAACTTTAGAGCGAGAAGGAGTGGGTCGCCCCAGTACCTATGCCAGCATTATTGATACTATTGTGGGCAAAGGTTACGCTCAAATCGTGAACAAAGCACTGGTTCCCACCTTTACGGCCTTTGCAGTCACCAATCTGTTAGAGCAGCATTTTCCCGATTTGGTAGATACTCAGTTTACCTCGCGGATGGAACAAACCCTAGATGATATTTCTACAGGAGAAGTGGACCCGCTGCCCTATCTCAAGGCCTTTTATCAGGGAGAGATGGGGTTAGAAGCTCAGGTAAGAGAGCGAGAAAATCAAATTGATCCGAATGTGGCAAAGACGTTGGAATTGGAGGGATTAGACGCAAAAATTCGTTTGGGTAAATATGGCCCCTATTTGGTGGTAGAGAATGGGGATGAACAACTGACGGCTTCGATTCCGCCTCATTTAACTCCTGATGCTCTTGATCCAGTGCAGTGCGGGCTGCTGCTGAAGCAGAAAACAGCAGGTCCGGATCGGCTAGGGGTTGATCCGGTGACTTCTGAGCCAATTTTTATCCTGAATGGGACTTATGGACCTTATGTGCAATTGGGAGAAGTGTCAGAGGAGAATAAGAAGCCGAAACGGGCTTCTTTGCCTAAAGATTTGAAGCCGGAAGAGGTAACGCTGGAAACTGCTTTGGGTTTGTTGTCTTTGCCGCGTTTGTTGGGGGTTCATCCGGAAACGGGAGGGAAGATACAAGCGGGTTTGGGACGCTTTGGTCCCTATGTGGTGCATGACCAGGGTAAGGTGGGAAAGGAGTATCGGTCTCTGAAGAAGGAAGATGATGTGTTAACGGTTACTCTGGAGCGGGCGTTGGAGTTGCTTAATCAACCGAAGAGGGGGGGACAGGGTAGGGCGAGTAAGACGAAGGAGCCGTTGCGATCGCTTGGTCAACACCCGGAAGATGGAGAAGCGGTGAATGTCTACGATGGCCCCTATGGGCCTTATGTCAAACATGGTAGAATTAATGTGAGTTTACCGAAAGATCGGGAGATGGAATCAATTACTCTCTCGGAAGCTTTAGAGTTGCTCAAGACGAAGAAAACTAGTGGAGCTGCGGGGACTAAAACTACGAAAACAGTCCGTAAGTCTAAGACGACTTCTGCTCGAACTGGCAAGGGGGCTAAGAGCACCGGAGATTGAATGGGGAGGGAAAATTACGATATTAAACAGGGAATAAACGTTAAGCTAAAGGATGGTTTGATTTTAGACGCACCCATGCCAACTGTTGATCAACTTCCCCAACAACTCTCTGAGACTAATTTTATCAGCGATCGCCCCTTAGTCATCGCTGGAAAAACCTTTCACTCTCGCCTCATGACGGGAACGGGTAAATATCGCTCCCTCGCAGAAATGCAACAGAGCATTGCCGCTAGTGGTTGCGAAATTGTTACCGTTGCCGTGCGTCGGGTGCAAACCCAGGCTCCTGGGCATGAAGGGTTAGCAGAAGCCATTGATTGGCAAAAGATTTGGATGCTCCCCAATACTGCCGGTTGCCAAACTGTAGAAGAAGCTGTGCGTGTGGCGCGTTTGGGCAGAGAAATGGCCAAGTTACTCGGTCAGGAAGAGAATAATTTTGTTAAATTAGAGGTGATTCCCGATCCTAAATATCTGCTCCCCGATCCTATCGGTACGCTCCAGGCAGCAGAACAGTTGGTTCGCGAAGGATTTGCGGTTTTGCCCTATATTAATGCCGATCCTTTGTTGGCGAAACGATTAGAAGAAATTGGCTGTGCGACAGTGATGCCTTTAGGTTCTCCGATTGGTTCAGGACAAGGGATTAAGAATGGGGCAAATATTGGTATTATTATCGAAAATGCTCATGTACCTGTGGTGGTAGATGCGGGAATTGGTACTCCTTCGGAGGCGGCAATGGCGATGGAAATGGGAGCGGATGCTCTATTGATTAACACAGCGATCGCCCAAGCGCAACATCCTCCCACCATGGCGGATGCGTTTCGTCTCGCCACAGTTGCTGGAAGACTGGCAGCTATTTCTGGACGGATTCCGATTAAGGCTTATGCTAGTGCTAGTTCACCGATTACTGGTGTTGTGAATAGTTGATGGCTGCGGCTGTTGCTCACTGGTAAGGGCGATTGAGGTTCGCCCTTTTTTAGACACTAGCCAGTTGTTTTAATAATTCCATGCCCATGACTGAATTGCCCATAGAATCAAGGAGAGGACTATAAATGGCGATCGCTCCTTCTGCTGTTATTACCGATAATAATAACCCACTGACACTAGATTTAGTCGGCCATCCCACTAATCGGCTAAATTCTGCTGAATATTCATACAATCCACCGGTGAGCATTAAACGTCTTACCCAAGCTAAGTGCTCAGGATTTATCACTGATGTTTCCCTAACTAAACCCAACCCTAGTTGCCCTAATTCCTTGAGATTTCCTGCTAAACAGCACAGTTGCTGATAAGTATTGATCGCCACTGTTTCCGCGCTACCGAGACAACCATTTTCTGCTAGTTTTTTGGTTAAATTCTGATTGATTAAATTAGGTAAAGATTGGACGGATAGGAGAGTTTCTTGATCTAAAAATAGGTGGGTTTGACCATAATCATTGAGCCATTGAGAAAAGTTGCTACATTTTTGATCAGCCGTGGCTCCGGGTAAATGGGAACAGAGGGCGATCGCCCCACTATTGATCATCGGATTTCGGGGAAAACCACCGTCTAATTCTAGTTGCTCTAAAGAATTATAAGGCAACGCAGAAGGTAGATCCCCCACTCTTTTCCTGAGTTGATCTATCCCAAAACATTCCAAAAAATAAAGTAAGATAAAGGGCTTAATCACACTCATCAACGGTACGGCGATCGCCCCATTTCCCCAGCTATACACCAGTCCATTTACCCCCTGAATATTAACAGCAATTTGATCGGGATTGACCGTAGCCAGACAGGGAATATAAGTAGGCAAACTGCCCCTGAAGTCCTCTGCCCTCATGTCAGTTAAGATTCTGTCCCCAGAAGAAATTAATTGTGTGAGCGACAAACCCTTCATAAGCCTCAATCCAGCCAACTCGATAAAATTTGATGATCGCCAACTCATTGAGTACAATCAAATCATCTCTCGCGAAACCTATCCCCAACAAAAATATCATGAATCTCATCGAACGCCTTCCTGGGCGAGCCTCTCTAATCATCGCCACACTGATTTTTGCTGCCTCGAATGCTGTCACTCGCCAGCTAACTGACTTAGGCGCACAACACCTCATTGATGGCAGAAATCCGATTTCCTTTTGTAATGTCTTATTTGTCGGAAATCTTTGGGCATTCCTAATTTTAGCCTTAATTTATCCCCAAAATCTCAAAAGGAGCTACTGGAAAACTTTATCTCCAAAACAATGGTTATTTTTAACGGTAGTTGCTCTATTATCGGGCGCTTTAGGGCCGGCCTTATTTTTTGGTGCATTAGGCAAAACAAGCGTGAGTAACGTGGTGCTGATTGGACGGATTGAACCCCCTCTAACTTTAGCCTTATCCGTGATTTTTCTCAAAGAACGGGTAAATCTTTGGGTGGCAAGCGGAGCAATAGTTGCTTTTCTGGGAGTGGGGTTAACCCTGTTGATTTCTCCTCCTGCCTCAGCCATGGCAGGAATGGGTGGGTTTCAACTTGGTGTTGGTGAAGTGATGACACTCACCGCAGCGATCGCTGGTGCGATCGCCGGAATTTTGAGTAAAATAACTCTTCAGGATATCTCCATCGGTTTTTTTAGCCTCTATCGTAACGCTCTCGGCACTCTCATCTTCTTCCTCGTTGTGATTAAACTCTTTGGCTGGAGCCACTTTATGGATGTTTTTACTCCAGTTCTCTGGCAATGGATGTTCCTGTACAGTGCCATTATCGTCGTTGCGGGGCAATTTTTCTGGCTCGATGGACTCAAACGCACCGATGCCTCAGAAGTCTCTCTGGTTAAATCCTTCAGTCCCCTAGCTGCCATTGCCTTAGCCTATTTGATTTTGGGAGAAACTCCTACTCTCGGTCAGTATATTGGTGGTAGTGTAGTGGCGATCGCTATTATCCTTAATCAAATCGGTATTTTCCAAATCACCACCGCCCCAACAGAAACACCAGAAACTGGCGTAGGATTTAAAGGCGTTTAAAAGCATAGCTAAGATGGGGGCGATCGCTCTTTTTATAAAACAGAAACCCATTGAGCATCAGGCTCCCAGATCCACACTCCATACTCTGAGCCTTGAGGAATAATCAACACCTGATCTCCCTTTTGATTTAAACGCAGAGCAATTTCTGAAGCCCGATGAATATCAGGAAATCGCTTAAATAGGCTGTAAGATTGCTGCTGAAATTGAATTGCTTCCAGAAGATTATTTAAGTCTGGCACACGGATATACCCATCTTGATAAGTCTCATGAGTATTCAGGACTTTATAGGGAGGAGCAGCAGGCGGCTGGGAAGAAGTGGTGCTCTTAGAGGCAGAATTGGTACTAGAAGTAACTAGACGAGCATTAATTTCTTTCACCCAAATGGCACCACCTTTAGGGATAGCAGTAATTATCACATCATCTCCCCGTTGAGCGAGTCGTTGAGCAATAGTTTCGGCACGATTCAGGTCAGGGGCAACTTGAAAGAGACTATAGTAGCTATTATTGACTTCAATGGCTGCAACAGGACGATCTAGGTCAGGTACGGCGATGCGGCAAGGTTTGTATTGGCTGCGATCGCTGAAAATTTGGTAAGCCATTTCGAGAGACTGAGACATAGGATGGTTCGGGATAAAGTGAAGACTGAGGGTTAAATCCCATTGTAGAATGGGTCTCCACAAAATTTCCCGCGCAAATTTACGGAAGTTGATGCAAAATCAAGCGATTACCATCCGGATCGTAAACATAAATTTCCAGGCCATAAGTGCTCACTTGAATTTCTCCCCCAGGAGGATACCCCAGACGGGTAACCTGGTTAATCGCTTCATGAATATCCTCCACTTGTAAACATAAACTCATTGTCCCTTTCTGGGTAGCAGAAAACTCACCTCGATCCCTCAGCCGAGGTGGAAACAACCCCAATCGTAACCCTTTCACCCGAAACTCCACATAAACTCCTGGGATTTCCCGATCAGGGGTAGCATCCAGAACAGAAGCATAAAAACTCCTCAAGATTGCCAAATTTTCTGTTGCTAAAGTTACCCATCCTTCTACAATCACGGCTCACCATCCCCCATTCCACTCTTTCAATCCAACCAATTCTGCAGATCACGACTGTGGTGACGAATGTATTCGTCTAAAGCCCGGTGATAGTCTTGAGGAATGGATTGGGAAACTGTGGATGATGAGGACACCCCAGCCGCAGCAACTTTGGACTCAGAAGTACGACTTTTTTGCCAAGTGCAGGAGGTTTGATCGCCAGAAGCCACGACGGGAGCCCAGCGAAGTCGGAGTTCCTCGTAGGCAAGATTCACCTGTTTAATTTTTTCTTGGGCTTTGTGGTACAGGCGAGGATGATGCAAAAATCGGTCAGGATGCCAAACGGTCACTAAATCTTTGTAGCTTTCGTGAATTTCCTCCAGGCTGGCGTTAGGAGCCACTTCTAAAATTTGATAATAGCGATGCAAGGGATGCATAACCACGACTCCCGGTGAGAAATAAAACCAGTGTGCAGCAAATTAGTTTCTTTGAGGGCATTTCCACACATCAGTTAAAAAAACATTGCGTTTCAAGTTTTAATTTAAATTAACTTAATGGTACGATTAGTAATTCCAATGGAGAATGTGATGCTCATGTTACAAAAGCTAAAAAAAGCTAAACCTCTGGGGCGAAGGATACATTCTCTGTCAGAATGGAGGGTTAGCGATCGCCCTCAATGTGCTCAATCAAGATAAAACCAGGATCGGGAACAACCATGAAGTTAGCCTCACGAGTGGGACAAGTCACCCCTTCATTAACCCTCGCCATCACTGCCAAAGGTAAGCAAATGAAAGCGTCAGGATTAGATGTGTGTAGCTTTAGTGCTGGAGAACCGGACTTTGATACCCCAGAGCATATTAAAAAAGCGGCACAGAAAGCTTTAGATGAAGGGAAAACCAAGTATGGGCCAGCATCAGGAGAACCTCGGCTCAAAGAGGCGATCGCCCATAAATTACAAACGGATAACCACCTCAATTATCAACCCGAAAATATTATCGTCACCAATGGGGGAAAACACTCCCTTTATAACTTGATGATGGCCCTAATTGAACCGGGAGACGAAGTGATTATCCCCGTTCCCTACTGGGTGAGCTATCCCGAAATGGTCGTTTTAGCCGGAGGAAAACCCGTTTTAATCGAAACAGATGCCGCCACCGGCTATAAAATTACTCCCGCCCAACTGCAAGCCGCTATTACCCCTCACACCAAACTTTTTGTCCTCAATTCTCCCTCAAATCCTACGGGAATGGTCTATAGTCCCGCCGAAATTCAAGCCTTAGCCGCAGTGGTGGTTGAGAATGATATTTGGGTAGTTTCCGACGAAATTTACGAGAAAATTCTCTACGATGGTGCTCAACATTTAAGTATCGGAGCCGTTAGTGATAAAGCATTTGCTCGCACTATTATTAGTAATGGCTTTGCCAAAGCCTATGCCATGACAGGTTGGCGGATTGGCTATCTCGCTGGCCCCCTGGAATTAATTAAAGCCTGCAATACCATTCAAGGTCATAGTACCTCAAATGTTTGTACTTTTGCTCAATACGGGGCGATCGCTGCCTTGGAATCTTCCCAGGCATGCGTCGAAACCATGCGCCTCGCCTTTGCTCAACGTCGGCAAGTCATCTTTGAGCGTATCCAAGGCATTCCTCGCTTATCGGTTGCTGAACCTAAAGGCGCATTTTATGTTTACCTTAATATCCGTGAACTGGGACTGAACTCTACGGAGTTTTGCAATCAGTTCCTTGATACCTATCACGTCGCCGCTATTCCCGGTGTTGCCTTTGGTGCTGATGACCACATTCGCTTATCCTACGCCACCGATATGACTTCCATTCAAAAAGGGATTGATCGGTTAGAAAAATTTGTGCAAACCCTTTAGACTATCAGGCTCTAATTGTAAAGAACTATTAAGTTAACCCGGTAATCCCCAAAGGATCACAAAATCCTCACATTTGTATCCTAAGTTTAATTCCAGAACCGAATCAGAGGGGAAAACGGTTATGGTATATACATCTGTGGGTCAACAACCCAGTCATACTAACTCCAGAGACAGTGTTTGGTTAGCCTTTCCAGTTTCTTGGATCTTAGAGAACTCCGGTTATTTGATGCCCGATCTCGATCTACTCAATCCTGATGATTCCCCTACTCCAGGGTGGAATCGAGACTATCTTACTTCTGCCTTCTTGGTTTAAGTGGCTTCATACTCTAGGAGAATGAGTCATGTATCCTAAAATCTTAGTGATTGAACAGACGGGAAACATTCGGAAATTGCTAGAGGAAATTCGAGAGTTCAATGATTTTCATTTTATCTCAACTAGCGAAATCTCTTTAGGGTTTCAGATCTTTCAGAATTTGTCTCCCCATCTGATCATTGTTGATTTTAATTTACCTAATTTTAATGGGTACTGCTTTGCCAGAAGAGTGAATGGAAACTTCAAGCGCTGTCATATTCCGTTGATTGCTATCCTCAATGCAGAACAGAACGCCGATCTTTGTCAAGGATTGTATAGTATCGATGAATATCTATGGCAACCCGTCAATATTCAGCAACTAACTCATCTTATTCAGGTTTATTTACCTGCTCAAATTGGTGACTACATTCCCACGAAATCCCTCGCTACTAGGTGTTAATGAATCGTTGACTGATTACTCTGGAGGACTAACAATGTTAGAAATGGATTGTCCCTGTTGTTCCTATCCCTTACTCAGGCATATTCGCGCCGCAGAAGTATATTGGTACTGTAGTCATTGTCATCAAGAAATGCCTGCTAATCAACTCAAACTGCGGGAGATAAACCGTAGCATAAATACAACTTCCTTAGAGTCTTTTGAAGCTTGGATTAGTTATAAAAAACCGAGAAATTTAGCTTTTGGACTGAGTTCCACATAAATCTTGATAGAATTCGGAATCGTAAAAATTACCTAGATTATGAGAAGAATGAACCATGTTATATCCTGAATCTTTTGATAGCAAAGCATGGATGTTTTGCTACTATAAGAACCAAACTCAAACCCCGCAAGTCCTCCAAATCAGTAATATTGAGAATTGGTATTTTGAGAAACTGGTTTTACCCCAGGAAGGTGTGGTTTTTGAAGCGCCCGAAATGGCTCAGTTGCAAATCCATTATCAATCGCCTCTGGATCGAATAGAGCCGGAAGTGATTCCCTGTGCCCATATTCGCGTAAAATATGGTAAAGATTTTCGGGGTGAATCTGAGCTAAAAGATTTAGGGAGACCAGAACTGAAGGTGATTTCAATTAACCGTACAGCTTAAGATTCTGGTAAGGTTTGGATCAGATTTAAGAAGTAATCCGGTTTGAGTTTCAGTTGCTGGGAAAGTTTCAGTCCTTGGTCAAGGGATTGTAAAGCCTGATCGCGTTGTCCCAAAGCCGTGTAAACTTGTGCGAGTTTCTCATAAGTGTTCATCATTCCATAGACATCATAGGCTTGGGCTTGTACAGCAAGCAAAGATTGATAAATGGTCAAGCTTTCTGGCCATTTTGCCGACTGTTGATAGAGGTTGCCTAGCGCTTGTAGGGCATCGGCTGCTTGTCCCCAATGTTGCAGTTCAAAGGCAGTAAAATAGGCTTGTTCATAGAGTTGAGTGCTGGTTTTTAACTGGCCTAGGGTATGATAATGGTGGGCGATCGCCATTTGCTCGGCAGGTACCCACTGCCTTTGTTGCAGGCGATCATAGAGAGGAATAAGCTCTAACCGCGTTTCAATCGCCGCGTCTAAATTCCCCAGTTGTTCATAACAGTATGCTAACTGCCGATAGGCTTGAATTTGGCTCACCAGATCTCCCTGGGTTTGGGCAAACTGTAACTCATCTTGTAGAGCCTTTATGGCTTGAGCATAGTCAAACCAGTTGAGATGAGTTTGGGCGATTTGGGCAAGCATTTCCTTCTGTTGCTGGAGATGGGAGTTAGTGATCGCCTGTTCTAACAAATGCTGATACACTTGAATGGCAGACTGAGGCGATCGCAACTGCTGATAAGCCACACCCAACTCTCGCCACCCTTCCTGATCTCCATCTGCTATTTCTACCTGAATCTGATCCAAACGAGCAATAATACAGCGAATCGTACTCGACTCCCCCTCAGACCAAGCAATCTCCCCCACACGCCCCAAAGCACGCACTTCCGCCACCACTCCCAAAACCTGCTGAAGCCTTAACTCCCGTTGCCACAACTCAAAGGCTTGAGCCTGATTCCCTTGTTGCAGTAACCCCAATGCTTCCTGATGGAGTTGCTCTAAATCCTGCCGCAATTGCCGCTTTTCCAGAGGAGTTAACGGACGATTCACTCTCGTTTGAGGCAGTAAAGGATCCCTAATTTTTGACCTTACCGGCAAAGTATAACCCATAGCACTGATCAAAACTAGCGCAGCGATCGCCTGGATCGGGATTGGATAACGGATTATCGGTCGATTAGTCATCATTGCGATCGCCATAAATCATCATTTCCTACTTATTTTGGGCATACCCACATGCCCCTACAGTAACTGTTCTGCCCGTTGCGCCAACGCTTGAGCCGTCAACCCATTGTAAGCCATCAGTTCCCCCGCGCTCGCCGTCGTTTCTCCCCGTTTCCAGGCAAACACATCCCGCTTACAAGCACTGCGTAACATCAGAGGCTCTAACATCGCCGAACTTCCGCCCGTTACCCCAATTAACACATCACCCCCAAACAACCGCTCAAACCCAGCATCATCCAAAAAATGACTATCCTTAGAGGCACAGGTTTCCCAAGCCACATCACTCGGACGATACAACCGTCTGGGATTAATCACCGAAACAACACGCACCCCAATTCCCTCATCTTCCAACTCCAGAGCTGCCTCCAGCACAGGAATTAAAGTCATATCGCCAATTACCGCAAAAACAACCTTCTTTTTCCCTTCCGTCTCATGGAGAATAATTCCCCCATCTTGTAATCCTTGGCGAGTTTGGTCTAAAGTAGTTCGCACCGGCAAAGCCGACTTACTCGCCGTAATCACAATCCCCTGATTTTTCGTGCCCAACGCCCATTCATAACAAGCCTGAATACTATTGGCATCACAGGGAAATAAAGGAAACACATTACCATTTCGCATCATAGCAGCAAAATAATTTTCCACTTCCGGCCGTTGATGCGTCCACCCATTGCGTCCTTGTTCTAAGGCTCCGGCGGTAAATAAGGTAATAGTTGAAGGGGTAGGACGGCGCAACTCTGCCATCGCTTGGGTAACGGTTTGCCAAATGGGTAAGCCATTAATCACAAAGGATTCATAGGAACACCAGAGGGTACGTGCGCCAAAGAGGGCTAAAGCAGCGGCCAAACCAGCACAAGCATCTTCACTGAGGGGTTCGTAGACTTGACCTTGGGGCCCTTGGAAATAGTCCTCATCAGGGGTAGGGTGAAGGATTTTTAAGCCAATATTGACATTGTTAATCCCAGAGGCAGCATTACCGTCGGCGTTGGTGAGGAGAAAATTAGGGTCAGTTTTGCCCACATGGACGATTAAATCTCCCATCGCTGTAGTGGCGACTTTTTTATCCCCTTTGACAGGATATTCGGTCAGGGGAAGTTGACCTAAGTCGGGGAGGGGAAATTCTGTTTCCGTGACGACATGGCGGGATGCGGGTCCTCCGGCGGCTCGCTCAAAGTTGGTGCGTACCAACTGCCAGGCTTCGGGGGTGAGGGCCCGTGCTTTGAGGGCGTTGACGATATAGTCTTTTTCGGTGGTGTCTCCTGGATAGAGGTTGTGAGATTTTGCGCCGCGTTTGTGAACTCCAGCGCCTTTGAGTTGTTTGACAATGAGAACGGTGAGTTTGCCGCTTAGGGCAAACTGAGCGGCTTGGTGGGTGGCTTCGAGGATTTCTTGGACGAATTCGAGCCGGTTTTTGAGGGAAAATTGGGTGCTGTCTACATAGTCGCCAGGTTGGTTGGTGTCGTCGAAGTCTTTGGCGTTGACGAGGATGACTTCTTCAAAGCCGTTGCCTTCCCAGTAGGCCATCATTTCTGCGTTGGTTTTGGTGGAGACCATGCTGTGGTGTTCTTGGGAGTAGCCGTTCCAGACGAGGATGGGGAGGAAGTTGGTGATGTGAGGGAAGGCGGTGTGGAAGTGGGCGAAGCTGCTGATGATGTAGGGTTCGCCGAGACCGCCGTCGCCGATGGTGACGGGGAAGAGGGTGTTGGGGTGGAGTTTGGCTCCGGCCAGGGCGAAGTGTTGGCCTTGGCCGAGGGGGCCGGCGGGGTTGAGGAGTCCGGGGATTTGGCCGGAGAGGTGACCGAGGAGTCCGTGCCTTTCGCGGAAGCGTTCGCGTAGTTGCTCGACGGTGTGGATGCCCATGTCTTCGAGGGAGCGGTCGAGGAACATATTGCTGTAGAATCCGGGGGCATGGTGGCCGACTTCGGTGAGGATGTTTTTGTGACCGAGCATGACGAG
>CAZTRW010000014.1:0-32543 GCA_964616725.1 uncultured bacterium
CTGAATTAACCAGGCAATGGCAACATAGGAAAAAAAGGCGGAGGACAGTAGGCCGATCATTAATGGTAGTATTCCTATTCCGGTTAACCCTTCTTGAAATAAATCTACCAGCTCCACTAAGCCAGCGAGGGTAATGGCGGGAATGCCCAGTAGAAAGGAGAAGCGAGCGGCGGTGGCTCTTTCTAATCCCATGAATAATCCGGAGGTTAAGGTGGAGCCAGAGCGGGAAACTCCGGGTATCAGGGCGAGGGTTTGGGCGCATCCCATGAGGATACCGTCTTTCATGCCGAGATGATCGAAGTCTCGTTTACGGTTTCCCCATTTTTCGGCGATGCCGAGGAGGAGGGACATGAGGATTGAGGCGATCGCGATCGATGATAATCTCCGAATCGGTGATTGATCAAAATCCGGCACAAATGCCTTAATCCCTAACCCAACGATCACAATCGGTAAGGTGCCTAACAAAATTCCCCCCATCATCCGCACCGTACTCGACTGATATTCTTGTTTCTGAATGCCCTGAATACTCCCAATAGTCAGAACTCGCAAATCGTCCCAGAAATATGACAATACTGCCACCATACTGCCCAGTTGAATTATGGCACTAAAGGCGACTCCTGGATCGCCCCATCCCAATACCACTGGCACAACCTTCAGATGGGCGGTACTGCTAATGGGAATAAATTCTGTGAGTCCTTGCACCAGTCCTAAAATAAAGGCTTGCCATAGATTAATCTGTCCTTGAGTCACTGTTGCTGTTTCCTGGGCTTGTCCCAGTTGAGGGAATAAAAGGATACTAATGAAAGTCAGCGCCCACGGAAAGGTGCGTTGACGTTGAGGTTGGGGGTAGCCTGAGTCGCCAGTTTTCCAAATCATTGAGAGCTTTACCAATAAAGGGGATTGTCCCATTATTGCTAAATTTTGGTCATGGGGTAATTGCCCTTCTCCTACTCCCCCACAGTGCTATACTCTTATTTATCCCCCCCAGGGGGATATGATGAGTGGATAGACAGGATCAAAAAATCTGATATCTTAAAAAAAGTAAAGTTAAGTAAAGAAACTTAATTGTGGTTCAACACACCTTCCCCTCTTACTCCTCTCGGATTACGCCGTCAGTATTGCAGCCCCTAAACAAATGCTGGCAAGGGTTTAAGTCCCATCAGACTTGGCAAGTGTGGGTGGCATCTGGGGGGCTGGTGATGGTACCAGTGTTCTTTCAAGCGCCCTTAGTGCGATCGCTACCAGAGTTAAGTTTTGTAACAAGTTTGGTCTGGATCGGCTTAAGTCTCTGGCTAATGCAGCAGCGCTGGGGTAGAGTCTGGGGAGACTTGCTGCTCGGATTTAGTTGGAGTTGGCTGGCCGGTTCGATCTATTGGGGATGGTGGCGGTGGGAACCTCTCTATCATTTACCGATAGAGGCGATCGCCCTGCCCATCGTCCTGCTCGAGGGTACCCTACGCCGTCACCGAACCGATGACTCACCCGGAGGGATCGGCAACAGCTTCTATCTTGGCTCACTGCTGGGAACCGCCATTACCGATCTTTATTTTTACCTCGTCAACCTCATCCCCCATTGGCGACAATTGATGCAAGTGGAACCCGCCTTTGCTCAGGGTATTTTGCAATCAGCGATCGCCAAAATGTACACTCCCTGGGGAGGATTTTGGGCAGGCATCCTCCTCGCCCTCCTACTCACCACCGGCTTAATCCCCCTACGCTCTCCAGCGCTCCACTGGTGGGTTTTTAGCGGAGCCGTCCTCAGTACCCTCGGAGTAGATGGCCTATTCTGGATTGCCGCACTCTGTGCGTAAACCATCCCTAAATTCAGTACAATAGAACGGACACTCCCCACCCGCCGCTGATGATCTACCCCGACTTTTCCGAATTCAAACAACTGGCCCAGCAAGGAAACTTTATCCCCCTTTGTCAAGAATGGGTAGCCGACTTAGAAACCCCTGTTTCAGCTTGGTATAAAGTCTGCTCCCACCATCCCTACAGTTTCCTGCTTGAGTCTGTGGAAGGCGGAGAAACCATTGGTCGTTATAGCTTTTTAGGTTGCGATCCTCTGTGGATTTTAGAAGCCAGGGGCGATCGCACCACCCAAACCTTCCGAGACGGTACCAAACAAGAACTTCAAGGCGATCCCCTAGAGCAACTCGCCCGCGCCCTAGAACCCTATCATCCTGTCAAACTGCCCCAACTCCCCCCCGGTATTGGCGCACTCTTCGGCATTTGGGGCTACGAACTGATTCAATGGATTGAACCAAGAGTACCCATTCATCCCCCAGCCAAAAACGACCTCCCCGATGGGTTGTGGATGCAAGTGGATCATCTCTTGATTTTTGACCAAGTAAAACGGAAAATCTGGGCGATCGCCTATGTAGACCTGCGCGACCCAAAAATCAAACTGAAAAAAGCCTACCAAAAAACCTGCGATCGCATCCAATCCCTCCTCAAAAAACTCAACAAACCCCTATCCCGCCAACACATCTCCCTCCAATGGACACCCCCTAACCCCACCATCCCCTCAGACCTGCCCTACACCAGCAACATCACCCCAGAAACCTTCTGTACCAACGTCAAAACCGCCCAAAACTACATCCACGCCGGAGACATCTTTCAAGTCGTCCTCTCCCAACGACTCACCACCCCCTACAGCGGCAACCCCTTCAACCTCTACCGCTCCATCCGACAGATTAACCCCTCTCCCTACATGGCCTACTTCAACTTCGGCACCTGGCAACTCATCGGCTCCTCCCCAGAAGTCATGGTCAAAGCCGAAAAAACTCCCACCGGCACCACCTTAGCCACCCTTCGTCCCATCGCCGGCACCCGTCGTCGCGGCACCACCCTCCAAGAAGACCAAGCCCTAGCTACAGAACTGCTCCAAGATCCCAAAGAAATTGCCGAACATGTCATGCTCGTTGACTTAGGACGCAACGACCTCGGACGAGTTTGTCGCAGTGGCACCGTCAGAGTAGACGAACTCATGGTCATCGAACGTTATTCCCACGTCATGCACATCGTCAGTAATGTCATCGGAGAACTCGCCGGCGATCGCAGCGCCTGGGATCTCCTCAAAGCCTGTTTTCCCGCCGGAACCGTCAGTGGCGCACCCAAAATCCGT
Source organism: uncultured bacterium (assembly GCA_964616725.1). GTDB lineage: Bacteria > Cyanobacteriota > Cyanobacteriia > Cyanobacteriales > Desertifilaceae > Roseofilum. The sequence goes on from CAZTRW010000014.1 coordinate 3,128, forward strand.
GCCCTGGAAATCATTCACGAACTCGAAGGCACTCGGCGGGGCCCCTACTCTGGTGTCTATGGATACTATGACTTTGAAGGCCAACTCAACAGCGCCATTACCATTAGAACCATGATTGTCAGCAATCAAACTGTCTCCGTACAAGCGGGAGCCGGTCTAGTCGCTGATTCTATCCCGGAAAAAGAATACGAAGAAACCCTGAATAAAGCCAAAGGACTATTACAAGCAATTCACTGTTTGTATCGGCAAAAATCAGATCCAGAATCATAGAACGATAAGCAATTAGAAAATCCAATCACCGATCCGATTCAAATTGTTGATTAAATCTTTGTTGCAATTGGCCAAAAATCCCCTACTATCAAAAAGGATAGCAAGCAAAGTTACCAGCGATTAACCTGATACCCCTTAATCGTTTTGATTAACTAAGCTTATCAAATTCCTACTTTCTCTGAGGAGTAACACCATGGCTACCTACAAAGTCACACTAATCACCCCCACTGGTGAAGTTAGCATCGATTGTCCTGACAATAAATATATTTTAGATGCCGCAGAAGAAGCTGGCCATGACCTTCCCTACTCCTGTCGGGCAGGCGCTTGCTCTACCTGCGCTGGTAAGATAGATGGTAATGCGGAAAAGTATGTTGATCAATCAGATGCTTCTTACCTCGATGATGAGCAAATTGCTGAAGGTTGGGTGCTAACTTGCGTCGCTTATCCTAAGCAAAACTGCACAATCACAACTCATCAAGAGGAAGCATTACAAAGTTAAGCTTCCACGTTTAATCTCAACGTTCAACCGTAACGTTCACATCGACCATCCCTAGGGACAGCGTGATGGCAAAAACCAAAACTTACATGGTAAGACTGGTCAACCCAGAAGAGGAACTGGATGAGACCATTGAAGTTCCTGAAGATAAGTACATTTTGGATGCTGCTGAAGAGCAAGGGTTAGATATTCCTTACTCTTGTCGGGCGGGTGCCTGTTCTACTTGTGCGGGCAGACTCGTACTGGGTGAGAACGACTATCCAGAAGCGTATATAGATCAGGCTGACCAGTCTTTTTTAGATGATCAACAAATGGAGAAAGGTTACGTCCTCACTTGTGTAGCCTATGCTAAATCAGACTGCACCATTATGACTCATCAAGAAGAGGCACTATATTAAGGGGACGTAATCATGGCAACTTATAAAGTTAGGCTGTTGAATGAAGAGGAGGGTCTAGATCAGATCATTGAGGTTGGAGAAGACCAAACGATTCTGGATGCGGCTGAAGAGCACCAAATTGAGCTCCCTTATTCTTGTCGTGCTGGAGCTTGCTCGACTTGCAATGGCAAAATCCTGGAAGGAACGGTAGACCAGTCGGATCAGTCTTTCTTGGATGATAAGCAACTGGAAGATGGTTATGTTCTGACTTGTGTGGCTAAGCCTACTTCAGATTGCACGATTCAAACCCATCAAGAGGAAGCTTTATACTAGGATGATTTTGCCTGTGATTTCCCTAGATCCCCCTGTGTGAGCAGGGGGTTTTGATTTTTACAAATTATACCACTGATTTATATGGGCTGGCGATCGCGATCATTGCCGCCACTTCAGCGTTACAGCACTTTTCGATCTTTTTAAGGAGCCATTAAAAGTCATAAAATCTAAAACCTTTTGCTGATTAATCGCTCCCACAATGGTGATTTTCTCCCCTCGATAATAAGTGGTTGAAGATAGACTAGGTAAGGGTTTTAAGAAAAGGTATATACCTTTTCTTGACTTAAGTGGCGGTTCAAGTCCCCTCGTTCGCCCTCCAATCTATACCAATCCCCAAGGCTGAAATCATAGAACGTTCACCCTGAATATTACCCTGGGGAGAAAGGCGATCGTAGTTCTTGAGAACTAGAGAAGGGTGGTACTGAAGAGATAGAACAATTCAGGAAATTCGTGCTCCTAGGAAGGAGAATTTGGGTGTTTCGAGTCAGGCGAGGGGTGGGGAGAATTTTCTAGGATGAATTCAAGTCAGTATTAGATTTGAATCCTAGGAAGTGATTGTGATGTTACACCAAGTACCTGAAATTCAGATGATGAAAGTGCGATCGCTCTTGGCGATCGGTTGGCTGCTTCTAATTGTTTCTCTATTCTATGACCCTATTTCCCCAATTTTAACCCATCCCGACACGGATTGGAGCTTTCTGCGTCTCGATCCTCAATGGTTCGATCCCCAGCAATGTCAGGAAATTCTCACAGTCCAAGGAGAATGCTTGAGTCAGCGTCCCTATGCGATCGGTGCCAGAATTTTTTGGGGAGTCATTGTTGGGGCCATCATTTGTTTAGTATTTCTCTTTGGACATGAAAGTTGGCGCAGAATTTGTCCCCTCTCTTTCTTTTCCCAACTCCCCCGTTTATGGGGAATTCAACGACAAAAAGCAATTCCCAATCCGCGCACGGGAGTCATTCGCTACGAATTAATTAAAATTGACAAGAATTCTTGGTTAGCTCGCCACCATATCGCCTTTCAATTTGGCTTTCTTTATGTGGGATTATGCTTAAGAATTCTATGCCTAGATTCCCATCGCCTCTTGCTGGGACTCTTTCTCACTGCCACCATTCTCAGCAGCATGATTGTGGGATATCTATTCGCTGGAAAAACCTGGTGTCAATACTTTTGTCCCATGGGGCCAGTGGAACTCTTCTACACTGGACCGAGAGGCTTATGGGGAAGCCAAGCTCATCAAAAAACGACTCAAAAAGTTACCCAATCCATGTGTCGAACTACAGCACCTAATGGAGAAGAAAAGACTGCTTGTGTTGGTTGCAAGGCGGCTTGCTTCGATATTGATGGAGAACGGTCTTATTGGGACTCATTCCATGAAGCAGAACGCAAATTTTTCCACTATGGCTATGTGGGATTAGTCATAGGATTTTATCTCTACTATTTCTTGTATTCAGGAACATTAAAGTATTTCTTTTCTGGTGCTTGGACTCATGAATCTCAGCACATGACCACGCTCTTCCGTCCTGGATTTTATTTCCTGAATATTGCCTTACCGATTCCCAAATTACTGGCGGTTCCGCTGACTTTAGCCGTTTTTACCTTAGCCAGCTATTGGATCATCTGTCGCCTTGAGAAGCTGTACAAAGCTTACTGCTACGAACAATATGGGTCTGTATCTTCTCAAGAAGTTGAACATCATATTTTTTCAGTGGCTACTTTCATTACGTTTAATATCCTGTTTGCCTTCGGCACTCATTCTACTCTAGAATTATTGCCCGAATTGATAGAATGGGGACTGAAAGCTCTGATGCCTTTATTAAGTGGAGGTTGGCTCTATCGTACTTGGGGAAGATCTTTAGATCTCTACACGAAAGAAAGCTTGGCAAATAGTTTACGTCGGCAGTTAACTAAGCTAGATATTGATTGTTCACAGTTTCTTGAAGGTCGGTCTTTGGATGATTTGAAACCGGATGAGGTGTATGTGTTAGCGAAGGTTTTACCAGGATTTAGTCAAGAGTCGAAATTGCAAGTGTATCAAGGAATTTTGCGGGAAGCTTTGGAGCAGCAATTAACTCGTTCTCAGGAGTCTTTAGAGTTTTTAGATAAAGTTCGGTTGGGGTTAGGGATTTCTGAAGAAAGTCATTTCCAGATTTTATCGGAGTTGGGCAAAAAATATCCTCAGCTTTTGTATGGCGATCGCTCCTGTTTAAGTGGTTTTCTCTCTTACACTTAATTGTGCCTATCCTACCCTTGAGCAGTCACAGAACTTGAGTTTGAAGTGCTATTGTCGAGAGGGCGATCGCTTTCCTACCCGAAATAACCATAACTGCGTCTGTTGCTCCGCATTAAAATTATCATCACTGACGATGATCAAACTAGGTGTACCATCAGGAAAATAGGGGCCAAAAGTCATCCCTTCCAAATTGTCTACTGGAATCCCTAAATGGTCGAAATCCACCACCAATTGTTTACGAATGGGGTTAATATCAGTCAAGTCTCTCCGTAGAGATTTGAAGTTAGAAATATCTGTCGCCGATCCAGTTACCCCTTGAAATAGTTTCGCCTTAAATCCCCAAATACCAAAAGATCGTTCTAAGGTGAGGAAATGTCCCGGCTCTTCTAAGGCGAGAATCTCGGTTAATCCTTGAGATAAGGTTCCTTCCGCAGGGGGATCAAGAAGGTAAAGATGCTCTGAGACGAGCAGAGGGGGACCTTCGCTGAGAAGATAGTGCATCCAGCGCACTTTTGTATCAATTAAGTCTCCAGCTTCAGGGTCTCGATCTTGTACTAAAGCGGCTTCGGTAGCGACAAAAAGGCGCAGGGGTTCTCCAGTGGTGGGGACAGAACCAATGGGGTTACTGGTAAGAGATTCAAATCCTAGGTTATTTTGTACACCTCGTTGTTGATCTTCTCCTTGACCATCTGGGAGATACCGCTGAGGGATAGGTAGTTGATTCAACCATTGTCCTGTGTGGCGATCGAATTCGGCTAGGGCGGGAGGGATGAGTTGATTGGCAATCCCTTCACTGGAGATCCATAGGGTTTGATCGGGGGTGAGTAGGATTCCTTCAGGATCTATGGTGTTGGGAGCATAGGGATTGCCTTGAGGGGTTTTCAAGGAGGTGAGAGTTTGCAGGTGAACCTGAAAGGGATCGAGGGTGAGACTGATGGTATAAAATCTGGCGGGGCCATAGTTACTGCGATCGTCTGAGAGGGCGTAGAGCAGGTTACTCTGACGATCATAGGCGATCGCCGACCATCCTCCCACAGGTGATCCATCAAACACTATTTTGGGTAAATTAATAGTAGTCACCCACTCTAAAGATAGGGGTAAAAACAGTCGCTCCTGAGCAGTGACTTGAGGAATACTACAAGCAGTTAATAGTAGCATCAAGCCCAAACTGATAACCCATCGAGAAATCACAACATATCTCATCATGACAATCCTAAATCTACAGCAATCCGGTGAGCACAAGCAAATCCAGAAAAGGCAACCGCGTTTAAACCTTGGCCGGGAAAGGTACTATCACCGACACAATATAAACCCGGAATTGCTGTGCGATTAAAGGGCATTCCTAATAAGCCCAAAAGCTGGCGCTGAGGAATGGGGCCATAGGTTCCATCTTGGCGATTTAAGAAACGGCGATGGGTTCGAGGCGTGCCGACTTCCTGATAGTCTAATCCGGCATTTAATCCCGGAAAAACCACTTCTAAGCGTTCGATAATTTGGGCAGCTACTTCTTCTTTTTTTTGTTCATACTCAGTCGGGGTTAAGTTTTGCCATTCCTGAATACAACTGGGAGTAAAGGCATGAATAATATGATAGCCTGGGGGAGCTAAATCTGGATCGAGTAAGGTGGGGATAGAGACAAAAATAGTTCCCTGAGAGTTCTCCATTTTATCCCAATCTTCTAGCAAAATATGATGACATTCTGTACCCGCTGGTAAAATGGCAGCTTCTACTCCTAGGTGCAAGCTAATAAAACTAGGGGATTTTTGATAGCGCTGCTGCCATCGTTTTTCAGAAGAGGGGAGAATTTCTGGGGGTAATAGAGATTCAAATGTATTCCAGCGAGTGGCATTAGAAACAACGCGCTGAGCGTAATAGCGCGTGCCATTCGCTAATTCTACTCCGACTGCTTTTCTGTTTTCTAAAAGGATTTGTTTGACTCTGGATTTGTAGAGAATTTTACTGCCTTTTTTTTCTAGTCCTTCTACCAGTTTTTGAGCAATTTGCCCGACTCCACCTTTGGGATAGTTAATGCCGCCATAATGGCGATCGGAAAACACCATACCAGCGTTAATCATGGGGGTAAGTTGGGCGGGGACAACGGACCAACAATAGCATTCTATATCGATGAATTTGAGCAGTTGGGGATCGCGGATGTAGCGGCGGGCGATCGCCCCCACATTTTGGGGTAGATACTTCACCAAACCTAAACAAGCCAAAGGATTTTGGAAAAACACTCGCATCAAATAGCGTGGTTCTTCCAACGAGAGCAACTCCATGGCATTGAGACAATTAAACACTTGCCAACATTCATCATAAAAGCGGCGAATGCCTGGGCGCTCGTGGGGGAAGCGATCGCCTAATTCTGACAAAAATCTTTCATAATCTCGATGTACTTTCAGTTCCAAATTGCCCGGTAAGTGATAATGAATTTGCACCGGATCGGGCAAGGTTTCTAAATCCATATTTACCGCAGCCAAAGCACGAGTTAAAAGATTGGTAGTACCTTGCTTCCCGAAACCAAAAATCATAGACGCACCCACATCAAACCGATAACCATTGCGCTCGAAATAACCCGCGCTTCCCCCAGGAATCAAATAACTTTCTAGCACTAAAACTTGAGCACCTTTTGCAGCCAGTTGAGTAGCGGTAACCAGTCCGCCAATACCTGAACCAATGATGATGACATCCCAAGAGGGAGAAGAAGAGTGAGCAGACATGGATAAAGGAACTGAGATCAATTTATTTTGAGAATGGCAGAACTTAATTGTAAACTATTATGTGGTCTACGCTGACACCACCATGAGTTTTCAACTTCACGTCCATGTTCCTCCCCATCCTCTGATTCAACACTGGTTGGCCGTCTCCCGCGATCGCCAAACCCCCAGCGTCCTATTTCGCACCGCCATGACCGAATTAGGACGATGGCTCACTTACGAAGCGGTACGCGACTGGTTACCCACCCTAGAAACCACCATCGATACTCCCCTCGCTCCCTGCGATGCCACCTTTATTAACCCAGATATTCCCCTCGCTGTTGTCCCCATTTTACGCGCCGGGTTAGCACTCCTTGAAGGGGCGCAAACCCTTCTTCCTCTCGCCAAAATCTATCATATCGGTCTGGCACGCAACGAAGAAACCCTAGAAGCCAGTTGTTATCTTAATAAACTCCCAGAGCAGTTTGATCCCCAAACACGCATCCTCATCCCCGAACCGATGTTAGCAACCGGAGGAAGTATTCTCTTTACCCTTCAAGAATTGACTCAACGGGGGGTTAACCCAGAATTGATTCGCATTATCTCTGTTGTGGCGGCTCATCCGGCTCTAGAAAAGCTCAATTACCAGTATCCTGCCCTCAAAGTCTATACCGCTTGTATTGACCCCATCCTCAATAAACATGGCTACATTGTACCCGGCTTAGGTGATGCCGGCGATCGCGCCTTTGGAACTTAATCATTCGCACCTAATCCTTGTGATTCCTTCCCCCAAACCCTTAAGCTAGAAATAAAGCCTCACCTCACCCTATCCTATGACTCAATCCAATAACAACTTTGCAACCGGATTTTTACTTGGCTCTCTGCTCGGTGGCGTTTTAGGCGGCATCCTCGGCGCAACCCTAGTATCTCGGCGCATAGAAAACACTGAACCAGAAGAAACCTTAAATGGAATCGGTCAAAATCGATCCCTAAAAAACTCTGGTGTTGATCTAAAAACCGAAGAACAAATCGAGTCTGCTCGCCGCCGTCTAGAAGCAAAAATTGCCCAACTCAATGAAACTATTGATGAAGTTCGAGATCAACTCGGAAGCATCAACGATCCTGCTTCTGGTACAGAATCTTCTTCTTCATATTAAAAGCCTACGAGTAGTAACCAGGTTTCTGTGCCAATTCCGGCAGAAATCTGGTTGCTAAGATCAGAAATTATTTCTCATTCCGTATTTTTCTTCACCTGCTCATACAGTCGTTTAAACTCCCGTTGTTGCTGATGATGATTGACGATAGGAAAGGGATAGCCGCAGGCTTCTCGCAGCAGAGATGGAATATTTCCCGTGACTAAATATTCAGTCTCTAATGACTTTAATTCTGGTAACCATTGACGGATATATTCTGCTTCAGGATCGAATTTTTGCGCTTGACTAGCGGGATTAAAAATCCGTAAAGGTTGAGCATCCATACCACTGGAGGCGCTCCATTGCCATCCACCATTATTGGCAGCTAAATCACCATCAATTAAATGTTGCATAAAATATTGTTCTCCCCATTGCCAATTGATGATTAAATCTTTGGTTAAAAAGCTGGCAACAATCATGCGACAGCGATTATGCATCCATCCCGTGTCATTTAGTTGACGCATGGCGGCATCGACGATGGGGTAGCCAGTTTTGCCGGTACACCAAGCTTGAAAATGTTGGGGATTGTTTTGCCAAGGAAAGTGCTGAAAGTGTTCTCGATAGGAACCTTGAGCCAGTTGCGGAAAATGATATAAGACGTGCTGGTAAAATTCTCTCCAGGCGAGTTCTTGTTGCCAAGTTTGGATATTTTGGTGGGTTTCATCACAGCGCGATCGCCCCATAATTTTGATGGTTTTTTCCCATATTGTTCGGATACCAATCGCGCCAATTTTTAATGCAGCACTGAGCCGAGAAGTGCCCTCTTGATAGGGGAAGTTTCGCTGTTCTGCATAGGTTTCTAACGCGCGATCGCTAAACCACTCCAGTTGCTGCTCTGCTGCCTTTTCTCCTGGTTGAATAATCAAATTTTGCGGCGATCCATAGCCTAAATCTGGCAGGGTTGGTAACCCAATTACCGCCACAGTTTCTAAAGCCTGTTCCTGTTCTTTACTTAACCTATTTCCCGGTTTCAAAGGAGGTACTGGATTCAGCTTAGATTGCCCCTGCCAATTCTTCCAAAAGGGCGTATAAATCGTATAGGGATTACCTGCTTTAGTCAAAATTGTATCGGGTGCTACCAAGCCCTGATCCCAAAAACTCCATCCGGCAATCCCCTGGGATGTGAGGGCTTCTAAAACTTGTTGATCTCTCCTGCGGCTATAGGGTTCCACATCCCGATTCCAAACCACTGCTGTTGCTTGCAAATGCTTCGCCAACTCAGGAATCACCTTCACTGGATCTCCCTCCACGATCAAAAAAGGACGATTTAACCGGCGATAATTTTCTTGCAATTCTTGCAGACATCCCAACAAATATTGTACCCGAATCGGTGCCATATCTTGGCGTTGTAAGATGTTAGGATCAAAACAAAAACAACCCACGATCAATTCCGATTGTTCCTGGGCGTAATTCAATCCTAAATTATCAGTAATTCTTAAATCTCGACGATGCCAAAATACTAGCATAGGGAATGCTCTCTATTGTATTTAATGATGATGTTCTAAAGCTTCTGAACAATTTTTTAAACAAAAACTGATCACTATATCTTCGGGGAACTGTTGCCAAAGATTCAGAAAAATACTCTGAGCCTCAGTATATCTCTCTAAGTCATAGAGGGCGATCGCCTTTTCAAATTCGATTTTCGTTGAAGTCTTGATGATTTTCAAGTTATCAGGATCGTAATCATAAAGTTCATAAATGCGAACCCCTTGTTTTTTACCCTTCACAGTAATCCGCCCTAAATAGCGGGTGAGGTAGCGATCTTGATCTCGTAAACTCAATAAAGTATCATCACTAATGATCACGCTTGCTCCAAATTTTTTAGTAGAATCCTCTAAGCGAGAAGCTAAATTTACCGCATCTGAAATCACCGTTGTTTCCAGGCGTTGGTTTTCCCCAATCGTTCCCAACATCAGATTGCCCCGATGCAATCCCACACCAATATTAATTGTCGGATAACCATAATCCTGGCTGACTTGATTAAACTCTCGGACTTTAATTTGCATCTCAATTGCTGCCTGCACAGCATCCTCCGTGTCTCCAGGAAATAAAGCCATAACTGCATCGCCAATATATTTATCAATGAATCCTTGATTGTCTCGGATCACTGGACTAACATAACTTAAGTAGGCATTAAGAAAATCAATATTCTTTTTGGGAGACATATTCTCTGAAATTGTTGTGAAAGAACGAATATCAGCAAATAAAATCGTCATGTTTTTTTGCACCTCATCTCCCAAATTTATGTCAACAATGCTTTCTTTACCTAAAAAGCGAAGAAATTCATGGGGTACAAACCGAGCCATGGCGAGATTATAAGTTTTTAGCTGCTGACTTGCTTCTATAAAACGCCGTTCTAGTATATAGGCAATAGCTACCACAAAAATTAGCATTCCCCAATAATAAAGTTGTACATTATTTCCAAAATCAACCAAGAAAACATAGACAATAATATCGTAGATTGAGCACACTAAAAAAATGGTAAATCCCAAGGCAAAAATTTTAGCCTCTTGATTTCCCTTAAACGCTGTCTTGAGAGTGATTAACAACATAATGATTGCTCCTGTCACTGCTAAAAACTGAGTGGGATGAGTAGCTATTTTCCAATAACCAAAAGTGCCTAAAATTAGAGCGATGGGGAAATAACCTAGCTGAATTTGCCATAATCGACCAATTATTTTATGTTTAGAGCTACAAAAAATATGCTCAAAGAAAATATACAAACTCACAGGAATGAGGTGAAAAGCTGTGTGGTGTATGTAAGTCCAGGTGAGGCTATAGTTAAATATTAACCGGATAATTTGAGTTGGCGTTATGGTATGAATTCCTAATAATAAGAGAAACCAACCAAAAGAAATATAAGATTTGTTTGTATTTTTGAATATCGATAAAATCAGAGGAAATGTACCAAAGGTGATAAAAAGAGATCCCAAGGTAACTTTCACTATATCTCTTAAAATGAGTTCTTTTACTAATAGTGGTAAGCTACCAATTTTAATCATGCCATGATAGGCTAGAGGAACTGTATTTTTTTCTCCCACATACACTTGCAAATAAAGAGTTTTTTCAGCATAATCTACTGGCAGGGATATGATGGGAAATTTCCCTTCCTTATGCTTAAGATTACCGGTAGAATCTAATTCATCAAAGGTGTAAATGAGTTGGTTTTGTAAATAGGCATTTAATAAGTGAGGAATTCCCTGAAAATAAAGACTGGGGGATTGCCAATTTCCTGGAGGAAGGGGGAGTGATAACCATAAAATTTTGGTCTTAGAAGGAGGTTTTAAGGAAGTGGGAAGAGTTAGGTGAGTCCAGAGGGTTGTGTCTGTTGTTGGAATTGCGGAAAGGGAATATTTTTTATTAGGATTTTCCCAGTGATATTGCCATCCTTGAGTAAGAAGAACTGAACCAGAATGGGAAGGAAATGGGGTATATTCTAACGCCAATAAGATTACTAATACAACAGTCACTGCCAGAATAAATATGAGTTGTAGAAGCATTCTTTTGTGGAATTTCATGAGATCAAAACCTAAGAGGTTTGAGTGAATGTCAGAGGATACCTCTGGGCAGGTTAACTGTGTCTTAAAACGACTTCTTTAACCATTTGCAAATGTTTTGGTAATTGCTTTTTATTGTCAAATAACCGTCGCACTCGTGCATAAGCGTTACCGCGTAAACGGTTGGCGTATTCTGTGTCGATCGCCTCTATTAAAACAGTGGCTAAGGCATCTGGATCACCGGGGCGCACGAGGTAGCCTTCGTGGCGATCGCCAATCATTTCGGGTATACCGAAGACATTGGTACTGACGATTTTTAATTCAAACGCCATCGCCTCTAAAATCACCCTGGGAAATGACTCTTCAAAGCTGGTACACACAAAAATATCAGTTAACCTAAAGAAGTCAAAGACATCGCGAGTTTCTGGGTATATTTTCACATAGTCTAACTTGAGTCGCTGTTGCAGTTCACGCAAATAATCGAGGTAGATAATTTCTCTCGCTCCCACTATTAAAAATTCTAATTTTTTGAACTTGTGTTCTGGGTAGATTTTTTCCAATTTTTTGATCGCTTCTAAAAAGATATGCTGTCCTTTGCGTTCGCAAGTAGTGCCAATTACAGAAATGACTGTCTTGTCTGGACTAATTCCATACTTCTGTCGCAACTCTGAGCGACTATAAGACTGGCAAAATGTATCAATTTTCTCTAAATCCATTCCTCCAGGAATCGTCCGAAAATTACCGTAAATGTCATAGTCATGGAAGATTTGCCGTGTCGCATCAGCCACAAAAACTACACGGGAAGCTTTCTGAAAGCAGCGCTCTAAAACTGGTCCTATGATTTGAGCAGGAGAATCGCCAAAGAAGTTTCTTAAACTACGATCAATGGGACAACTTTCATGGATGTGCCAAATACTGGGTAAGCCAAATAACTGCGCCAATTCTATTCCCCAAAACCCTACCATGGTATTGGAAATTATTAGATCAAATTCGGTCATATCGAGAGTTTCACCTACTTGCTGGAGACGCTGATGATAGGTGTCAAGATTACTATCAACTCGTTGTAAGTTATCTTCGATCAGTTTAACGGGAATATTTAAGGCTTCGTAGTCATGACGCAGGGGACCATCGACGAGGGAAACAACCTTAACTTGGCATTCTCCAGAGGTGACAAAATATTTGGCAAAATTATAGGCCATGAGGGGCGCACCTTCTAGGGCTAAGTTATGGGTAACCAGGAGAATTTTGACTTCGGAAAGGCGATCGCCATGGTTAAAATGGAGAGGGTCTAAGTCCAGGGCCATGGAATTGATATTAATGTTAGGATTAATGTAGCGATCGCCAATTCCTGGATAGCGTTCCATAAAGTTTAAATGTTCCTTGGGATTATAATAATCTCCTCGCGAGGCACTGCCTTGATGAATTAACGTCGCTTGAGGGGTGTAAACCACCCGTTTTCCTACTTGTTGTACCCGCAAACAATAATCGACGTCATTCAATTCTAAGCCCAATTTTTCCTGATCAAATCCTCCTAATTGCCGATAAAGATCCGTAGGAGTGAGCAAGCACGCTCCCGTCACGGCTGAGACGTTGCGAGCCACATGAGGATAGAATAAATAACCCAATTCTTTCTCAGGCAGGGTATGAAATAAATGACCTGCTAATCCCCCATTTGGGCCGACAGAAACCCCTGCGTGTTGTAGGGTTTGATTGGGATAAAGTAGGCGTGCGCCAACCACTCCTACCCCATCAATGGACATCCATCCCACCATATCCTCTAGCCAGCCGGGGGCGATCGCTGTAATATCATTATTCAACTGCAACATTAGCGGTGTATCCACTGCCGCAGCACCTAGATTCACCAATCGCGAATAGTTAAATCCTTCTCGTCCGGTTAAACTCGGATCGGGTCGTTTTGTTTTGAGCACCCGACATCGCAGGCGAGTATTTTTTTCTACTTGAGTAAAGAATTCTTGAGTCTTGGCTTCTGTCGATTCATCATCCACAATAATCACTTGAACATACCGTGAATCTACGGTATTCTCTAAACTGTTTAAACATTCCCCTAGGATTTCCGTGCGATCGCGAGTAGGGATCACAATCGTCACCGGATTTGCTGCTAAAATCGATCGATCCCACTGCAACTGATGCAAACACAACCCATACTGAGTCGCCAACTCTGGTAAAAAGGGTTTAGCTTTTAAGTTGCGTCGTTCCAGAGTTTCTGCGATCGCCTTATAGGCACTATCAAACACATAAGTCTTTTGAGTACCACTACTCGCCGTACTTTCCGCATGAACCCGCCAATGATAACAAACCTGGGGAATATGCTGAATCCGATCCAGTGTTGTTTTTTCTCTAATTCTTAGGTATAAATCCAGATCTTGCGCCCCTTCAAATCCAGGTCTAAGTCCACCAATCTCCTCAATCAGTGTCTTACGAATAATAGCCAAATGGTGCGTATAATTATGGGCGATCGCCATTTCTGGACTCCAATCCCCCTTCATCTGCACCCCATAGCGTTCCCCCGTCAGTGTAATCTTATCTTCATCCGTATACATCCAATCCACCTCTGGATGCCGCTCCACCCATTCAGCCACCTGCAACAGCGCATCCGGTGACAACAAATCATCATGATCTAACAAGGCAATAAACTCCCCCGTAGCCATCTCCAGCGCCGAATTCGTCGCCTTCACAATATGGCCATTTTCCGAGCGAAAAACCACCTTAATTCGCCCATCAGAAGCCTGCTGTTGCTCTAAAACTCGTTTCACATAAGGTTGAGTCGAAGCATCATCCGCCAAACACAACTCCCAATTCGGATAAATTTGCCCCTTCACCGAAGCAATCATCTCCTCCAAAAACCCTTGAGGCGGATTATAAACCGGAACCACAACACTAATTTTTACTCCCGTTTTCTGCAACCGCCGTGCGGACTCTACCATCTTCTGTTGCAACTTAGGCGTAAGGCGATTGGTTTCTAACCACCGTTGATAAGGATCTTGTTGTTGCCAAGGATGAATCCTCCCTGAATACGCCGTAAACGGTTGCGCTTTGATTTGGTCAGAATAGCGCTGAATAAATTTCACCCATTTTACTGGCGAAAGAGGAATTCCTCCCCGTTGTTTATAAGCTAAAATAATCTTAGTCATCAACCCAGAAAACACCTGAGTAGCTTTCAATCGCGGCGGACGCTCGTAGACATTTTGAATCGTAATTGTCCGAGCAAAAGCACAAATTTTCTCACCATTGTTTAAGCGTGCGATTACCTGAATTTTTATGGGGCCGGAATAATTTGGCTCAATGGGCAAATTCCAACCAAACCCACTGGTGCCCGCATAAATAGCATCTGGGAAAGCGGCGGCCACATCAGGACGAAGTTCACCATACGTCATTACTGCTTCCCCACTGCGATCGCCAATCAAAATTAAGGCATTAATCTCATGATCACGATGAAACACCCAACCCGCAATTCGCAGTACACCACTAACATTCCGTTCAACCAGATTTGGGCTTTCCAAGAATCCCTGGAGGTCTCCTGTTGGATTCACATCTAAGTCCCCAGAGCGGTTAAGTAAAGCTTTCAGGGGAGATTTAACCGGTTGTATCAGGGGTTTCAGGGATCTTTTCATGCAAATTTGTTTACTCCAAATCAATCTCACAGTAAGGGGTAAGGGGTAAGAGAATCAACCACCCAGGGTTACTGTCCACTGTCAACAGAATAGCTTAAGATTTGATGCCCAGTCACTTGTCCGATCGCCTTGGAGCTAATTCTCTCTCAGATCACCACCAACAGATTGGCTTTGGCCATTGGTGATTTGCAGTTGACCATGGACAATAGTAGGTAGGAGCAATGGTATTTGCCCCTACTTGACAACTGATTAGGAACCTTTTCCTTAGATTATGGTATCGATCTCCTCCCCTAGTCCCCAATCCTGTGGCACAGATTATCTATCTACCCTGGGAGACTCTCCAGACACCTGCTCTCCCAACCAGCATCTTCTCCCTCTAACGGCTCAAGTGAACTCCCAAGACCAACTGACCATTGGGGGAATGGCAATTCCTGAATTAGTCCAAGCTTACGGTTCTCCATTGTATATCTTGGACGAACACACCTTACGCACGGCTTGTCGCCAATATCGAGAAGCTTTTGGCCGCTATTATCCAGGAGAAGCCTTGGTAATTTATGCGTCTAAAGCGTGGAATTGTCTCGCTATTTGTGCGATCGCCGCTCATGAAGGCTTAGGCATTGACGTTGCCTCCGGCGGAGAACTCTACACCGCTCTCCAAGCCGGAGTCAAGCCCCATCAGATTTACTTCCATGGCAACAACAAATCTCCTGCCGAACAGGAAGAAGCCGTCAGAGCCGGTTGTACCCTTGTAGTAGATAACCCCCTAGAATTAAATGCCCTCATCAATTTCAGCCAGTCCCTGCACCACCGTATCCCTATTCTCCTACGGATGACTCCCGGCATTGAATGCCATACTCACGAATATATCCGCACCGGACAAATTGACAGTAAATTCGGCTTCGATCCCCGCGATCTTCATCAGATCCTCCAGGAAATTAGCCAACAACCTAGCCTCGATTTTCAAGGCTTTCACGCCCATATCGGCTCCCAAATTTTTGAACTCCAACCCCATCACGACTTAGCAGAGGTGATGGTGCAATGGTTTACCAAAGCCTCACAGATGGGATTATCTCCCCACACGCTCAATGTCGGTGGGGGACTCGGCATCTGCTATACCGAAGCCGACGATCCCCCCTCCATTGCCGCCTGGGTAAAACAAGTCAGTACCGCCATGGTGGCAGCTTGTGATCGCGCCCAAATCCCCCTCCCCCAGCTCATTTGCGAGCCAGGACGCTCCCTGATTGGCTCCGCCTGCATCACCGCCTACACCATCGGTAGCACCAAAGTCATTCCCGGCTTACGCACCTATATCGCCGTCGATGGCGGTATGTCCGATAACGCCCGTCCCATCACCTACCAAGCCGTCTATCGCGCCCTCGTCGCCAATCGGATGTCTGCTCCCTGTACGGAAACCGTCACCATCGCTGGGAAGCATTGTGAATCAGGAGATATTCTCCTCCAGAGTGCCCAGCTACCGCCTACCCAACCGGGAGATATTCTAGTAGTTATGGCCACCGGAGCCTACAACTATAGTATGGCTTCCAACTATAATCGAGTTACTCGGCCGGCTGCCGTTTTAGTCCGGGAAGGGACTGCTGAGGCAATCATTGTCCGAGAGACCTATCAAGACTTGGTAAGATGCGATCGCCTCCCCGATCGCCTCCAAACCCGATAAACCCTCTCTAGGAACATATCCTAGCCACTCAAGACCCCAGATCCTGCCCTCCTGCGTACTGGGGTCAAAGCTCCCTTGAACTGGCACCACCAGACACCAAGCGCACCCTGAAACACGAACACCCTATGGGAGATTTCTTAACCCAATGGTTATCCACCTTAACTGAAACCCAAAAAAACTTACTACACAGCCTGGACTTCATCCTCGTACTCGCCCTCACCTACATGGTCTTGATGATTATCGGTGAACGTCGAACCCTATGGATGGTGCGGGGATTCATCATATTAATGTTAGTAACCGCTATCAGCTCCCTCATTCAGTTAACCCTCCTCAGCTTTGTGTTAAACAAGTTGGTGATTGGTTCCGCCGTCGCCATGGCCGTCATCTTACAGTCCGAGTTTCGTCGACTCCTAGAACAACTCGGCCGAGGGCAGATCATGGACTTATTTCTCCCCACCAAAGAGCCTCTCCCCAAAGCAGAGAGCGTCATTGATGAAATCGTCGATGCCGTTAAAGACCTCTCCCAAAACCGTACCGGCGCACTCCTGATTTTAGAAACAACCGGGCCCATCGATGAGCGCGATTTTTCAGTTCCTGGTGTAAGGTTAAATGCAGAAGTTTCCAAGGAGCTATTACAAACCATTTTTCAAACCAGTACCCTCTTACATGATGGAGCCGTTTGGATTCGGATGTCTCGCATTATCGCAGCTGGCGTGATTTTGCCCTTGTCCGATCGCACCGCCTCCCGCAAACTCGGCACTCGTCACCGAGCCGCTATGGGAATTACTGATCGTGTGGAAAATTGCCTCTGTGTGGTGGTATCTGAGGAAACCGGCTCCATTTCTCTGGCAGAACGCGGTATCCTGAATCGTCCCTTAACCAGCAGTAAACTCAAGGAACTATTGGAAGCCAAATTCTCTCAATCTGTCGAACGGGAGACTGTCGCCCCCGATCTGCGGAACTTGGGTCGCCAACTCAATTCTCAAAGTGCAGCCTTGATTGCACGCCTACTCCGTTTACCTTCTTCAGCTTCTCAAAAGAAAAAATGACTGCAAAGCAAATTGTTGATAGCACCTTGAAGGCTCTCCCCAGTGACCTCGATCCCCAGAAGCTTCCCCGTCATGTTGCAGTAATTATGGATGGTAATGGTCGGTGGGCCCAACGCCGAGGACTGCCCCGGATTATGGGACATCCCCGTGGAGTTGATGCCCTACGGGAATTGGTGCGCTGCTGCGATGATTGGGGCATTCAAGCCCTGACAGTTTATGCGTTTTCTACGGAAAATTGGAATCGCCCGCAACAGGAAATTAATGTAATTATGATTTTGATTGAGCAATTTTTGCGCCGGGAATTGCCAGAGTTGATGGCACGAGATATTCGCTTAGAGTTGGTTGGTAAATTGCAAGATTTGCCTCAATCTTTGCAAAAGCAGATGCATCGCAGTGTGAGTGCTACTCAAGGCAATCAAGGCTTGCAATTTACCGTGGCAACTAACTATGGGGGACGACAGGAGATTTTGCAGGCTTGTCGCTCTTTGGCGGCTCAGGTGAAGGAGGGGCAACTCAATCCTGAGGATATCGATCAAGCTTTGTTTGAGCGCTATCTGTATACAGCGAGTGTGGGTGATCCGGATTTGTTGATTCGGACTAGCGGGGAGATGCGAATTAGCAATTTCTTGTTGTGGCAGGTGGCCTATGCGGAAATTTATATTACGGATACTCTTTGGCCGGATTTTGATCGGGCGGAGATGCATCGGGCGCTGTGGGAGTTTCAGAAGCGCGATCGCCGTTTTGGTAAAGTAAAATGAAATCTTAATCCCTCAACTAACCCGATATCTCCCCTATCGGGTTTTTCAGTAGTCCATTAAGCTTCACCAACTAACGAAAGTTGATACCCCTATCCCTCTTCCGCCGTTTCGTCAAGATGGGCTGCTAGGGACTGGAAAGATGTAAAAATTTCTCTAAAGCTGCTACCATGGCGGGGGGCCAGCGGCGAATGGTTTTGACCCAGTTGAGGTCTTGGTAGCGCGGATCTAAGCCGACTGCGGCTACCCAGTTGCTTTCTGCTTCTCCTTGTTTTCCTTCTACCCATAAGGCGGCGGTGAGGGCGGCTCGCATATCGGCAAATTGGGGGTATTGGCGATTGAGGTTTCGCATCATTTGAAGGGCGGTTTGGGTGTCTCCTAGTTGATAGGTGGCGAGGGCTTGACTGGCTAGGGCAAAGGCGAAGTTGGGGGCGATTTGGTGGCAGGTTTGGTAGTCGGCGATCGCTCCTTGCCAATCTCCTAGGGCCATTTTGGCATTGCCACGGTTATTATAGGCTTGGGCATCTTGGGGATCGATGGCTAGGAGATGATTATAGTCGGCGATCGCCGCTTGATATTCTCCCATCGCTTCTAAGGCGGCGCCTCGGTTCAGATAGGGATCGGTGGCTAAAGGGGCGATGGCAATCGCTTGATTATAGTCGGCGATCGCCTCGGTAAACTTGCCTTGACTGACGCGGGTAATGCCTCGATTGCTCCAGGCGGCAGCACTTTCTGGGTAGGCTTGGAGAATCTCGCTCCAGTAACTTTCGGCGGCAGCAAAGTCTCCCCGACGAGACGCAGTCCAGGCGTTTTCTGCTAGGTTCTTTAGGGCGAGCGCTTCATCACCAGCACTGACTAATTGGGGGGAAGCACTGTGCTGATGCCATATCTGATGGGGAAACTCCCGCAGGGAAATGGCTTGGGCGGGTAAGAATATGGCCGCTAATAGGATAAGGCTGATGAGTAATCCTTGCACAAATAGCTTCATAGATCATGGATCGATCGTCTTTTTAATGATTGAAGCAGGCGATCGCCACTCCGGCAAGGGAGCAGCAGATGTTGATGAACCCAACGAATCCGATTTTCCCGTTCCCACTGACTCATTAATCGGGTAATGGTGACTCGTGTTGTCCCCAAGGTATCCGCAAAATCTTGGTGGGTGAGTCGGATTTTAATGAGGTTGCCTTGCTCTGATGGATGACCAAATTTGTGAGCTAACCAGTCTAGAAATTGCTCTAGACGCTGGGGAATTTGCCCGGTACGCATCCGTAACAGTTCTTGGCTTTGGTGGAGATGGGACAGCAGAATGGAATATAAATCTGGACATTCGTCTAGGGAGAGGGCGCACACTTGTACATCCGTTAAGCATTCTATCTGGTAGGGTTGAACTCCTGCTAGGGGTTGACCAATGATGTCTTTTGATGTCCAAAACCCTAAGTTGATGATCGTACCGTCTTCGGTGAAGGTGTAGGTACGCACCACCCCCGTTTCAATCTGCCACAGTTTATTGCTCAGATAGGGCAGGTATTCTCGCCGCTTGAAGGAGAATTGGGGTGAGTAGTTCCTCTTGGGTAAGGTCAGGTTAGGATTTCGCATGATTGCTGGTTAGGAAGGGGTTACAAGAAAGAAGCGATCGCCTTGACTCTGAGATCAGAAGCAAGATCGCAAGGTGTTAATTGATTTTCAATTTCAATTATACTGGGGTGGGGCATTTCCTGCCAGCAAGTCGGACAAAACCAGTAGATTCTAGATTTGCTGATATGTCGTAACAATGTGCCATGGCAGCAAGGACAATTGCTCATCCACTTTTCCTGGGATTGGCGTTAATTCGTTCTCCACATTATTGCAATAAATTATCAATAATGTCAAGAAGCCCTGGCGCGAGTGGAGGGACGAGAAACTGGGTAAGAAGGGTTCAGAGGTTCAACAGACTTGGTAAAATAGCAAGCAAAATCCTATGGATCAACTCGTGATGACTGCACTGCCCGCCACCTTAGATGAGGCGATCGCCCAAGCCAAACAAGCCACCCTAGCAGCCCTAGAAGACGGACACAAACTCCTACAAATTGAGCTAGTCTTTCCCGAAATCGCCCTAGAAGCCCAAACTCTCGCCCAACAGTTTATTCCCGAATTGCAAAAGCAGGGAGCACTCAAAGTCTTTTTCCCAGATACAGGCGCAGCAGCTCTCGCTTGCCGAGACTGGGGAGAAACCCCGTTTCCAGTCACCGACTTAGGCAATAGTCGCTCGCCCATCGATCAGCGCATCACTCCCGCAGACGAAATCTTCCTCGTCGTCAATCCCTCCTCCGTAGAAGTATCTCAAGTGGAGCGGTTAGCCACCCTCGCCGGTGATCGCCCCGTAATTTTACTGATTCCCCAACTAGAAGATGTAGCGATCGTCGGGATCGGCTATGCCGCCCGTCAACTGCGAGAAAGATTTCTCAGTCAAATTTATTCCTGCTACTACATCCGTCCCCTAGAAGGCGCAGCCCTCTATCGCTGCCATCCTTCTCCCTGGCAAGTCTGGTTAGAACAGAGCACAAACAACTATCAACTCATCGCCCAACAACCGCAAAAACCCATAGGAGACACCCTAGAATTGATCCTTAACCAAGCCGTCTCTGAGGGAAATTCCCGAAGATCCGAAGACAATCTCTCTCCCGCACCCTCCCAGAGCCGCCAACGAGGGAGGGGAATTTTCGGAGAACTGGAACGCTTTATTAAAGCTTTGACCCAATAATCCTAGAACAGTTGTCCAGAACTAGACTTTCTCAGTATCCTGTAAGGATACCTAGAAATCGCCCCACTCAAATTAAGAGCGATACAGGTACTGAAGAAGTCTAGGGAATTAACTCTGGCATTCTTCCAAAAAAATAGGGAACCAATCATCAAAGCCAGGGAACACAAAGCAATGAATGGAGCAGCAGCGCGACGGATTATTATCGGCGATGTGCATGGGAATTATGAAGGATTAATGGCTCTACTAGAGGCGATCGCCCCTAGTCAAAACGACCAGATTTATTTTCTTGGAGACTTAATTGATCGCGGTCCCAATAGTGCCGAAGTCGTCAATTTTGTCCGTCAAAGCCATTATCATTGCCTGCGGGGGAACCACGAACAACTCCTCATTGATAGCTTTCCCGATGGGAGAATCCATTATCCCGCCCTGCAAGCATGGCTATACAGTGGAGGACAAGCGACTCTCGCCAGTTACAAACAAGCCAATCTGCTACTGGAACATCTGGAATGGATTATTAACCTCCCCTTGTATCTAGACTTGGGAGATATTTGGCTGGTTCATGCCGGAGTTCATCCCGGATTACCCATTGATCAACAAAACGCATACGAACTCTGTTGGATTCGAGATGAATTTCACAGTATGCCCCAACCCTATTTTCCCGATAAAACGATTATTACCGGCCATACGATTACCTTTACCTTGCCAGGAGTTACCCCTGGCAAGATTGCCCAAGGTCGCGGTTGGTTGGATATTGATACAGGAGCCTACCATCGCCGTAGCGGATGGTTAACGGCACTCGATTGGACAAACCAACAGGTTTATCAAGTTAATGTGTATCATAAAACCCAACGGCTGTTACCATTAGCAGAAACGGTGACGTTGGTGCCACCCGATGCGATTATTCCTCGGCATTCGGTGGCGGCTCGTTAACGGTAATAAGGAGGAACCTGGGGACGGGGTATAATAGCCGTTCAGTCTAGATGGGAGAGATTCAGATGCGACTGTCACAAATGCTGTTTAGTACCCTGCGTGATGATCCAGCAGAAGCAGAAATTCCAAGCCATAAGTTGTTGATTCGAGCCGGATACATCCGTCGGATTGGGAGCGGATTGTATGCCTATCTTCCTCTAATGTGGCGGGTGCTGCAAAAGGTTTCTCAAATTGTGCGTGAGGAGATGAATGCGACTGGGGCGCAGGAATGTTTGCTCCCTCAATTGCAACCGTCGGATTTGTGGAAAGAGTCGGGGCGATGGGATACTTATATTAAGGCAGAAGGGATTATGTTTGCCTTACAAGATCGACAGAAGCGGGAGTTGGGGTTAGGGCCGACTCATGAGGAGGTGATTACGGCGATCGCGCGCGATCTGATCCGCTCCTATCGCCAATTGCCGGTTCATCTCTATCAGATTCAAACTAAGTTTCGCGATGAGATTCGTCCCCGATTTGGCTTGATGCGGGGCCGAGAATTTATTATGAAAGATGGCTATTCGTTTCATGCCGATCCAGAGAGCTTGAAACAAACCTATCAGGAGATGGATCGGGCCTATCGCAATATGCTACGCCGCTCTGGCTTAAAATTTCAAGCGGTTCAAGCGGACTCCGGTGCCATTGGGGGTGGGGTGTCTCAAGAGTTTATGGTGTTAGCAGATGCGGGAGAGGATGAAGTTCTTTATACCGAAGATAGTCAATACGCCGCGAATGTAGAAAAGGCCGTGTCTTTGCCTGCGGATGCTCACCCTTCTCCGTTTCAGGGGTATCAAAAGGTGGTAACTCCTCAGACAGAAACCATCGCTACTCTCTGTGAAGCGCTCGGTTGTCATCCTACCAATACCCTGAAAAATGTACTGTATCAAGTTGTTTATGATACGGGAATGACGGTGATGGTTTTGGTGAGTATTCGTGGCGATCAAGAAGTGAATGAGGTGAAATTGTCGAATGAGTTAACGGCAATGGCAGGAAACTATGGTGCTAAGGCAGTGTTATCGTTAACGGTTCCTGATGCAGAGACTCAGAGTAAATTCTGTGCCAAACCTTTACCCCTCGGTTATATAGCTCCCGACTTGGGGGATGAGTATCTGATCAAACAAGAGAAACTGGTGCCGCAATTTTTGCGTTGTGTGGATCGGACAGCGGTTGAGTTGAAGGATTTTGCCACGGGTGCTAATGAGATGGGGTATCATGTGATCGCCGCTAATTGGGGAGAGCAGTTTTCTTTGCCAAAGTATATCGTAGATATACGGAAAGCACAAGCAGGCGATCGCGCCCTTCACGATCCCAGCCAACGGCTGAAAACAGCCAGAGGAATTGAAGTCGGTCATATTTTCCAACTGGGGACTAAGTATTCTGAGGCGATGAATGCTACCTTTACCAGCGAACAAGGGGAAGAGTTACCCTGTTACATGGGATGCTACGGAGTTGGGGTGTCTCGGCTGGCTCAGGCAGCGGTAGAGCAATCCTACGATCGCGATGGTATCATCTGGCCGGTAGCGATCGCCCCCTATACCGTGATCATCTCCGTGCCTAATATCACCGATTCTCAACAGATGGCCGTAGGAGAAACCCTATACCGAGAACTGCAAAACGCTGGGATTGACGTGCTGCTCGATGACCGTAATGAACGAGCCGGAGTAAAATTTAAGGATGCCGATCTCATTGGTATTCCCTATCGGTTAGTAACCGGACGCTCCATTCAATCTGGTAGAGTGGAGTTAGTCGAACGGGCAACCCATGCTTCTGAGGAAGTGGAAATTAATCAGGTGGTTCCTACCCTGAAATTTCGCCTCGAAACTGCCTTAAACTCTCACAGTTGACATCAGAGGAAATCGGCACAGTATCATAGGAGAGTTCTTGGACTGTGCCGAGTGTTTCCTTTGGGCAAACCGGTGAAGTTCCCCTAATTTATGGCGATGAATTGTTCATGGAACGCCGAGAAATCATTCAATTAGTGTTTTTTGCTGTTTTGCCTGGTATATTATTTACTCTTCTAGAGGGATTAGTGCCAGGGATTTTTGCGGGAATGATCGGTGCAATCATGGGATTTTCTTATACTTATCCAGCCTGGGCACTGTGGGTATTTCTGATGTATCTTCCCTTTGCCGGTACAGTGACTCATGCGATCGCCGAAAGTAGCCGATTTGTCCATTTACTGAAAGACTTTTTTTACCTTCCTGCCCTATTCTCCATTCTCATGCACGAGAGTTCTTATCTTCAACCTTTTTGGCAAAAAATTAAACCACTCTATTGGCCTCTCTTAGGATTAATCGTCACAACCCTCATCACCTTTATTTTAGTAAATATCATTGGGGAGCAAATTAATCCTAAAATTGGCAATCAATTCCTAATGGGACTAATTGGCTTCAAGACAATCTTTGGCTACATCCCCCTCTTAGTTTGTGCGTATTACCTAATTGACGGTAAGGATGAACTCCTATTTTTTCTGCGATTGCATACCGCTTTAATTATCATTTGTTGTGGCTTAGGATTAACTCAATATTTTCTTCTGACTACTGGAATATGTCCAGGTAGCCAAGGCTTGACAGGAGAGTATTTGTATCGGGCAAGTTTACAAGCTCATTGTTTTGTAGGCGGATCGCTATTGTATAATCCCAATCAAGAATTAATTCGCTTACCAGGTACATTTGTGGCACCCTGGCAATGGGGATGGTTTCTAATTTCTAGCACCTTTTTTATCTTTGCGTTAGATGTCAGCGATCCGAATAAAGGCTGGCGAATTACCAGTGCGATCGCCACAGGGCTATTAATCATCATGGCAGTAGTTTCTGGACAACGAATTGCTCTCGCCTTAGTCCCCATTATTCTGATTATTCTGCAACTGCTCACCACCTCTCAAAAAAAACTATTACCCCTCAAATGGGGTGCTGCAATCCTCGCCAGTGGTTTCATTGTCCAAAGCATTAACCGCGTAGAGCAGCGCATTCAAAGTTTTGTGAATCGCTGGACTATTTCTCCTCCTCACGAATTTATGTGGAAGCAATGGCAATGGGTTTTTAGCCAACAAGAAAGCATTTGGGGAAAAGGGGTAGGAGCTGCTACCAATGCCGCCCGAAAACTTGCACCCACTCGTTTAATTGAAACCTTTCATGCTAAAGTTTTTTATGAAATTGGTCCTTTAGGCTTATTAGCATTTTTAGCCGTCGTTTCTGTCCTAGTATTTCTCACCTTTCAAGCCTATCGCTCCCTGAACCATCGCGCCTGGAAAAAACTTGCCCTGTGTTTCTGGATCTTTATTGCGATCGTCAGTTATTTCCCCTACTACTATCCTCTTGATGTCGATCCAGTTGCCGTTTATTACTGGTTCCTGGCTGGAGTCTTACTCAAATTACCAGAAATTGATCAAAAATCTGATCCAGAAAATGGAAAAGAAGCAGAAATCTCCTGAGAGAAGTATACTGAGTGCTCTGTGTCTGAAGTGGTGAAACTCAAACGCCTATGTCCTCTTTTCCTTTTTCCATCCAAGCCCAATGTAGTTACACCCAAGCCAGAGCCGCTTGCCTAGAAACTCCCCATGGAAAAGTGGAAACCCCTCGATTTATGCCCGTGGGAACGTTAGCCACTGTCAAGGGGATTACTCCGGAGCAACTGCAAGCCACTGGCGCACAAATGATTCTGGCAAATACTTATCATCTCCATCTGCAACCAGGAGAAGGGTTGATTGCGGCGGCGGGGGGTTTGCATCAGTTTATGGGATGGCATGGGCCCATATTAACGGATTCTGGGGGATTTCAAGTCTTTAGTTTGTCGGGGTTACGAACAATTCAAGAGGAGGGAGTGAGATTTCGATCGCCTAGAGATGGACGCATCATTGATTTTACCCCGGAAAAGGCGATCGCCATTCAAAACCAACTCGGAGCAGACATCATCATGGCTTTCGATGAATGTCCCCCCTATCCTGCCAGCAAAGAAGCCGTCATCGCTGCTACCGAGCGCACCTATCGGTGGTTAAAACGCTGCATAGCCGCCCAAAGATCGCCTCAGCAAGCTCTCTTCGGCATTGTCCAGGGGGGGGTATATCCCGAACTGAGACAAGCCGCAGCCGCTGAATTAGTCGCCCTCAATCTCCCCGGTTACGCCATCGGTGGCGTGAGTGTGGGAGAGCCAGCCGCATTTATTCATCAAATTGTGCAAACTACGGCTCCCCTACTTCCGGCTCACAAACCTCGTTACCTAATGGGAGTGGGAACCTATACGGAAATGGTACAGGCGATCGCCTGGGGCATCGATTTATTTGATTGTGTCATCCCCACCCGATTAGCTCGCCATGGTGCGGTGTTGGTACGGGGAGAGCGCTGGAATATTAAAAATGCCAAATTTCGCGACGACTTTGCTCCCCTGGATGCTGAATGTCCCTGCTACACTTGCCAGCACTTTAGTCGTGCTTACCTAGGACACCTCTGGCGCTGTCAAGAACTCCTCGTCTATACCTTGCTCTCCATCCACAATATCACCGAATTAGTCCGATTCACCCAACGGATCCGAGCAGCTATTTTAGGCGATCGCTTCCTGAGCGAGTTCAGTCATTGGCTCCCTCCATCCGAACCCCATTCACCGCAACGGCCCCAACCATGTTAATATTTTTTTCAATTCTGAAAATCACCCCTTGTACTGTTGGAGAGGAAAACACCCCTATGGAATTAGTACTGCTCTTGGCAAAACTACCGGAAGCCTACTCAGCCTTTGGTCCCGTCATTGATGTTTTACCCGTTATTCCTATCCTGTTCCTGTTGCTTGCTTTCGTTTGGCAAGCCGCAGTTGGATTTAAATAGATCCTTAAAGATGCCGATCTGAGACCGAAATTTTCCATGAGATAGGCGATTGCCTGTCTCATTTTTGCTGTTGAAGGAGACTATCCCGTTAATCCATACGTTTTTCCAGATATTGGCCAATCATTTGTTGTTCTCCGGCGCGGGAGATAATGGTTTGGCGGGTACGATACTGTTGACCAATGAGTTTAATTTCTTCTTCAAATACGGAGCGGTTGTATTCGGTACGCAAAGAAAGGGTTTGGGGATTGATCAGAGCAAATTCAGCGGTGACTGGTTTGGCAGTGGCAAAGCCGCGATCGCGATACAATGTTTTTCCCCACACTCCAAATACCGTCTCTCCATGGGACTGTTTCCGTCCCGTTACTGATTCCTTACTTTCCCACCTCACCAGAGAACCACACATCAAAACCTGATCGTCTTCTAAGTGATGCCATCTTGCCAAGTCTCTGAGGAACTCACTCCCCTGGGGTAAATATTGAATTTCCAAAATGCTCGAAATTTCTTGGGGTTCTCCATCTGGGAGAGTATAATAACGTCGTTGGGAACACCAGCGGCCTTGGGTTTCCCGGAAAAATCGCTCAATCTGTGATTCTTGGGTAGTTTCAGTCAGGTTTAGGGGTAGTCTCACCACGGTTACTCCTCATATCACATTCAGGGTCTGGCTATTTCACCCCATATTTGGGGATTGATGTCAATAGCTGTAAAGTTTCTTAATACTATCGTGAGTTTTCCGATTCGGCAACCACTGGTGTGGCGGCGTTACCACTTGCCACTGTTTCACTGAGGGCACGGGCGATCGCCAAAATCCTGTTATCCTGCCAGCGGCGACCGATTAACTGTATCCCCACAGGCAATCTGGTTCTAGACCAGCCAATGGGAAAGGTGACCACAGGAGTAGCCAGCATCGCCGTAGTCCCTAAATACATCCCAAAAACATCGGCATAGGGGTAAGAGTGACCCTGAATCTGAAGGGGGGTACCGGTAGGACAGTGAGGAATAGCAGGAAGGGGAGCCACAGGACAAAGCCAGCCATCCCAGGCAGCCAGAACCCGATCCATCTGGTGTAGGAAGCGATCGCGCTCGTCCCAGAGCCGCAAATACTGCTCTAAACTGAGTTTCATCCCCTGGGCGATCGCCTCAGTCCAACGACTTCTGCCCCAAACCCTCTCCCAGTACCACCTCGGCAGCACCGTCTGGCGTAGCCAAGGGGGGCAAAATGAACTCAACTGGGCCCCATGAATCATCCCAAACCGCTCTAGCCACTCCTCCCGTACCCAATCCACTGTCTCAACCTGACATCCTGCTTGTTCTAACTTCCCACGGAAATCAGACAAAGCACATCGGATATCCTCATCAAGGGGAATATCCCCTAACTGTTCTGTCCAAGCTAGTTTCAGCGATCGCAGTTCCCGATGTTCACGGATTAGCCCCCCAGGGTGTAACACAGAGAATAACAATTCTAAATCTGCCACCGTGCGCGCCATCGGCCCTACCGTCAGAAAACCGCGCATCGTCAAACTCTCCCCCGGCATCACACTATGTCCTTGATAAGAGATCATCCCTTCCGTGGGACGAAACCCACAAATCCCACAAAAGTGAGCTGGTAGACGAATGGAACCCGCTAAATCACTTCCCAGTTCCCAAGGAGTCAAACCAGCAGCCACCGCCGCTGCCGCACCGCCCGAACTGCCGCCAGGGGTACATTCCTGGTTCCAGGGATTATTGGCTCGTCCGGCGGTGGGATGTTGACATTGCCAATCATAACTGTGAGTGGGAATATTGGTTTTTCCCAGGAGAATGGCTCCAGCTTGTTTGAGGGTAGCTACGGCATCGGCATCGCGATCGGGGATATAGCTTACCATCTGAGGATTCCCGAAAGTTGTCCGTATTCCTGCTGTGGCGAAAGCATCCTTAATAGTCATTGGCAATCCATGGAGTACTCCCAGGCGTTCGCGCAGCGACTCGGAAGGAGTATCACCATCAGCAAGCGCTTCATCGGCCGCCTTTGCCCGTGCTAAAGCACCTTCAGCATCCAGAGTAATGACTGCATTGAGCTGAGGATTAACCGCTTCAATCTGCTGCAGATAGGCTTGTACTAACTCAACGGAAGAAAGATCGCGATCGCCAATTAACCGAACCAATTCAGTCGCCGATTTGAACACCAATTCTGAACCGCTCCAGGAATACCCTACACTAGGATGAGAACTGAGCATGACACAAAACCTTTCCCAATGTACACCACCGTCTATACCATCGCCATTCTTGGGGGAGGAGTCTGGGGACAAACCCTCGCCCAACTGGCAGAGGATCGGGGTCACCGCGTAAAGATCTGGTCTCGTCAAGGGGATCTGACCTTATCCCAAACCCTGGCGGAAGCCTCCCTTCTCGTTAATGCCATCTCTATGAAAGGAGTGAAGTCTGTAGTCAGTCAAGTTCAACCTTTAAATTTGGAGTGTTGTCGAGCTATCCTCACAGCAACCAAAGGCCTCGATCCAAGCGATCGCATCACCCCTTCCCAAATTTGGCAAGCCGCCTTTCCCCATCATCCCATCGTCGTCCTCGCTGGGCCCAATCTCTCCAAAGAAATTAACCAAGGTCTTCCTGCCGCTACCACGGTTGCCAGCACTGACAGCCAAGCGGCTCAATGGGTACAGCAAATTTTTTCCTCCCCTCAGTTTCGAGTCTATAC
>CAZTRW010000015.1:0-31940 GCA_964616725.1 uncultured bacterium
ATCTAGCATGGATGATTTGAGAGGGGGCTGGTTTTCAGAAGAGGGGACAGTAGGAGGGTCTGATCTTTTTTGGGTTGGGGGTTTTTGGGGGAGAGGAGGGAGGGGAGGGGAGTCTGACCTGAAGGCTTCAGTTTCGGGGGTTGGGCGATCGCCGGGAGCAGTGATGGGATCAGAATAGGGTTCTGGGAAATTTTCAAGGCTAGGGGTTACCTCAGAGTCCGCCTGGGGGTCGGGTTCAGTGCCTTGAGGCAGAGCCGAGGGACGCATGGGGGGAGATTGTAGGAGCACTGAGTCTTCTGTGAAGGTATTAGAGGGTTCCCTCCAAATCGATCCGCTGTTTTTTTCTCCCTCTGAGGGATGCCTGCGAATCGCCAAGATTTGTTGTTTTTTCTTGGAGGGGTCATCGCTGGGGAGTTGGGGTTTGGAGCGATGAGGGGTGGGTTTTGGGGTTAGGCTGTCGCCGGGGGGGTGTTTTTCCGCGTAAGCGCGAATCCGTTCGGCTTCGGATTCTGATATGGTACTGCTATGACTTTTGTAGGTGATGTTGAGTTGGTCGCAAAGGTTTAAAACGTAATGGTTGTCCAAATTCAGTTCCTTGGATAGCTCGTATATTCTGACTTTGCCGTTGTTCATTCACACTTGCCTCTTGGGGTATCTACAGTTAAGGGGATTTTACATAGTGGCCTGCCTTTCGACGACAACTACAGGGGACGGCAGGATGATCCCCGCGGGGGATGATCCTTATTTAATCTTGCACTAATCGTTGAACAACTGGAGAGTTTTTTGGCGATCGCTGTCGGGATTTTCTTGGGTCTGACTGAGGAGTCGAGACCACAGGGTTTGATACACTGAATCTGGCACTGCCGTTTTCAGGCTGCGCCCCAGTCGGTTTTTCTTTTGGGCGATTTTTAAGCAGGCTGCTTGGGGACAAAGATAGGCAGAACGCCCCATGCCCTCGTCTAATTGGACAGTCTGTTGAGGATAGGTCCTCACAATACGCCAGAACGCCTGTTTGCGATCGACTTTGCGACAGCTAATACAACGTCGTTGATTGGGTTGCATGGTAATCTACTCCCTGAGTATCCCTAGGTGGGATTAGGTTTCTTCTGTTTCAGCGATCGCTTCCTCCTCTTCCGATTCTAATGATTCTGATTCTAAGAGGTCTGCCTCCGAGGAAAATTCCTCTAGGGCAGAGGGATCTTCAGATTCCTCCAATTCACTTTCCTCCCTTTCAGCTTCTGCTTCATGCCGAGCCTCAATGATCGCGGCCATTTTTTGGTGTTCTGTCTTGGCATCATAAAGCGCTCCGTCTTTAATATCAATCTTCCAGCCCGTTAAACGAGCTGCCAGACGCACATTTTGCCCTTCCTTACCAATCGCCAAGCTTAA
Source organism: uncultured bacterium (assembly GCA_964616725.1). GTDB lineage: Bacteria > Cyanobacteriota > Cyanobacteriia > Cyanobacteriales > Desertifilaceae > Roseofilum. The sequence goes on from CAZTRW010000015.1 coordinate 1,390, forward strand.
TTGGTCTTCAGCCACCAAGACATGGGCTTGACGCACTTCTGGGTCAATCAAATAGACAGCATCTACCCGCGCTGGACTGAGAGCATTGGCAATGTAAGTAGCGGGATCGGGAGACCAACGAATCACATCTATTTTTTCGCCGCGTAGCTCATTGACCACTACCTGGATACGCGATCCTCGTGCGCCAATACACGCACCCACTGGGTCTACATCCCTTTCTAAGGTATCAACCGCAATTTTGGTGCGTGGCCCCACATAGCGCGAGGGTGGATTCGCTTCTCGCGCTACCGCTACAATACGGACTACTTCATCTTCAATTTCAGGGACTTCGTTTTCAAACAGGTACACCACTAAACCAGCATCAGCTCTAGACACCATCAATTGAGGGCCTCGATGGGAGCCTGATCCCACTTTTTTCAGATAGACCTTGAAGGTAGCATTGGCGCGGTAGTTATCGTTGGGGAGTTGTTCTCGTTTGGGTAATTCCGCTTCCACTTCAGGTTGGCCATAGCCACTGCTGACGGCCATAATTACGGATTGGCGTTCAAACCGCAGCACCCGTGCTTGTAGCACTTCTCCTTCGAGATCTTGAAATTCTTCTTGAATCAGTTTCCGTTGCTGATCGCGGAGTTTTTGGGCGAGGACTTGTTTGGTTTGAATGGCAGCCATGCGACCAAAGTCGCTTTGGTCTGGAGTAACATCTAAGACTACGGTATCGCCAGATTGGGCTTCATGGGCGACTTCTTGGACTTCTTTGAGGGAAATTTGATGGTCGGAACTGGTGACTTCCTCCATGATCACTTTGGTGGCTAAAATCCGAAAGCCTTCTTCGTCGAGATCGAGTTCTACTTCAAAGTTGTCAAAATAGTCTTCGTCAAAGCTTTTGAGTTGTTGTGCTTTGCGATAGCGTTCGTACCCTTTCATGAGGGCTTCTCGGAGGGCGGTTTGGACGGCAGTTTTGGGTAAGTTTCGTTCTTTGCTGATACTCTCGATGAGGTTTTTGAGTCCAGGCAAGTTAACCATTGACATTGTTGATAGTTTTCCTTTTTCTAGGGAGTGGGAATAGGGTTGGGGGTTAGCAAAATTCTACCCAGGCGATCGCCTCACGGGGAATGGCAATATTCCGCCCTTTTTGGTTGATATACACTAAGGCTTCATCCCGACTGTTGAGTGTACCTCGCCACAGGGACTGGTCTTTATAGGGAGGATCGGTCATCACCAAGACAGGAAATCCCTTAAAGGCGATAAAGTCGCGATCGGTCATCAGCCGTTTGGAAATACCAGGACTGGAAATTTCCAGAATATAGGATTGGGGGATCAGTTGACTTTCGTCTAAGGCCGTTTCGAGGCGATAACTCATTTGTTCGCACTCATTTAATCCCGTATCTTGGGTGGGATTACGAATCTCAACTCGTAAAATTGGGGGATTTTGACTGGTCTGAAAGGTGGCACCCACCACTTCGAGACCCAAATCTTGGGCCAATGGGGTAGCTAATTCAATTACTTTTGGGATCAATGGATGAACCATAATTCATTACTGCTGCCATAAAAAAAAGCGGGTCATTTCCCACTTCCAAGAGTCACTGCGGTATGCCGCTGAGACTGGAAATTCCCCACTGAAGGGTTGAAACTCTGCGTTTCCTGTGTTGGAGGGAGGGGTTAAAATTCTCCAGGGAAATGCAGATTGAGTGCAAGGCCTAGCTTAACCGTCAGGGCATTGAGGATCGGCTTGACTATGGGGAGGTTCAGTGGTTTCCCCAGTTAAGGACTCTTCGTTGACATTATAATCGATTTCTTCTCGATGACGCTAGTTTTGGGGAAAGTCGGTTGGTTCTCTCTCAGGCTTTGCTGACTTTTCCTAGTCGTTTGGTTTCTTCCAGGATTTTCTCGATATCTTCTTGTGCCAGTCGTTGCACATAGTTGAGTTTGAATTCTTCTAGGAAGTCTGACAGAAGAGATTGAAGTTCTTGGGTGGTATGTTTTTGTTGGAGTTCTGCTCCTAGGGATTTGCCAAATTTTTCTGCTAATTGATTGATTAATTGTGCTCCAGTGGTGTCATTTTTTATGCTTTCATAGAGGGATTGAGAGCCTTGAGTGATCAGGGTTGCCCATTGTTGTGAAAGTTCTTCTGTCAGGCGATCGGGCAGTTCTTTTAATCCTGGTAAATTGGGCAAATTATGGTAAAATGGCAGAGTTTGAATAATTTGATTTAAGTTATGGTGAATAATCTCTTTGAGTTCGGGTTGTAGAGTGGGAAAGACTTGACAAATGATCACTTGGGTTAAGCGGTTAGTGATGGCTTCAATTTCGTTAATATCGTTGATGTCGATGTATTGGCGCGCACTGCCTTCTATGAGTTGTTTAACGATGGAACCGCTCCGCACTTCTTCTTGAATTTGGTTAATCACTCGAATCATAATGACTTCGGTGAGTTCTCCGGCAAAGCTGGCGACAAACCCGCGACTAAATTGGGCGCGTACTGGCTCTAAATTGATGATTTTTGCTTGATGGAGGCGAATAGTCACGGGAAGAATTCTTAACCAGCGCAGGATAGGTAGAAACAAGAAAACATCATACCATCGCCACAGCATGGCATCTCTTAATGTAATAGTATCATGTTTGCTACTAATATAGAAGCTGCGGACTAAAAATTCTCCTAAGAATAGGAGTGCAAAGGGAAAATCTAGGGCGGCAAATAAATCGGTGGGTCCGCCGGTTTCATCGATGGAGCGATAGTAGTTGGTGGCAATTAAAGGAGCGACTTTGGTTTTGAAGAGTTCAAATTCTTGGGTATCTTTAAGGAGATGATCGGCTGTCCAGAATTGTTTAAAGGCTTCTTTGGCAGATTCTTTGCCCATGTGATCTCGAACCCGGTTTTTTATTTTTTCTAGGGTGCCGCTTTTATTAGCTCCTTGAAAGGGGTTTTCGGCGATCATTTGTTCGCTGAGGTCTTGCAATTCGGCTAAAATGATTTTGGCTTCAGTAGAGCCATAGCCAGTTTGTTTGACTTGCTGTTCTAGTTGATTGATGACTTGCAGATAGTGTTGAGTCTCTCGATGGGGTTGAATGCCTTTGATGGGATCGTACCAAGCAGTGACGGGAGAAGAGTCAATCTCTTCTGAGAGAATGGGGACGTTAATGATTAAGCCAATGAAGGGAACTTGAATGATGCCTTGCAGCCAAAAGTTACGCAATTGGATATAACTGAGATCGAAGGCAACCAGGAGTAAGTTTAGGGTGGCGATCGCCGCCATTATTCGTTCAAAAGTTAGAGCGATCGCGCTTTTTTGTCGTCTAGATAAATGCTGCAAAGTATTCATGATCAAAGTCCTCAAATAATTCTCAAACAATCGTTAAGAAGGACGTAATTCTTCCAAAATCGTAAATCTGACATGGTTTAATGCTAAATCTCCTACTGATAGTTTTTCTCGGTCTACAGGTTTTCCTGCTAGGCGAATCCGTTCAAAAGAAATACCTTTACCGATTTCAATATGATACCAAGCTAGACCCATAAAAAAACGAGATAAATGATTCCCGTCTTCCATATCATCTGGATTAGATTCCATGGGAACCCATCCAAATCCGGGGATATAAAACTCTAACCAAACGTGATTATAATCTGGTTCTAAAGGCACGCCTTTATATTCTGGTGTAGCCGGACATTTATATCGACCAATCGTGCGACAAGCAATGCCATTTAAGCGAGCTAAAGCGAGTAAAACACCGACATACTCACCACAAGATCCCGCTCCTCTGGAGAGGACAACATCGGGGGGTTCAATTTTAGTGGTGAGCCGATAGGAAAGGCGATCGTAAACATAGTTACGAAGGCGAATCATGCGCCGCAAAAAGTTAGTTTCCGATCCGACAGCGGCGATCGCCGCTTCCCGTACCGTAGCAGTCTCCATCGCCAAATGATCGTCATCAATCAGATAGCGCTCTTGCAACTCCGAAGCCAGGGGAGGAATATTTTCCACATCCAGGGGAATCAGATTATATTTGATACTATGAACTTCAATGAGAGCCTTCCAGCCAAAAATTCGTTTTTCATCAGTTTTCAATTGGTCAAATTGAAAAACAGCGACCTTTTCTCCTGCTTGCATTTCTTCCGTAAAAGGAAGACCGATCGCCTCAATAGATCGCACTTTTTGCCGTGGTGTTTCTGACGGTAAAGCAATGCGCCATTCTAATTTTTCTAATTCAATGGGTTCTAGAGGAGAAAGTTCTTCAACATAGGACATTTCGATCAAATAGCCATTAGAAAGAGTATAATGGCCGTGAGAGGAATGGGTATAGTAAAGAGGATGAACAAACGTGCGATCGCGCCAAGCCAACTGAAGAGGAGGATCAGCATTGGGATCGTCACGAATATAAGGCTTTTCACTGGCATAAGCAACATAAAGCAAGATTTCACCCGTGTTAGCATCAGGATGGAACGCCAATCCGGTGGGATGATCAAAAGGAGTTAACATACTGAAGCGAATTTCTCCCGTAGCTCGATCCATACAGTAAACCGTTTGCTCCTCTTTATCAGCCACCCAAAGCTCTTCATCCCGAATCGTCAAACTTTCTACGCCTACCCCTGGAGGAATTAACTGAGTAATCATCCGACCTTTATCATTAAAGACTTGGATATAGCCTCCCTGCTGACAGGAGACATAAACAGTAGCTCCCCAGACGGCAATTCCTTCGGCACGGAAGGGGAGGGTGGCAAATAGGCGCAGTTGAAAATCTTTTAAGGAACACACATAAACTGAATGATCGCGAGTAAACCATAAGGTTTCCTCCCAAACGGCTAGACTATTGGCATACTTCAGTTCGGGTAGGTGATTAGGGTTGAGAATTGTGGTATTATCATTGGTCAGATCAATTTGCAGAAGGTAACCTCTGATAGAGTCGAGGGAGAGACAATAGGAACCGTAAGAGACTAATCCGCGAAGGTCATAGATGCCAATGGGTCTGATAGTGCGGTGAATCATGATGATTAGGCTTAGGTGTGGGCAATGGGTCAGTAACTCGCTTCAAGGTACCATATTAATGTGAGTTCGACAGAGATTTAGATTTTATCGGTCAAGAGGGAAGAGGAAAATAGGTGAATTGACTTCAGGTGAAGATCAAAAATTGAAGGTAGATAAAGCTAGATTCTGGGTTTAGAGTAGAGAGAGAAAGTTAGGGGGATGTTATTATGGCTTATCGATGCGATCGCACAGCCAACACGCAGCTATACTTAGATCATCAAGGGACACAAACCTCAGTGACTCTGGTGAATACTCACCCAGGAGGGCAACAGCAATCGAGCAGTAGTTTCCACACCGGCGCTTGGATTGCCGCACCAGAAGTGTTTGCCACACCAGAAGGGGTTGTCATTGAGCTAAAAACCGCCGCAGGAAAGCGCTGGATTCAAGTTCAAGGGACTCAAATGGCAATGATTAGCACGGCTCCTACTCTGCAACACCCGATTCCCCTTCAGTGGGTGCAACCGATGGAGCCGATGAAACCGATGCAAATGGGAAATATGGAGATGGGTTTCTCGCCGATGACGATGAAAATGGGGAATATGGAGATGAAAATGGGAACCCCTGCGACTAGTCTCCAAAAGTTTTGTAGCCAATGCGGTGCTTCAGTGAAACCAGAGGATCGGTTTTGTTCTAGTTGTGGTCATCGTCTAGGCTAGGGTGGAGTTGGGGTACAGAAACCGATATAGTGAGTCATGTGATCCCCAATTTTTTACCCAAACGCAGTGAAAGCAATTACTCTCCTCGGTTCCACTGGTTCCATTGGCACCCAAACGCTAGATATTGTTGGTCAATATCGTGATCAATTTCGGATTGTTGGATTAGCCGCAGGAAATAATGTGGCGTTGTTAGCGGCGCAAATTCAGCAATTTCACCCAGAAATTGTGGCGATTAGTAAGGCAGAAAAGTTACCCGAATTAAAAATGGCGATCGCCTCAGTCGATCCCCAACCCATCCTACTGGCAGGAGAAGCAGGCGTAGTCGAAGTCGCTCGCTATGGTGACGCTCAAAGCGTCGTTACCGGTATCGTTGGTTGTGCCGGACTCCTGCCGACTCTCGCCGCCATTAAAGCCGGAAAAGATATCGCCTTAGCCAATAAAGAAACCCTGATTGCTGGCGGGCCAGTCGTGTTACCGTTAGTCCAAGAATATGGCGTAAAATTATTGCCAGCAGACTCAGAACATTCAGCAATTTTCCAATGTTTACAAGGGGTTCCTCCCGGCGGATTACGCAAGATTATTTTAACCGCTTCCGGGGGAGCTTTTCGCGATTGGCCCGTAGAGAAATTAGCCACGGCGAAAGTGAGTGATGCTCTCAAACATCCCAATTGGTCAATGGGAAAAAAAATTACCATTGATTCAGCTACTTTGATGAATAAAGGTCTAGAAGTGATTGAAGCTCATTTCTTATTTGGTGTCGATTATGATCGGATTGAGATTGTCATTCATCCCCAAAGTATTATTCATTCTTTGATTGAGGTTCAAGATACTTCTGTATTGGCGCAATTGGGATGGCCAGATATGCGGTTACCCTTGCTGTACGCCTTGTCTTGGCCAGAGCGAATCTATACGAATTGGGAGCCATTGGATTTAGTAAAAGCGGGGAGTTTAACCTTTAAGCATCCCGATCATGATAAATATCCTTGTATGCAATTAGCCTATGCAGCCGGACGAGCCGGAGGATCAATGCCAGCGGTTTTAAATGGGGCGAATGAGCAGGCAGTGGCATTATTTTTAGAAGAAAAGATTGGGTTTTTAGAGATTCCCCAAGTGATTGAAAAAGTGTGCGATCGCCACCAGTCCCAAAACCACGATCATCCCTCCCTAGAAGATATTCTAGCCGCTGACCAATGGGCAAGGAAAATGGTTTTAGAAGTGGCTCAAGCAGCGGTAACGATAACCTAGAATCTCAGGAGAGACAATGAGTGGCGATCGCCCGACATAGAAGGTTTATTATACTTTACATTTTTCGGCCAGATTATTCCTTAAAATAATCACAGAATCTCTGGCCAAACTTAAAATCCTTAACACCCCTTATGACCTCATCTACCCCTCAACCGATTTGGATTTACGACACCACACTCCGCGATGGCGCTCAACGAGAAGGACTATGCCTATCTCTAGACGATAAACTCCGCATTGCCCGTCGCCTAGACCAACTCGGTATTCCCTTCATCGAGGGAGGTTGGCCTGGAGCCAATCCCAAAGATGTCCAATTTTTTTGGCACCTCAAAGAGCAACCCCTCACCCAAGCTCAATTAGTCGCCTTTTGCGCCACCCGTCGCCCCCACACCACTGCCGCCGCCGATTCCATGTTACAAGCCATTCTAGGGGCAGGCACCCAATGGGTTACCATTTTTGGGAAATCCTGGGATTTGCACGTCACCGCAGGATTACAAACTACCTTAGATGAAAATTTAGCCATGATCGGCGATACCATTGCTTATTTGCGTTCCCAGGGTCGCCGTGTGATGTATGATGCGGAACATTGGTTTGATGGTTATCGCCATAATCCCGACTATGCCCTACAAACTCTAGACCAAGCAGTGCAAGCAGGAGCAGAATGGGTGATTTTATGCGATACCAATGGTGGGACTTTACCCAGTGAAGTGACGGAGATAGTAGGAGCAGTCAAGCACCATTTTGAACAGCAAAATCAGAGTGCTCTTCTAGGTATTCATCCTCACAATGATGGTGACATGGCAGTAGCGAATGCGATCGCCGCTGTCCAAGCAGGAGCACAAATGGTACAAGGAACCATCAACGGTTACGGAGAGCGTTGTGGCAATGCCAACCTCTGCTCTGTCATTCCCAACCTTCAACTCAAACTCGGCTATCCCTGCCTCACCAAAACCCAATTAGCCAACCTCACCGAAACCAGTCGATTTGTCAGCGAAGTGGTAAACTTAGCCCCCGACGATCACGCTCCCTTCGTGGGCAGATCAGCCTTTGCCCACAAAGGCGGTATCCATGTCTCCGCCGTCGCCCGTAACCCCATCACCTATGAACACTTGCCACCCGAAACAGTAGGCAACCAGCGGCGTATCGTTATTTCTGAACAAGCCGGTCTCAGCAACATTCTCGCCAAAGCCCGTAGCTTCGGTATAGAATTAGACAGAAACCAGCCCGCCTGTCGTGAAATTCTCGAACACCTCAAGGAGTTAGAAAGCCAAGGCTATCAGTTTGAAGGAGCCGAAGCCAGTTTTGAATTACTCATGAGATCGGCCCTAGGACAAGCCAAAACCTGGTTTAAAGTAAAAGGATTTCAGGTTCACTGTGGAATGGACTCTTCTACCAGGGAACCAGCCATCACCAGTAATGCTCTCGCCACCATTAAAGTCAATGTAAATGGTCGCGATTTACTCGAAGTCTCGGAAGGAAATGGCCCAGTTGCTGCTCTGGATGCCGCGCTGAGAAAGGCTTTAGTCAATTTTTACCCAGAAATTGGTAATTTCTATCTCACTGACTACAAAGTCCGAATTTTGGATGGTACGGCGGGAACTTCCGCGAAGACTAGAGTCTTAATTGAGTCCAGCGATGGTTTAAATCGCTGGACGACGGTAGGCGTATCCACCAATATTTTGGATGCTTCCTATCAAGCAGTGGTAGAAGCTCTAGAATATGGTTTACTCTCTCATCATACCCATGACCGACTTGATCGCGCGATCGCCAGAAGCGAGAAGTAAAGCATCCTGACAATTAACAATGAATAATTAAGAACGTTGTGAATTCTTAATTATTCATTTAAAATGGTAAACCCAACCCCCCCCCGTGCTGGCTACACTTTACCCGTCTTTGCCACAGCTTCCGCCCTAGCGGCTCTCCACTGTCTGCAAGGGAAAACGGCTCCCCCATCCATCACCGTTGATTTGATCGAACCGCCAGAAACGGTGAGCATTGCCATTGAACAAGCCTCCTTAATTCGCCCTGGCATGGCTCTGGGGATCAGCCGGAGCGATCCGGGTGACAATCTGGATTTAACGCGCTATACGCCCATTTGGGCGTTGGTAGAGTGGGACTCTTCGCCAACGGCTGGGATTCGGATTGAGGGGGGAGAAGGGATTGGACGACAAAGCGAGAATGAGGGAAAAGCGGCGATTTATGCCTATGCTTATCGCCTGCTGGAAAAGAATCTGAAGGAGGCTTTAGGGGGTAATTCAGGGATACGGGTTACCTTGGTACTGCCGGAGGGGCGATCGCTGGCTCAACGGACTTCTTTAGCTGCCTTTGGGATCATAGAAGGGCTATCCCTATTAGGCACTACGGGTATCGCTCAACCCTTGAGCGCACCAGGGCAACTGGCTGAGTTTCGCCAGAACTTACAAGCAAAAGCCAGTCAATTTTCTACCTTGGTGTTTTGTTTAGGAGAAAATGGATTAGCCTTAGCTCAGGAAAAAGGCATCAATCCCGATCAGATCGTGAAAACGGCCAATTGGTTAGGGCCAATGTTAGCAGAAGCTGGCCTGCAAGGGGTTCAAGAAATCATTCTTTGGGGATATCATGGCAAGTTGATTAAGCTGGCAGGAGGAATTTTTCATACTCACCATGATTTAGCGGATGGACGACTGGAAATCTTGACGGCCTATGCTGCTAAAGTAGGTATACCTAGCCAAGTATTACCAGAGTTATTAGCCTGTGGGACAGTGGAGAAAGGATTGGGGATGTTGCGACAGTTAGAGCGAGACTCAGGAGAACCTTGGGTGGAACGAGTGTATGGAGAAATCATCGCTCAAATTGATCGCCGATCGCAAGCTTATATTTTTAAACAGTCTCAGCAAACGGTTCAAGTCAAGTCAGTGCTGTTTGATGGCGATCGCCATCTCCTGATCCAAAGTACCACTTTACCCCTAGAGAAACCTCAAACCTCTCACAAACTGTGATAGGTTAATAAATCAATCCTAACATGGTTCTTCCCTGCGTCTTGTGTCGCCTTGCGAAACGAACTACAAATCACCAAGAGAATGGGGAAATAGGAAGATACCCATGGCCATTGACCTATCACCACTATACTTTGCTGTTGATCGCATCCACCTTTTTATGACTGTGCAAACTCACTTTCTTTCTCCCACCCCAACCCTTCGCGATCTGGATCGCCAGATGATCGCTATCCTGGATTTTGGTTCCCAATATTCCGAACTGATTGCCCGTCGCATTCGGGAAACTCAAGTATACTCAGAAGTCTTATCCTACCGTACCAGTGCCGAGCAACTCCGCCAGATTGCACCGAAAGGGATTATTCTCTCCGGGGGTCCCAATTCAGTTTATGAGCCAAATGCTCCCTTGTGCGATTCAGAAATTTTCCACTTGGAAATTCCCATTTTGGGCGTGTGCTACGGTATGCAATTGATGGTACAACAATTGGGCGGTCGAGTAGAAAAAGCGGAACGGGGTGAATATGGTAAAGCAGCTCTGTTTATTGATAATCCTACCGATTTGCTGACCAATGTGGAAAATGGAACCACTATGTGGATGAGTCATGGAGATTCTTGTTTGGAATTACCTCCAGGATTCGAGATTCTCGCTCATACGAATAATACTCGCTCGGCGGCGATCGCTAACCACGAGCAAAAACTCTACGGCGTTCAATTTCATCCCGAAGTGGTTCACTCCATCGGCGGTTTAGCCTTGATTCGTAACTTTGTTTACCATATTTGTGAAGCGCAACCCACTTGGACAACAGAAGCGTTTGTCGAAGAATCTATTCGGGAAATTCGCGCCAAAGTCGGCGATCAGCGAGTATTATTAGCCCTATCAGGAGGAGTCGATTCTTCCACCTTAGCCTTTTTATTGCATCAGGCGATCGGCGATCAAGTGACCTGTATGTTCATCGATCAAGGATTTATGCGCAAAGGTGAACCAGAAGGACTGGTGCAGATGTTTGAAGAGCAATTCCATATTCCTGTAGAGTATATCGAAGCTGGCGATCGCTTTCTCAAAGCCATAGAAGGAGTCACCGATCCCGAAGTCAAACGCAAACGCATCGGCCATGAATTTATCCGCGTCTTTGAAGAAGAATCCAAACGCCTCGGTCCCTTTGATTATCTCGCCCAAGGAACTCTCTACCCTGATGTCATTGAGTCCGCCGACACCAACGTTGATCCCAAAACCGGAGAGCGAGTCGCCGTCAAAATCAAAAGCCATCACAACGTGGGTGGATTGCCCAAAGATCTCCAATTTAAACTGATTGAACCCCTCAGAAAACTCTTCAAAGATGAAGTCCGTAAACTCGGACGCTCCATCGGACTCCCCGAAGAAATTGTTCAGCGTCACCCTTTCCCCGGCCCAGGTTTAGCAATTCGGATCATTGGTGAAGTCACCGCAGAACGTTTAAATATTCTCCGAGAGGCTGACTACATTGTCCGAGAAGAAATTCGCCATCGCGGTATTTATCATGATTTCTGGCAAGCCTTTGCCGTTCTCTTACCCGTTCGCAGTGTAGGTGTCATGGGAGATCAACGCACTTATGCCCATCCAGTGGTTCTCAGATTTATTACCAGTGAAGATGGCATGACCGCAGATTGGTCGAGAGTTTCCTATGATCTTTTAGAAGCGATTTCTAATCGCATTGTCAATGAAGTGAAGGGGGTAAATCGGGTGGTTTATGATATTACGTCTAAACCTCCTGGCACGATTGAATGGGAATAAAAATGGTCTGGGCAGATACCTAGTCTGCCCCCGCTTGATGGGCGAAGGCTTTGAGTTTGAGATAAAACTCAGAGGTGGGCAAAGGGGGGGAGAATTGATCGATCGCGTGTGAGGTTTCTAGCAGGTGAGGCAATGAGCGTTTTGGTGAGGAAGGTTCAGGATCTGGGGTCTCTTCCGGTGGAGAGATTGGGGAAGATGTTGGTAAGGTGGCCTCTGGTGGTGTTGCTGTGGAGTGGGATGTGTCTGGATCACCTTCATCGGTAGGGACAGATGCGGGGGATTCTGCGGTAGAATGGGGTTCTAAGCGATCGCTCTGAGTAACCGTTTCTTTGACGGAAGGTTCAGATTCAATTAACTCTTGTTGGGGCAACAGGTGCTCTGGTAGTTTGCTACAGACAATTTGCTCAAATTCGCGGTTAAAATGACAAATTGGTTGTCCGCGCCGCTGCCAGAGAGTTAAAATTTGCTCAATAGAAACCTTCTTGTACCGACCTTGATAGAGGGCTTCGACGATCGCCAAACGTAGCCAATCAGTTCTAAATTCAGCAATCCAGCGCTCTACACACTCTTCTGCCTGATAGCCTAGTAAATCAAAGCTATAGTAGATCAGTAAAGCCGGAACGGGGGCGAGCGATCGCATCTGTGAAACCGTCAGCCGAACGGATAGGTTCTCCCAAAATCTAATCGAGGGAATCGCCGATTGAGTCATTGGCTTTCAGGCAAAGAGAGCAGGTGTTGATGGAGATGGCATCAATGGGAGCATTGGGCGCGATAGTAACACTATGAGGGTTGGAGCGAGAGGATGTCAAGGCGATACTTCTGTGGAGTTGCCTCGCGATCACTACTGTCCTATTCCTTTTCGGCATACTCCAATTTTTGGGTTTATTGATCAGCCATACAACCGGTTGGCCCTAAATATCTAATTAAGTAAGGAGAAAATACCTCATAAATTAATGTAAATGGCCGTTCATGATGCCAAAATAAATAATGGCGACCCCAAAATGGGCCAGGTTGTTCAAACGCTTCTTCTAAGGCTTGATTATGACCATAATAAAGACCTTGAATATCTCGATATAACTCTGTGCGTAATCGTGCTAAACTTGCCCAAATCGGTAAAGAACGGTTTTGTAAGTATTCATCCACATGACTAGCTTCCCACCAAGAGGTAGCATAGGCTAACCTTTGTCCTGATGCTGTTTTTAGCCATACTTGTCTCCTCAATCTTGGCCCCGGAATCGCCGTAATTAAGGGAGGCGCTTGGTCAGGATTCATGCCAATGGGAGACATATCAATAACATCAACTTCTGTGGATTCACGAGTCAGTAATTGCAGATGTCGAGTCGGAGAACCATCCCCTAAAAGTAGTATTTGCCAAGCAGGAGCGAGTTTTTCGTGGGGAAGTCCCGCCTGGATTATGGCTTCATCGCCTTGCCATATAGGTTTTAAACAATACCAAGATGATCTAACTGGATCTAGGGTTTCGGTGCAAGACCGAGAGGACTGGGAGGGAGCCATGATCGCCAATGTTCTTTACATAACTTAATCGTTCTTTACTTAGGATAGCGTTAGTTTGAGATGAGGAGGAGCAAATACGGGTAGTGCGATAGGTGCGCTACGCAGATCGGCACCTTTCTAGAATACCCACTTCTGTACCCGATCCATCTCCTGAGTGATAGTGCGCTCTATTTTTTCTCAATCTGGTTACATTAGGAGTAGTAACATTTCTTAATCTTGTCCTGACTCAATCCATGCAAGTGACTGTTTCCTCTGTATCTCCGTCGAACCCCACCGGCCAATACTGGAGTTGGCGGGGTTATGCTATTTACTACACCCAAGCGGGAGACTCTCCTCTCCATCATCCTCCCCTCCTACTGGTACATGGGTTTGGAGCCTCTACGGATCATTGGCGTAAAAATATTGCTGAACTTCAGCAGGATTTCCAAGTTTGGGCCATTGATTTGATTGGTTTTGGGCGATCGCAAAAACCCAAACTAGTATACAGTGGAGACCTCTGGCGGGAACAACTCCACGATTTTATTACCGAAGTAATTGGTCAACCCGTAGTCTTAGCCGGGAATTCCCTCGGAGGATATGCCTCCTTGTGTGTCGCGGCTGAATATCCTGCATCTGTCCTTGGGTTAGTCTTAATCAATAGTGCTGGTCCCTTCTCAGAGGCAGAACCCTCATCCCCACCTCATCCCGTGCAAGCAACGATAGGTAAGATGATGCGCTGGTTATTCCTACAACCCGCCATTAATTTCTGGATCTTCCAATATGCTCGTCGTCGCGCCACAATCCGTAAAACTCTTTCCAAGGTATACGTCGATCAAACCGCAGTTACGGATCAACTGGTAGAAGAGATCTACCGTCCTTCCTGTGACGTTGGCGCGGTTGATGTGTTTGCCGCAGTCTTCAAAACCCCTCCCGGAGCAAAGGTTGATCACCTTTTGGCTCAACTGAGTTGTCCCTTGCTGCTGCTGTGGGGAGAAGCTGATCCTTGGATCAACGCCAGGAAACAAAGCCTCAAGTTTCATAACCATTATCCCCAGCTAACGGAATATTTTCTCCAGGCTGGCCACTGTCCCCATGATGAAGTCCCCGCTCAAGTGAACGGGCTGATACGATCTTGGCTTTTGACTCTGCCTTGAGCCTAAAGCCTTGATACAGAAAGATCTCAGGCTCCAGGGTGAGAGAATGTTAAAAAATGTTGCCAACTGGAAAATCTTGTGTTAAGTTTAATTACAGAAGATTGAAATCTCACCGGAGTTCTGAAACATGGATAATCAAGAAAGCAAGTTTGGTTTCACAGCCTTCGCTGAAACCTGGAACGGCCGTCTCGCAATGTTAGGGATCGTGATTGGTTTAGCTACGGAATTTATTACCGGCCAAGGTATCCTGTCTCAAATTGGCTTGATGTAATCTCCGCTGTGGATTAACCGCTCATTTTATTGTTCGTTCCTTCTCTGAGAATACCTAGGTGAAGTTCACCTAGGTATTCTGATGTTTAGGGCGATCGCCGCTTTTCCCTCACCGGCATTAAAGCAAATTATTATACGGCTGGCTCTTCACCTTGACTTTCAATGTAATCACGCAAAATCGAGTTGATTAAACCTTTGTATTCACCACCTTGAGCTTGGAACCATTTCAACACATCCGGTTCAATCTGAACTAACTGCTGTGCCTGGGATACAGGGATTCTTAAAGTAGCCTTTTCAAAAAACTCCTCCGTCAATGGTGGAATATCAGAGTAATCAATTCCTTCATCATTCATTGCCTCTAGTGCTGCCCAATTAGTACCAGAGGTATTGCTCAAGTCTTTGTTGCTCATATCGATTTGCCTTTCGTGCTGAAATGATCCGAATGATGTCATTTTGTCGTTCTGTCCAAACTACAACCGCTACGCCGTTACCAAGGAAACCGATACCGAACCAGCGATCTTCTCCATAATCAAAGCGATCATCTAGCTCAATTAGCATTGGACTTTCAAACATTTGAGGAACATCGGCAAAATCAATCTTGTGCTTGCGGATATTTTCTAAATTCTTTGCCTCATCCCACTCAAAGTGCATGAAAAACTGAAAATGCTAAGTGAACTACCTCTATTATCCTGTATCCGTACTTCATCGAGGTATTCTCTTGTTTAGGGCGATCGCAGCTTTTCCCTCACCTGCATTAAAATCTCTCCGAGCCGATTTTTTCCCGTACCATCCTTACCGCATCCCCAATAATAATCTGTGGGAGAATTTTCCACAATTTCCTCTTCTCCTGTCCCCAAAAGAATCTCACGCAATTGGGCATGAGCGGTAAACTTCTGGAACACCCCTTGATACATCACCCCCTCCTTCACCTCCTCCCAATCCACTCGCAGAGGATGAGAACGATCTCGCCCCATTTTTGCCGCATCTTTAGGTCTTTTTGCTTGTTGAATACTTTCAAACCAAGGTTGATCGGTTGTGACCAACTTCTGCGCCTGGAAATAGTGCTCACTGGTAGGCCACCATAACCCCTCTAACTCAAATCCATGGGGAGAAAAATTAGAAAAACACCCATAAGGCTGCTCACGAGTGCTGTAGAAATAAATTGTCATCCTGCTCACCTACCTAACTGATATACTATTGGGTGCAGTTATCCTTTCCCCACTCTGATGAAACGTCCCATTTCCCGTCGCAGTATTCCCCCCAAAATTAGTACCATTCCCCGTCAACAGTCAGAAGCAACAGATTACCTTAGCCTTTATCAACTCGCCATTGAAAAAGAGCGCCTTGAGCGTGAACTCCAAACTCTGGAACAACGCAGCTATCAAATTCAAAACCGTCTCGCTGTAATTGGCTATCACATGGATCGCCTGAAAAAAAATACCCCATCTATCGGTGCTTCTACCTGTTCTCATCCTTCCCTTCCGGGACTGAATCCTACGAAGTCTAAGCGTTATGATGTGTTGATGGTAGATTATTGATCTGCCTGGGTTTCTAACTCTTGAATTGCCAGCAATAAAGCCTCTTCTTGTGCTTCAAACTCTTCTTCAGAGATGTCTCCCATGTCAAAAGAAAGCTGAAGGGAGAGGAGTTGTTTGTGTAAATCTTCTTTGTCGTTTAATTCTGCATTGGCGTGTTCGAGGACTTGCTCTCCAATCCAGAGCATTGCTTCAATGGGGCTGGTCAGGGGAAAGGTGAGTAATCGGAGAATCATGGATTTAGTCTGCTAATTTAGCAAAGTTAAAGGGGGCGGTAAAATTATTATAGCGGATACGAAGACGACCTTCAAAATGGAGATCTAAGGCTTCGACTTGCTGACCAAACTGAGGTTCATCATTCCAAGGAATCAGATAGGCAGTATTATAAATCATGCTATCCATCAGGGGGTCATTTTCAATCACTTCGATCGCCAAAGGATTGAGAACTCGTTGAAACTGGCGAATAATAGCAGTTTGACGCTGTTGCAGAGCTTCTTCTAGGGCTTGACCAATACCGATGACTTGCTCCATCCCTAGGGCTTTTCCTTCTAGGCGATCGCGCTTGGCTTTTAACTCTGTATTTTCTACCAAAACCTGCTGTAATTCTGCCTCCATATCCCATAATACCTTAATACTCACTTCCCGATAGCCCTCCAATTTCGCAAACAACTCCCTGAGCTGCTCTTGATAAGGAATAGTTAACTGCACTTGCACCTCCTCCCAACTGTCCACTGTTAACCCAAATTGCAAGGGTAAAACCGTGCGATATCCTGCCGCCATCGCCGATTCTAAGACCTGTTCATGACACAAAAGATTACGACGGCTGGCTAAATAGCGGTCTTGGAGCGCCTCCGAATAAAGAAATGTTAATCCATCCATCGGATGAGCGCGAACAGGTTGTTTATCTAATCCCACTAAATGCAAATTTTGCGGCCCTGGAGTGGGGAAAATACCATAGAGATAAAAACGGGAAGGATCATTCATGGAAACAAATCGGCTCGGTGCGGGTAAGGGGTCAGGATTGCGGTAAACTGGCCTAGTGCTGTGGATACTCTGT
Organism: uncultured bacterium; assembly: GCA_964616725.1. Lineage (GTDB taxonomy): Bacteria > Cyanobacteriota > Cyanobacteriia > Cyanobacteriales > Desertifilaceae > Roseofilum. The sequence goes on from CAZTRW010000015.1 coordinate 18,559, forward strand.
AAACAGAATGGCTCGCAAAAAAGCAACTGTCAATTACTTAATCGTAGATGATCTGAGCGTTCCTCCTGAAGATCAAAAAGGAATGCTTATTGCTGTAGAAGGTCGTCGCAACACGGAAGCTAACCGCCAAAAAGCCCTGGAAATGGCGATTGAATTATGGCAAGAGGGGCAGCTAGAGGGATTTCCGGATGGGTTATCCATCGAAAATGTCGTTTTTGCCCCTGGGAACTCGGCTGTGGTCTCGGAGGAATCTAGTGCCCACTCAGACGTAGAGCTTCCCCTCCAGAAAGCGGCTAGAGATGTGGTGACTTTGATTGATTTGTTGATCAATAGAGGAGAGGCGATCGCCGAAGCGGTTCCCCTTCTCCCCATCCTAGAAGCTGCTGAAAAAGGCCAAAAGCTCACAGAAGAGCAAGCGGCTCAAGCACGGGATAAGTCCTTTAGCAAGATCATCACCCGATTAGCCAATTCTGTCACCGATCATCAACAATTTCTAGAAACCCCTGGAGTGATGGAGTCAATCAGGATGATTATTGCCATTATCAAAGACGATCGCCTTATTATCCCCGCCCAACTGCTCTCTACACCCGATGAAGATGATGAGTGAGGATGGGAGGGGTGATCGCCATGGTTAATGCGTTGTTCTATTTCATGATGCTTAGAGGAGGATGAAGCATGGCAGAATTTGTAAAAGGGGATGGAGAAATTAAACGAGGCGATCGCCAAAATAGTGGAAATCATCCAATAGCGATCACCCCCACGATCACCCCGAAGTCAGAAAACCGGGTTTTTGCCACGGATATTTTTAGTAGCAATTGTAACTTAAAAAGTTTCTTGGGGTGGGGAGGCGATCGCCTCGGTACTTAACTGAAAATATGATTCAAGAACCAGAATTTGAGATATAATAAACACTCCAGATCATCTCGTTTCATTCTCCCATGACAGCAGTAATTTCAGAACATATTCAGATTTCTCCTGATATTTGCGGTGGAAAACCCCATATCGCTGGTCATAGAATTAGAGTTCAAGACATTGTGGTTTGGCACGAACAAATGGGCAGGTCTCCTGATGAGATTGTTTCCAGATATCCTTCCATTACTTTGGCAGATGTCTATGCTGCCTTAGCTTACTATCACGATCATTTTCAAGAAATTCGACAACAGATTCAACAGAGCGAACAACGGGTTCAAGAGTTGCAAGCAAAAATTCCTTCTAAAGTACAGCAAAAACTAAAGGGAATGAGTCTTGGAGAAGATTAAATATCATTTAGATGAGTCAGTTGAGCGAGCGATCGCAGAAGCTTTAAGACGAAGATGTATTGATGTGACGACAACACCAGAAGCGAGTCTTTTGGGGATTACCGATGAGGAGCAACTGGCGTTCGCGATCGCCAACAATCGAGTGATTTTTACCCAAGACGATGATTTTTTAGCCCTTCACCAACGAGGGTTAGATCATTATGGTATTGTTTATTGCCATCAAAAGAGTCGCTCAATAGGTCAAATTGTACGAGGTTTAGTCTTAATTTGGGAGGTATTGGAGCCGTTGGACATGCATAATCATGTCGAGTTTGTTTAGAAAGGGCGATCGCCTTGGTTAAATCACTGACAACAAAGCTTCATTTTTTATAAATATCTTTTCGATGTTTACAGTGAAGTAATAAGACCAAAAACTCCTTATCGTTAACTTCATAGCGGACTCGATAATCTCCAATACGGATGCGATATTCATTGTCATAGCCTTTCAATTTCACGGTTCCCGGAGGGCGAGGATCTTCTTCCAACAATATAATTTTCTCTAGAATTCGCTCTTGTATTTCTTCCGGTAAGCAATCAAGCTGTTTTTGAAACGGCTTAGGAACAATTACGGTATAAGTCATGAGATTTTACATTTTCGAGTAGCCAGGAATTGATCTAGAGTTTGATAGTCTCCGTTTTGGTAAGCTATTCGAGCTTCTTCGATTTCATTAAGAACCGTTGGCTCTTCTTCTAACTGCTCTTCTTCTAACTGGGCAATTTCTGCTTCTAGAAGATGGAAAATTTTAATTTTTTCTTCGATTTCTAGGGTGGTAATTGCATTGAGTAAGGAATCAAAGGTAATTTGTAATTGAATGATTGGCTGTGTCATTTTTAGAATTAACTACTCTTATCTTGATTATACCAACATGAACATCTATTAGCTGCGATCGCCCCCACGATCGCCCCGAAGTCAGAAACCGGGTTTTTGCCACGGATATCGCTTCAGCAGTAAAAGTGACCGAAAAACCCAGTTTCTTGGGGTGGGGGAGAAGATGGGAAAGGCGATCAGCTTTCTCCCATGACTGTAGGGGCGAACGGTCATTCGCCCCTACAATGTGCTGCTTCTGTTTACCATTTAGATGGATTTTTGGGATGCAATTGGTCAGATTTCCATTGTTGGGGGTTAGTACAAATATATAGCAAACCTAAATGAGTTGTGCAAATACATCGTATTTTTCCAATCTCGGAGGATTGAACAGTTTCATGTCAAATAAAAATTGGAACAATCGTTTAACAATTTTAAAGTTTTTGCACAAGTAATAAAAGCGTCTAATAAAATTCTTCTTCGCACGGAAACTAAAAAAATAGTTTTTAACTTCATCACGGATGAACATTTACCAGTAGGGATCAGTGCCGATGAAAAACGGTTACGTCAAGTGTTACTAAATTTATTAGGAAATGCAATTAAGTTTACGGATCGTGGTCAGGTAGATTTTGAGATAAATTTATTAGGATATAACCAGAAAAATAATCAAGCAAAAATACGTTTTATTGTCACAGACACTGGCGTAGGAATGACTGCTGAACAATTAGAGAAAATTTTTCTTCTTTTTGAGCAAGTAGGCTCTCAATCAAAACAGTTAGAAGGGACAGGTTTAGGATTGGCGATTTGTCGTCAAATTGTGCAAATGATGGGGAGTGAAATTCAAGTGAAAAGCGTATTAGGTGTGGGGAGTACTTTTTGGTTTGAAGTAGATTTAAGCCTTTCCGATCAATGGATGAACAGTGCAGCCGTATCGAAACAAGGAAAAATTATTGGTTATAGTGGTAAACGAAAAATTGTATTAGTAGTAGACGATCGCCTTGTCAATCGCACGGTGGTTTCCGAAGTTTTAACCCCTTTAGGATTTATGGTAATAGAAGCTGAACATGGACGGGAAGGATTAAAACAACTGGAAGCATTTTCACCTGATTTAGTGATCACAGATATTATCATGCTAGAGATGGATGGGTATGAGTTTGCGCGCAAAGTGAGAGAATCTTATTCCCAAGCCATACCCATTCTAGCGGCGAGTGCGAGTGTATCTTTGGCGGATCAAAGTTTGGCGATCGCTGCTGGGTGTAATGAATTTCTAGAGAAACCCCTAAATCTGGAAACACTTCTCCAGCGCTTACAGAAACATCTCAATTTACAATGGATTTATCAGCCAAGCCAAAGAGCAACAGTAGATCCAGAACCGGAAGTGATTTTTCCCGAAACTGAAGAATTAGAACAGTTACACCAAGCGGTGAAAATTGGAGATATCGAAGTGATTGAAGAAGAAGCACAACGGCTGAAGGCTCAAGAGCCAAAGTATACAATATTTTGCGATCGCCTTCTCTCCTTAGCCGCCGAATTTGATGAACGGGGGATGATTGAGCTACTAGAAAGAAAAAGGACTTAAAGACTTAAAAAAGGACTTTTTCCAAATCATCCCTGACAGGATTCGTTTTGTTGCTTGAGCGCCAATCCTAGAAAATAGCTGTTCATTGAAAATCGTGAAGATGAGCTATGCGATAATTTCCCTGCTGATTGGCTTGCCAAAGCTTTCCCGTATTCACCTCTAAGCAAGTGAGCCATCCTCCTCCACAAGCCCAAGTGTCCAGACAGATAGCATAACCTAGGTTAATTGGTTTCCCACTTTTTTGACTGGTATGACCGCAAATCATCACTTTTCCTGATTGATGAGGAAGAGGTGCATGAAACTTTTCCCAAAATAGAGCGGTGTAGGGTTGCTGAGGGAGGGGAAAATGGGGATGGGCGGTGGCATGAAGAAAGAAGTGATGCTCAGTTTCCCACCAATTCAAACAAGTTTCTGCCAAAAAGTGCCAGTGGGACTCAGGAATCGCGGAAACAGCCAGGGAATCGGTTGGTGAAATCCCGTAGGATTGTAAAGTTTCTGAGCCTAAGAAGGGTAAGGCTTCTGGGAGCGATCGCGCTAATAGCATCATTAAATCATGATTGCCTCGAATTGGCACCAAATACCGACGTTCGTGTAAATCAATCAGGCAATCTAACACTCCCTTAGTATCTGGCCCCTTATTCACATAATCTCCCAGAGTCACTACAATATCCCCAGGACGAAGATTAATCTGATTTAAGAGGGTGTTTAGGGCAATAGAGCACCCGTGAATATCGCCTATTGCTAGAATTCTCATCTGTGTGATGATTTTTCAGAATTGATTGAGACTGTCTTGATTAGATTTTGCCCAGTAGTTCTACGATACCACGCTCATCAAATTCTGCGGCTAAAGTCAGGAGGCGATCGCAAAAGCCTGTATAGTGAGGATGATCGATCTTAAGTCGATGGGCTTCTCTTTCAATGGTTTCGATATCACCAATTTTGGCGGCTCTATAAATGGCTTCGATTTCTTTTTGGTGAGGATAAATAATTTCCAAAGTTGGGCGTTGAGCCGTGGGTTTATCTTCATAAATCCATTGTAAATTCAGATATTTTTGTAATTTGTTTAACAGTTTTTCTAAATCTAATGGTTTATCTAAAAAATCATCACAGCCCGCCGCGATCGCTAAACTTTGATCGGCTAAGGATACACTAGCACTAGCGGCAATAATCGGCAACTTTTGGGAATAGGATTGACGTACACACCGAGCCAATTCATAACCATCCATTTCTGGCATCACAATATCAGTAATAATTAAATTTGGTTGAAAGGTTTCGATGGCATTTAAACCAGCTCTGCCATTTTCCGCTTCTGCCATCACAAACCCCAGAGGGGTTAACACTTCACACACGATAGCTCGATTGACAGCGCGATCGTCTACTACTAATATTTTTTGGGGTTCTCCATTATACCCAATAATTTTCCCTCGATCGGATATGGTTGCGCTGTTAACCCATTCATCAGAAAGGAGTAAATCAACTTCAAACCAAAACTTGCTTCCCACCCCTAGAGCGCTTTTTACTTCAATTTTGCTACCCATCATTTCTACAATTTGACGGCAAATAGTTAAGCCTAAGCCTGTTCCTTCTGATTGCTTAGATTGAGTTCCTACCTGCTCAAAAGGAAGAAAGATTTTTTCGAGTTGTTCTGGATTCATTCCCAATCCTGTATCTGCCACGGTAAAGCGAATTTTTTGGTGATTATTTTCTGGATTCATAGTTAATGCTTGGACTTGAAAAATAACTTGACCGTGATCCGTAAACTTAACTGCATTTCCTAACAAATTAAGGAGCACTTGACGCAGACGTTTTTGATCGGTTTTTACTCCTTTCGGTAGATGTTCATCTGGACTAAACTCGAGACTAATTCCCTTTGCTTCAGCGCGCACACGGGCAATCTCTGCAACTCCTACTAGAAAAGATGGCAAATGAAAATCATTGGGAATTAGTTCCATTTTTTTGGCTTCAATTTTAGCCAAATCTTAGGATATCATTGATCAGCGTTAATAAATGAGATCCAGCCTGGGCAATAACATCTACTCCTTGGCGATATTGATTCAAGTCTTGAGCACGATGCATGATCTGAGCGTAACCCAAAATTCCATTTAATGGGGTGCGAAGTTCATGACTCATATTAGCCAGAAATTCGCTTTTAGCCTGGTTTGCTTGATCGGCAACTTCTTTAGCTTTTTTTAACTCAATTGTGCGTTCTTGAACCCGGTGTTCTAAGGACTGATAGAGTTCTTTTAATTGTTTACTCATTTGATTAAAAGCAGTGGCTAATATTCCCAATTCCTTGATATAAGAATAAGGAACATTTTGCTCTAACTCTCCCTTGGCGATCGCCTGACTTGCTTGACTAACTTTCTGAATAGGTAAAACGATTTTATGAGCAATAAAAAAACCAAAAATTATCGCTAAAACAAGAGCCAAAAAACACCATATAATTGTAGTTTTAGTATTCGTATTAATCTGTGCCATAAAATCATTTTCTGGCACCACGACTACAATTAACCAATCTAAGCCCCATCCATCCTGAAACGGAGTAATTTGTACGAACTGAATCTCTCCATTTATCTTAAATTCTAGGTTCTCTTTCGTAGATATTTGGTCAAATGAAGAAAATTTTTCAACCAAATAATCAGATGTTGATTGAATTAGAGAAATTTTACTATCAGTAGCTTTTAGCCTTACTGGTTTCTGAGTTTCATCAAATAAAAACGGTTTTTCTGATCCTGAACTAGCTACTAATTCACCACTACGCTCAATAATAAAAATCAATCCTTCAGGGCTAACTTTTAACTCTTGAAGAAATTCACTTATACTTAACAAACTTACATCTACTCGTAAAACTCCTAGGAATTGATTAGAGGTGTCTATGACTGGTTGAACAGCCGGAAGAGCAATATCGTGGGGAGGCAACTGCCAGACAAAAATATTACTCCACGCTAATCGATTTTGTTCTACAGCTTTACGATACCAAGGACGAGTTCGAGCATCAAAGTTTGGTACAATAGAAATAACCTCTTGCCGATTTCCTTGAGCATCTACATTATAACTATAATTTCCTTTAACAGGGTTATCTACTCCTCCCACAATAATATCCTTTTCTCCCGTTAAAGAAAACTGCTTTCCTGCCCAGATGTATTTACCTTCTTGATTGCCATAAGCAATCACAGTTGCTGTATCAAAGCGATGAGATTGTTGCCAGAAGTGACGTTGTAAAGAGTCTAAATCTTGAAAGTTAATTTGCTTGAGTTTGGCTGCATCAATATTGATTTGATTAATCAGTCTGGGAGTGCTGACAAATCCTTCTAGGTGATCTTCAATACGACTGGTGACTTCATGGCGTAACTGAGTGGCTAAATCACGAACTGCTTTTTGTCCATTCCGAAAGGAAAGATAACCCACTATAGCAACTGTACCAATAAGCTGGACTAAAAAGGGAGCCACCAGGAGGAGGTGAAGGGAAATAGAGGGAAATCGGCAATCAGATTTCATGGAGTTTTCTCTAATTTAACTTCGGATAATAGATGGATTTCCTATAGTTTCTATTATGAAGTTTAAGATTTAGTAATCTCTAGTTTTAGATTAGGTTAAAAAGAAACGATTGCTCACTCATAGCAGAGTGAGCAAATCAGTTACTTTCTTCGCCATCCTTTTTCTGCCTGATCCAGTACATAAGCAGCCACATTTCCAATCTGCTGAGAATTTAGGCGCTCTCCAAAAGCAGGCATAGCATTTTTTCCGTGGGTAATTTGCTGGATAATTTTATCCGCTGAAAATAAACCATACTTTTCTAGTGCTGGTTTTTGTAAGGTTTTATTCCCCATAATGATGTTTCCTCCTCTAGCATGGCAGGCAGCACAAATGGCGTTAAAAATCTGCTCTCCTTGCTTCAAGTCAGCGGCGGTAGCCGACGGAGTTAAGCTTAAAAAGAGAATGACTAGAGTTAAAAGTATAACCAAAACTGAAATTGTATGATGTTTCATAATCAAGACAAAAATCAAAGAAAGAAATAGGAAGCTCAATGACAAATGAACGTCCTATTTCTTGACCTATTTCTTAATAATTTACCAACCTTTTTCTGCTTGGGCTAGAACATAGGCTGCCACATCTGCAATTTGCTTCTCGTTGAGCTTACCTAAAAACTTGGGCATAGCTGCTTTGCCTTTGGTTACTTGAGTGATGATGGCTTCTTCGCTCAACATTCCGTATTTATCTAAATCGGCTTTGGTTAGAGTTTTGGTAGGACTCACTAAATTCTTGCCTCCGGCATGGCAAGCAGCACAATTGGCAGAAAATATACCGGCTCCAGCAGCGGCATCACCAGCGAGGGCGGGGGTAGAGAAAGCAAAGGTAACTAGGGCGATCGCACTAAGAATCCAGGATAGCAGTTTTTTCAAGGGTGTTCTCCTTTATCAATCAATCAAAAACACAGCTAAACATTAACAGGATCATTATAGGGGAAGAGGGGTTGAGACAAAACCCCTCTTCCGGGTAATCCGTTTTTTGATCAAGAGGCCACTTGGGCGGAGCGGCGAGGGCGGGTGCGCCGATTAGAAGCCTCTACTCCTTCAGTTCCTGGAGGAGAGGAGGCATAAGCGGGTGAAGATTCTCGGTGAGGCAATTCATCAGGGGTTTGAATCAGGACAACTAACAGAGGATTGCTTCGCAACTCTCGTCGCAGCAGTCGCTGAATATCCTGTTCAATTTGAGTTTGCAGATCAGCTAAATGAACACTTAATGATCCTTGACTGAGGGAGCGGGAGAATTCTGGCCAATAGTGTTCTAGGGTTCCTTGAATGGATTGGGCGATCGCCTCTTCTAAATGGTGTTTCTGAATTGATGTTACCACACCGCGCAGATGCACCAAGGGCTGATTAATCAATTTACCATCCCAATTAATCCCTGTTGCTACCGTAATCACCCCATCTTCCGCCAACTGCTGTCGTTCTTTGAGCACCTGTTCGTGTAGAATACCCGCGTTATCCACCAGAGCTACTCCTGATGGCACTTTTCCCGTAATAGCGATAGAATTTTCCGTCAATTCGATCACATCACCATTATCAACAATTACCATATTTTCTGAGGGAATCCCCATACTTTGAGCCGTTTGTCCGTGTTTAATCAACATCCGATGCTCGCCATGAACGGGAATAAAGAATTTCGGTCGAGTCAAGGCTAACATTAATTTATGGTCTTCTTGACAGCCATGGCCAGAAACGTGAATCATGTGATTTTTGCCATAAATCACATCAGCACCTTGTTTCATCAACTGGTCGATAGTGTTGACCACTGCAATCGTATTACCGGGAATGGGATTAGCGGAGAAAATTACCGTATCGCCTTTGCGGATTTTGACTTGGCGGTGTTCCTGTTTGGCGATGCGAGTGAGTGCCGATAGGGGTTCACCCTGAGATCCCGTGGTAAGAATCACTATTTTTTCATCCGGTAGATGACGCAGGGATTGGAGGGGTTGGAGCAAGTCATCGGGACATCTGATATAGCCCAAGGTGCGAGCATGGGCAATGACGTTTAACATGGATCGCCCTAAAATTGATACCACGCGGTGGTGTTTTTGGGCTAGTTGTAGCAGAATGTTGAGTCGATGGACAGAGGAAGCAAAGGTGGTGACGAGAATCCGACCGGGAGCTTCTGCAAATACCCGATCTAGACTGGGATAAACGGCGCTTTCTGAGGGGGTAAATCCGGGGACTTCGGCATTGGTGGAGTCGCTCATGAGGCATAAAACTCCTTTTTCCCCATGTTCGGCGAGTTTTTGTAAGTCAAAGACTTGGCCGTCTACGGGAGTATGATCGATTTTGAAGTCTCCGGTATGAATAATTACTCCAATCGGGGTATGAATGGCTACGGTGAAACTATCCGCCATGGAGTGGGTATTACGGATAAATTCTACGACGAAATTACGACCAATTCTGACCATATCTCTGGGGCCAACGGTTCTGAGTTCAGTGTGATCGCTTACGCCTGCTTCTTCTAGTTTTCCTTGTAACAGGGCCATGGCTAACCGAGGGCCGTAGATGACGGGAATTTCAAATTGTTTGAGATGATAGGCAATCCCACCGATATGATCTTCGTGGCCATGGGTGACGATCATGCCTTTGATGCGATCGCGATTTTCTCGTAAATAGGACACATCGGGGAGAACAATATTCACCCCATGCATCCCATCCGTGGGAAAGGCTAATCCCGCATCGAGGAGCATGATCTCGTCTTCATATTCAAAGACACAAGTATTTTTCCCAATCTCATGGAGACCTCCCAGGGGAATAATTTTGATGACCGGTTGGGAATGATTTCTAACCATAATGTGTTTCAGTTTGATGACAGGTTGGTAATGAACAACTAAAATGCTTTAGCTTTTGATCGATAGGTCTAAGGCTGCCAATACGCTTCTTAATTCCTCTGTGACTGCTTCTGAAGCTGTCACTAACGGTAAGCGTAAAGATGACACGGGCCATCCTTGGAGGTGAAGGGCTGCTTTAATCGGGATCGGATTGGTGGTAATAAACAGGGCCTTAAAGAGTGGAAATAGCTTTAAATGGATAGCCGTTGCTATTTGTGGATTTCCCTGGACAAAGGCTTTGATCATCTCTTGGATGTGATTTCCCACTAGGTGAGAAGCAACGCTAACTACTCCCTTGGCTCCCACTGCCAACATTGGCAAGGTGAGGGAATCATCCCCTGAGTAAATGCTAAATTCCGTAGGCAATGCTTGGCGTAGATGGCTGACTTGATCGAGTTGACCACTGGCTTCTTTAATGCCAACTATATTGGGAAGATTGGCTAGACGCACCACAATTTCTGGGGGCAGATTTTGCCCGGTACGTCCTGGAATATTGTAGAGCAAAATCGGCATTTCTGGGCAAGCTTGAGCGATCGCCTGAAAATGTTGAAACAATCCCTCTGCTGGGGGGCGATTGTAATAGGGAACCACTTGTAGGGAGCCATCTAAGCCTAAACTACTGGCTTTTTGAGTGGCGGCGATCGCCTCCGCCGTTGAATTTGAGCCAGTGCCAGCGATCACCTTAGCTCGATTGCCCACCGCTTGCTTAACTACCTGGAATAACTCATGCTCCTCCTGCCAAGTCAAGGTGGGAGACTCTCCAGTTGTGCCACCAATGACCAGTCCATCACTGCCTTGTTCTACCAGATGAACGGCCAATTCTTCGGCGATCGCATAATTCACTTCCCCATCGGCAGCAAAGGGTGTGATCATTGCCGTGATCACTCTTCCAAAATCACTCATAAGCACTTATCGTATTTACCGTCTTTCTCTTATCGACTCAAGGCCATTTCCGGCTGTTTTACCCAATCCTTTTGTACCAACAACTCCGCAATTTGCACCGCATTCAACGCCGCCCCCTTACGAATTTGATCCCCACACAGCCACAGTTCCAAACCACAAGGGTGAGATAAATCTTGCCGAATCCGTCCCACGAGCACCTCATCTTTACCCGTTGCCTCCATCGGCATCGGAAAATAATTAGCTCTCCAATCTTCCACCAATTTCACTCCAGGAGCCTGTTGGAGTAATTCTCGTGCCTTTTCCACCGCAAAAGGTTGGCTAAATTCCAGATTAATCGCTTCCGAATGAGCGCGCAATACCGGCACCCGCACACACGTAGCAGACACTCTTAACTCCGGTGCACCAAAAATTTTACGAGTTTCCTTCACCATTTTCATCTCTTCCTCACAATATCCCTGGTCATTGAGAGGAGAATTGTGAGGAAAGAGATTAAAGGCTAGAGGATAGGGAAACAATTCTGCTTGGGGAGTTTCACCCTTGAGAATCGCTTGCGCTTGCACCTTCATTTCTGCCATCGCCCGTGCCCCAGCACCACTAGCTGATTGATAGGTGGCTGCGATCAGCCGCTGTACCGGTTGCACTCGATGGAGAGGCCACACCGCCACTGTCATCAAAATGGTCGTACAATTGGGATTAGCAATAATACCTTGATGATCAGCAGCGGCTTGGGGATTGACTTCCGGCACCACCAGGGGGACTTCAGGAGCCATGCGGAAAGCGCTGGAGTTATCAATCACGACGGCTCCCGCCGCTACCGCTTTTGGAGCCCACTCTTTTGAAGTTGATCCTCCAGCGGAAGCGAGAACCAAGTCTATGCCCTCAAAACACCCTTCTGTCACTGGTTCCACAGGCAGATTTTCCCCTTGAAAGGGTAAGGTGCGTCCTGCTGATCGGGGAGAGGCCAGCAGTTTTAGGCTGGCGAGGGGGAAATGACGGGTAGCTAGTAGTTCTAGTAATTCTGTGCCTACTGCGCCAGTAGCTCCTAAGATGGCGACTCGATACGATGATGGCAAAGGTAACTCCTCCTTGATTTAAGTGTTAAAGGGTTTGATTAAAGCCATGGACTATGGGATTATTTTTAAGATTTTTTGATATCACCACTGGGAATTGGTGGGTCTAGCGTGTCGGTTGGATCATTAAGTCTTTCAATGTTAACTGATTTTTCTGATTGTACCAGAGTAATGGTTTTCTCTGCTAAGGTTTTCAGAGGTTTTTGAGGAAGTTGTTGGGAACTGTCAATCTGGCATTATATAATAGGGCGGTGCCTAGTGTGTGAGAAGTTTTTCTGATTTCTTCAGCGCCCGTGGCTCAATTCCCATTCAGTATACAGATTCCGTGATGAAAGTTACCCAAGAAAAACTGCCAGCGAGCCAAATTGGTTTAGAAATTGAAGTGCCTGCTGAGAAATCGAAAGCGGCTTATGAGAAGGTGATTCAGGACTATAGCCGCTCGATCAGACTGCCTGGGTTTCGGCAAGGAAAGGTGCCTCGGCATATTTTGATCCAGCAATTGGGTAGTGAAAATCTGAAAGCGGCAGCAGTGGAAAACTTGGTGAAACAGTCGGTGGAAGAGGCGATCGCCCAAGAAAAACTAGAAACCCTTGGGAGTCCCCAACTCAAATCTGAGTTTGAGTCCCTAGTGAATCAATTTCGGCCGGGAGAAGCGCTCACCTTTAAGGCGGCAGTGGATGTCCCCCCAGAAATTAAACTGGGAGCCTATCAAGGCTTAAGGGTGCAGGTAGAAGAAGTCCAACCCAACCCAGAGGCAGTGGCGAAGGTGCTCAGATCAGAACAAGATAAGCGCGCTACCTTAATTCCAGTAGAAGATCGGCCTTGTCAACTCGGTGATTTGGTGGTAGTCGATTTTGTCGGTCGTCGCCTGGTGGCTGAAGGGGAAGAAGCCCCCGCCTCTTTGGAAATTCCGGGAGCAACGGCGACGGATTTTCAGGTGGAAATGGACTCCAGTCGGTTTATTCCTGGGTTCATTGATGGGATGGTGGGGATGGTACTAGGGGAAGTGAGGTTGATTTCGGCTACCTTTCCAGAAGATTATCCCGAAGCGGAGATGGCTGGCCAAGCGGCTCAGTTTGAAGTGACGTTGAAAGAGATTAAAGAGAAGGAGTTGCCGGAGCTTGATGATGAGTTTGCGGAGGAAGTGAGTGAGTTTGAGACGCTGGAGGCGTTGAAAGCGTCTTTGAGCGATCGCTTTACTCAAGAAGCTCAGGAAAAAACCAAGGAAAATAAACACAAAGCCTTGATCGCCGCCTTATTGGAGCAAGTAGAAGTTGAACTGCCAGAAACTTTGATTGAGGAGACTATTACTCAACAGTTAACTCAAATGGCGATGGAATTGGCCAATCAAGGTTTGGAT
>CAZTRW010000016.1:0-31114 GCA_964616725.1 uncultured bacterium
GTTTACGGGTTTACCGATACTTCCCCAATGAATTTTACTCCCTGAACCCCAGGGTAATACTCGCCACTGATTTGCTTTGGCTAATTTTATCACTTCCGAAAGTTCCGTAAGAGTATGGGGATAAACCACTGTCGGTGCAGGAAATCCGGGTTTCCAGGCGAGTTGAAAGCGCTGTTGTAGGGAGGGTTGAAGCTGTTCAAAAGGTAACAGACGGGAAGAATCGAGCCGGGAGGCTAAGGCAGAGGCGATCGCAGTCACGAGAAAATAGGAGATCATGGAATATGCTGATTATCGGCGATCGCCATCCCTACAGGCAAGCGATCGGGAAGTAGGTACGAAATTATTAACTCTCTGAGCACACACCGACTGTATACTGTCGAAAGGTTTGAACTGAAACTTTCCAGTTAAGTCGCTCTTCATATTCCTGGAATGACGAAAGGGCTAAAGCTTCATACTCTAGATAGTTTTGCACCCTTTTTAAGATATACTCAGCATAGGTGAGTGCCTCAGTCTCCAAAGAGAAAACCTCACCATTTTTTCCCGATTGAATAATGGTTGAAATTCCCCCTACCTCTGAAGCAACACAGGGGACTCCATAGGAATTTGCTTCCATCAAAACATGAGGAGAACAATCGGCTAAAGTACGTAAGATCAGAAAATGAGCCGTAGATAAAAGATGATCAAATTTTTCTCGCCCTGATGGTGTCGATTTGTCCACATAACCAATCACGTTAATAAAATCGGGAATATTTTTCAAGGGAGGATGACAGCCAATAATATTTAAGGTTGTTTTTAATCCAGCTTCATTTAGGTATCGCGCAATTTCTACCGCAAAGTCTCCACCTTTACGGAACCATTCTACACCGATAAAGACCAGTTGACAGTGATTCGGAGAGCGCTGTTTTAGGCTGGCTTGAATATCAGCTTGATGTCGGGAAGTTTGTAGGTTAGCCCCCCAGGGAATAATCTGCACTTTTTCGGGGGAAAGGTGATAGATCTGGATAGCTTCTTGAGCTGCCCAATCTGAAGTGAAAAAAAGGCGATCGCATTTTTCCAAAGCCGCTTTTTCTAACTGATAAATATTTCTTTTCGTTTCCTCACAGAGATTCTGCAAATACTCATAAAAATTCACTAAACTTGCCAAAGGAGCATCCGTCCATAGCACTAGAGGTTTGCTACACTTTAAATCAGCCAGAGGAATAGCATTTTCAGGACATAACACCAAATTTCCAGAGGAACCCAATAACTTTTTTTCAATCTGTCTGGCATAATTCTTAAAAACAATCGCCTCTGCCCAGCTATAATAATCTTTCTGGTAAAATTTCCGATAAAATAGCCATTTCCAGCGAGTAATGGGGGTTTTATACCTAGACAAAGGGCCAATATAATTGAGGGGAATCTCTTGAGCCTCTAGTGATTGCGCCAAGTAATAACCTGCCGTGTACATTCCCATATGCTGTTTTGGCCATTGGGAAGAATTCCAGACATCATAGGTGGTAAGATAGTCAATCTTCATCTTTATAAACCCTTCATGGAATCAGATAAAATTAATTCTTCGATCAGGCGATAGACAGACTCCCCTGCTTTTTGCCAATTCAAACGCTCTTGATATTCTTGAAAGGAAGTGATCGCCAATTGATGATATCTGACTGGATCAGAAAATACAGTCGTGATATACTGGCAATATTCCTCAATGGTCGCATCTAAATCAAAGAGTTGGCCGTTTCTTTCCGCTCGAATCAAGGTAGGAATACCACCGACTTTAGTCGATAAACTGGGAACGCCAAAAGAACTTGCTTCCCGAATCACAGCGGGGGTAACATCAGCTCTTGTCGGTAAAATCAGGAAATGACTTTGGGCAAACAGTGAATCCATTTGTTTGCGCCCTGATACTGTCGATTTATCAATAAAATTAATTACTTTGAGGAAGTCAGGAAAGGGTTGCTTAATTTGGGGCTGAGTACCGATAATCGTTAACAGGGTAGGGAATCCAGATTGATGGAGACGCTGGGCAATTTGAAAGGCAATATCGCCTCCTTTTCGTTGCCAATCTACACCGATAAAGAGGAGATGACAAGGAGACAGAGGCTTAGATTCAATGATAGCTTGAATGGCTGCGGGCGTGCGATCGCATTCCATATTTGCCCCCGTCGGCACCACCTTAATCTTCTCAGCATCAACATCATAGAGCGCTTGCGCCGTCTGTGCTGCCCAATCTGATGAAAAAATCACTAAATCACTGTTTCGTAACGCCAAAGCATCCAGACACTGTAACTGCCGTTGAGAGCGCCCACAACAGTTGCCAAAGCCTTCAGGAAAACCACCATAGGTTGTATCTGTCCATAAAACTTTAGGGGTAGGATACTTTAAGTAAGCTAACAGGGAAATATGAGGGGAAAAAATCACATCCGGCTTGATCTTTTCTAACTGAGCCGTAATTTGTCGCACATAATGACGATTCACAGAAGGTTCTGCCCAATAGTGATACCCTTGATCGGGAAATAGAGTTTTGTAAACTCGACGCTCCAGTTTTGCCCACCCAGAATGCCACTCTTCTAAATTGCCAATATAGGCAAAAGATTCCCATCGCTTTTCCAAGGTTTTTGCCATCCAGTAATTACTCCCCCAATTCCCCACCGCTTGACGGGGCCAACTTTTGGGATTAAATAAATCAGCAGGGGTGATAAAGGTGAGTTTCATAGGACGAGAAAATTACCTTGACTGAGAGCATAATTCCTGATAAAATTGTATTGTCATGGCACTCAATGCTTGCCAATCTAGTTTCTCTAGAGGCGCTTTTTCTCCCTGACGTTTTTGCGCCCACTCTAGGCTTTCTCGTAAAATATCTACGGTTAATTCTGCCTGATAAACTTTGACCCAATCTACTCCCACCAGCGCTTGGAGTTCAGCCATTGCGCCACGATTGGGCACGACAATGGGACAATCAAAGGATAAGGCTAGCAGAGCGCTGCCGGAATTGAGAATTTCTGCAAAAGGAAGAACTACCAAGTTAGCCGCCCGATAGTACAATTGCAGATGCTCATTGGGAACATGTCCAAAAAATAACCGAATTCTAGAGTCATTGTCTGCTGCTTGTTCTACTTCTTGTTGACTTTCGGGAAAATTGGGGCGACCGGCAATCAATAGGATAGAATTAGGATCGTTAAGTGCTCGGAATTGTTCTATCAGTAAGGGCACATTTTTATAGGGAGCAATATTCCCCAGTAAGACGAAAACTTGTGCCTCTGGTGGAATATTTAAGGTTTGGCGAGCGGTAATCTGATCGACTTGATCGGGATATTCGCCGCGATAATGACCATGGGGGATAATGGCACAAGGAAGATGCTTAAGGGTAGGATAGCATTCTTGGGCGATCGCCCCTCCCACATCGCACATACTAATATAACCATCCAGCCGTTTCACTAGCTGAGATTGAAACCATGTTGCCAACTCCGAATGGAGCACTACATGGGGAATTCGATCATGAAATGTCCAAACAATCCGCGTACCCCTGAGTTTAGCCCAATCTATCAAGGCTAACATCATTTGCGATCGCACCGCTGCCACCACAACATTCGGATGACGCACAATCGTTTCCGCCGCCCAATGAAGATGAAAAATATCATAGCGCTTCACCAACAACTCACTCGCAGAAAACTCCTCTACCCGCACCCCCTGACTTGCCATCGGTTGGTACAACAACCAATTATAGGGATTCAAATATCGAGTTTTAAATGCTGGCCAAGCGCTCACCTTCATCATTGCCATCCCACGAGCAAATTCCCAGTCTAAATTGTACCAAATTTCCCCACCTCCTCCTCAATTCGCCAAGTCGGCTCAAAATGAACAATTGCATTAACCGCTCTATCATTGCTTGGGATCTTCCAATGCATCTACATCATAATTGTGATCTATTTGTTATAGGTTCGTCCGCGCCACTGAATTGAGGTTTGAAACGTCGATCGCAGAATACGCAGAAAAGCGAAAGGATCTGCCATGGGAGAGAGCCAAAATAGGAAAGCAAGGGAGGCACGGGAGAGATCGTAGGAGGGAAAAATAGCAAATCCTAGGGCAAATCGGATCAGGACGAGGGCTAAATTAATTGAGAATAAAGTAGAGCCGATCTTTTCTGTTCCCCATCCACCCAATAGACTGATCAAGACGATGGTTAGGGGTAATCCTTGAACGGCAAAGAGAAACCATAAATCTGTCCAGCGTTGTAGAGTAGGGGTGGCATCTTTTAAGTCTAGCGATCGCCCCCACTCTCGCCAAGTCTCCCACGCTCCCTCATACATCCGCACCTTCAGCACCTGCGCCCCATCCCAAAACGCCACCTGAAACCCCCGTTGGGCTGCTACCCGCGCCAACGTCACATCATCGCAAAAAGAAGACTTTGCCGTCTCATAGCCTCCCAATGCCTCCAACACCCGTCTCCGACAGAGAAAACATTGACCATTCGCCATCACTCGCTCCGCACTTTCTCTCGTCCCTGTGGGCCCAAAGCGATAGACTAGGGTCATCAACAGTGCCGGTTGTAACCAACATTCTCCGGGATATCGCAGAATAAACTGGGGAGAGAGGGACACCAAATCCTGACCCTCCTCTGTGGCTCGTTTGATTAAACCTGCCACTAATCCGGGATGGGGTTGAGTATCCGCATCTACCCCCAAAATCCATTCACTGTGGGGAGAACTATGGCGGAACCCCGTATGCAACGCCCACGGTCGTCCGACCCACTCAGGGGGCAGGGGATCGTCGTACAATAGGCGAAATCGGGGATCTTTCTTCCCTTGCTGGAGGACTAAATCCCCTGTGCCATCGGTGGAATGGCTATCGACGATCAAGATTTCGCGGACTTCATAGCTCTGACGAGTTAACCCATCTAAACAGGGTGGGAGACGATGGGCTTCATTGAGGGTGGGGACAATGACGCTCACCTTTCCCAGGAGGCTAGGATCGGGAGATTGGGGGAGCAGGGGGGGATCGCGAAATGGCCCTTTGAGCAGGCGTAGGAGGAGAGTGGCGATCGCCGGACTCTGGATCACCATCAACCCCCACCCTAAACTAGAACCCAGTTCCATTATGGCTTAACCACCACCTTCACCGGAATGCTTGCTGTCATCTCTACTGGAGTAATCCACCACAGAGTTAAGGCCGGAATCACGGCAATTAATACCCCTAACAACACGGGAATCGTAAAACCGCTACAGCCACTCAACACGGCAGCATACGTGAAATTACTTAGGTATACCACCAAGGGAAATCCTAACTGCTGGCGATCCGGTTGAGGCAGGGATTTGCCCCAAATCCAAGTGGCGACACTCATAAACAGGAAACCCGTTCCCAGCCAGCCGACAAAATTCTGGTAAGGCATACCAAAAAACGCCCCCGGTTGTCCCCATTCCCAGAAATGAATAATGGTTTGACTCATGGCGGGATCGAGGACAAAATCCCAGGCAGTCAGCAGTATAGCACCCAAGGCGATCGCCCCCAGTTGTCTGGTCCAAGTGCGACGAGCCGCCACCTGCAATCCCCCCAAAGCAATCAAATAAGACACCAACCCCACATAAACCCAAGACAACGGAATCGTAAACGGCACCAATCCCTCAATTTTATACCCCAAACCATCCAAATATCCATAATCCCCAAAGGGAAACCCCGTACTCGTGCCCATCAATTCACTACTCAAAGACAAACACACCGCAGGCACCATAAACCCCAGCCAAGCCCGCCATCCCAACGTCCGGTACGCATAAATCGCCACCGCCGCCGTACCGAGAAGAATATTCACGACACCTCCTCCCGACATACTCATCTGAAACACCGTTTGAGCGATCGGAGGCAAGTTAATAATAATCTCTGGATGGGGCAAAATATACAATAAACCCACCCAGCCAAAAGGCATAGTAGCAATATGACCGATTAAGCACGAGCGCTCCGCAATCTCAATTGGCTTCATAAACTTATCCTAGAATCCATTATTTGATACTCCCCGGCGTGAACGCACGGACTTTACCAAACAGTAATTGTTTACCATAAATATAACAGACTCAAAATTCAACAACCCCTCGATCGCAAGAGCCAGACCTTCAGCTATAGTGAAGCGAGACCCCCAGAAATATCGAGTTAGATCTCTTGTGATTGCAGAAAGTATCGGAATTAGCCTAGGAGGAGCCGCCCTACTAACGCTCTGGGCAATCGAACGCCAATATCAGCGTCGCCCAGGCAATCAACTGGCCCTCAAATTTGAACATTGGCAGGTAGAACCTTTAACCCCAAACCATTATCAGCTAGTCGGTGAAGCAGTTTTAATCAACCAAACAACCACCCTAGAAATCATGGTTCCAGAGCTATCAGTGGATTTAAAACTGCTCAGTTCAGGGTCTCTAGAGGGAGTACAGTGGACTAGTCGCCTGATACCCCTCCATCCCGATGCTCCCGCTCGGCCGGATGACTATTGGTTTGCCTATATCGTGAAAGTGGGTAAGCAAACTCGTGTCAAAATCATCTTTGAAATTACTGGACAAAACTTAGAACAACTACAGACAGCTTGGATTCGCTGTGATTACATCACCTATGGGCCAGAAGGAAGAATTCCCAAAACCGGCCATGCAATTATCGCCCTCCAATACCCCGATCCGGCCTTAGTTCCCCAGGGGCGAGCCGTGGAGGGCGGACAAGTATTCCCCATTCGCACTCATATTCTGACGCAACAAGATGATCCGGTGGCAGTGGTGAAACGCTATGTCCTCCCCCATACCCAACCAGGGGATATTGTAACGATCGGGGAAACGCCGGTAGCGCTGATGCAGGGTAGATTCTATCATCCCACCACGATTAAACCGGGAGCAGTGGCTAAACGGATTTGCTATTATTTTCTCCCGACTTCCAGTTTAGCGACAGCTTGCGGAATGCAAACGTTGGTAGATATTGTCGGGCCAGTGCGAGTGGTGTTTGCGTTTGTGGTGGGTGCTCTGGCTAAGGCGCTGTTACGTAAACCAGGAGTGTTCTATCAATTGGCGGGAGAACAGGCGCGTTTGATTGATGATGTGACGGGAACTCTGCCGCCGTTTGATCAGTTTATCGTGCTCGGGCCCGATCGCCCCGCCCAAGTGGTGGCAGAAATTAAGGAAAAAACTGGATTATCAGCGGCGATCGTCGATGTTAATGACCTGAAAGCAGTTAAAATATTAGCATCAACCCCTGGTTTATCCTCTGAATTGCTCACAGCAGCCCTGATCGGTAACCCAGCCGGTAACGCCGATGAACAAACCCCAATTGTGTTAATTCGACCGAACAGTTAATTGTCCCCTGAGAGAATCCTCTATGTTTCCAGCCCCTGGTTCTAATTCAGAAAAACAAACGGAAATTCGCCCTCTGCAATATCGAGACCTAGATATGGTGGAACCCTGGCTGGAATCTGTTGGTTCATCTCAGATGGCAGGACATCATCAACCCTATACCGGGCGAGAAATTCGACGATGGTTTAGTCTCTGTAAGGCACTGAGTTGGTTTCCTAATCCCTGGCGCTATCATCTGTCTGTTCATGTGGCTCAACAGTCTCAGGGAACTTCAGCACCAGGGAGCCATCGTCGGGGGGAGATGTCCGATCCTCAAGTGGTGGGATTGATTCAGATTTCCCCTTTTAATCGTACTCGAAGTACCTGGCGGGTGGATCGGCTGGGGGTGATCCCCGGTGCCTCTCGTCAGGTGGTGGGTTCGACTTTGTTACGCTATTGTATGCAGGCGGTACGAGAGGCGAGAACTTGGTTGTTGGAAGTGGAGGTCAATGAGTCAGATGAGATTGCTCTGTACCGACAAAATGGGTTTCAGCCTTTGGCACGGATGACTTATTGGGAGATTTCCCCGGAACAGTTGGCGAAACTGGCTCAACGGGAACCGGATTTGCCTAACTTGTTACCCGTCAGTAATGCGGATGCGGCTCCTCTGTATCAATTGGATACGGTGGCCATGCCTCCGTTTGTCCGCCAAGTCTTCGATCGCCATCTAGAGGATTTTAAGACTCCTTTGGTAGAATCTTTGGTTGCAGGGATTCAACAATGGTGGCATAAAACAGAGGTCGTCAGTGGCTATGTGTTTGAAACTCAACGTCAGGCGGCGATCGCCTATTTTCAAATTACCTTAGCTAGAGAAGGGCACAATGCCTACCATGCCCAGTTAACAGTTCATCCTGCCTACACCTGGCTCTACCCCGAACTGATGGCTCAGATGGCTCGGATTACTCAGGAATTCCCTCCCCAACCCCTCCATCTGGCTTCGGCAGATTATCAGCCAGAACGAGAAGAATATTTAGAGCAAATAGGTGCCAGTCGGATGCGCCATACATTGATGATGTCTCGCTCGGTTTGGCATAAACTGCGAGAGTCTAAATTGGTGTCTCTAGAAGGACTACAGCTTTCAGATATGCTTCAAGGTTTACAACCGGCAGGAAAACCGATTCCAGGACGCATCTCTTCCCTACTTCAGTCTTTACCCAATCCCCTGAATCTAGAAGAAAATAGCGAGGGTTCTCCCTCGGCTCCCAAAGAAGGAGGACATCGCTTTGAAGCCCATGAGACTCCTGTAGTTGATCCTTCTGTTTCTAATGAGCCACAATGATTTCTGCTTTGGGTTTAGATATCGGCACAAAACGGATTGGCGTGGCAGGATGCGATCGCCTAGGATTATTCTCAACTGGCCTCACCACCATCTATCGCCAGTCCTGGGACAAAGATGTAGCTATTTTACAACAAATCATCGGAGAACGAGAAGTAGAAATCCTAGTAGTAGGACTCCCCTATCTTTCCGATGGCACCGTGGGAACTCAGGGAAAACAAGTACAAAAGTTTACAGAAAAATTACAAGCAAAGATTCCCTTACCTGTCGAATATGTGGATGAATATCTCAGCTCGATCGAAGCCGAAGAAATCCTGATCCGCCAAAAACGTTCCCCTTCCCGCCACAAAGAACTCATTGATTGCCAAGCGGCTGCCCTAATTTTACAACGCTGGCTCGATAGTCGGCGCCCCTAGAGCATACGACGCTAATCAGTACCGACAACCCCAATCACCCAATTTGCTCTAGGGCATAACAATCTGAGATATGATTGAAAGTCGATGTAAATCCGCCCCTTGGCAAATAGGAAGTAACTTTCATGGATCGAGAAACAATGGAGAATGACACGGTAATCGTGTTCCTCAAAGATGCAGCGGGACGGGAATTGGAATGCTCCGTTGAATATTCCTTTACCCACGAAGAGGAAGATTATTTGGTTTTATTACCCAAAGATACCCCTGTAGAAATCTTCGTCTGGAAAGTCTCTGGCGATGAAGAAGAATTAGTCCCCCTCGAAGAGAATTCTCAGATTGATGAGGAATTATTTGAATTAGCAAAGGCAGTTTTAGCAGAACAAAACCTCACCCTCAAACGTACGGGCGTAACCCTGACAGTAGAAGGGGAAATCCCAGAGATGGATGAAGAGGACGAAGAGATGGAGGAGGATCTCGAACCCTTCCAGCTATTGGCAACCTTTTATTTTGGTGGAGAAGAGTATGAAGTCTCTACTCCTTTAGACCCTCTTTTCCTCTTAGCACGAATGACTGCACCCGGTCAGGCGAAAGAACTTTCGGCGGAAGAACTCAAAAAAATAGAACATTTGTTGCCTAAAATTGAGCAGGAGCTAGAGCGGCAGTTTTTAGATCCCTTGGAATAAACATTGATCGGTACTGACTGATCATGGATAGCCGACACAACCCACGAGAACAGTTATGACAACAGCAAGTGCGAGAATCACTAAGTGGTTCTTTTATTTAATCCTGTTTCCAGGGGCCCTGGCTGTGGGAGGATGGCAAGGATGGCAATGGTGGAGTTGGGCGATCGCCCCCGTTCTGCCTACCACTCCTGAAGCAAAAGAAACCCAAATGCTCGTAGAAATTCCCCTGGGAACCTCTGGAGAGCAAATCGGCGTTGACTTGGCAAAAATGCAAGTCATTCGCTCGGCCAAAGCCTGGGAAATTTGGGCCAGATGGCTACGGTGGCGAGGAAAAATTAAACCGGAGTTACAAGGAGATTTTCAAGCCGGAACCTATCAACTCTCTCCCACCCAATCTTTACCAGAAATAGCTGCTCAAATTTGGTCAGGTCAGGTGATGGAAGCCACTTACACTATTCCTGAAGGCTGGAGCCTACAACAAATGGCTACCTATTTTGAACAGCAGGGATTTTTCAGTGCCCAAGCTTTTCTAGAAGCCGTTGATCGCGTTTCTGCTGACAATTACCCTTGGTTGCCTTCTACTCCCAAGTTAGAGGGATTTTTGTTTCCTGATACCTATCAGGTTTCAGGAGATCGTCTCACCCCAGACTTAGTGGTTAATCAAATGCTCACTCAGTTTGCACAAGTAGCCCTACCCCTGTACCAGGCGGCTCAAAATCAAACGGAGTTGAGCCTCCTAGAGTGGGTGACTTTAGCCAGTATCGTCGAAAAAGAAGCGGTGGTGGCTGAGGAACGGGCCCTGATTGCTGGGGTATTTCATCGGCGATTGCAGGAAGGCATGACTCTGGGAGCCGATCCAACGGTGGAATATGGTTTGGGAATTAAGCAAACGCCTGATCGCCCCTTGACTCTTGAGGAAGTCAATACTCCTTCACCTTACAATACTTATCTCAATCCAGGTTTGCCCCCTACGCCGATCGCTAGTCCGGGAATCGCGAGTCTAGAAGCAACTTTGTATCCCGAAAAAACGGATTATCTCTACTTTGTCGCTCGCTATGATGGCACTCATATTTTTAGCCGTACCCTGGAGGAGCATAATCGCGCTATTGACCAAGTGGCACAAAATCGCTAACTGCATGTATTCATCCCCTTGAGCTAACCTGACGGAGTTTCTCCTATGTCTGCCCATCTTCTCCTACAACCGGATCTGGTTCTCGGCGGCCCGATTTTAGATTTAACGCCAGAGCTACTGCGATCGCATCATCTCAAGGGGCTAATCTTAGATGTCGATGATACCCTCGTCCCGATGAATTCCCCGGCTGCTTCCGAAGATCTCCAATGCTGGATTGCCCAAATTAAACCCATGGTCTCTCTGTGGTTAGTCAGTAATAACTTAAACTGGATACGCATTCGGAGCATCGCGGAGTCCCTCGATTTACCCTTCATAATGGGGGCGGCAAAACCGTCCCGGCGAAAATTGCGCCAAGCCGTTCAGCAGATGGGTTTGCCCGTGGAGCAGGTGGCGATGGTGGGCGATCGCCTGTTCACTGATGTGTTAGCCGGAAATCGCCTCGGCCTGTTTACCATTCTCGTCGAACCCCTGATTGAACCGGGAGTGGGCGATCGCCTCCTCCCCATCCGCTCCTTTGAAGTCTGGTTCTCTCAAGCCTTGGGCGCTCGTCTTACCCCTGCGGTACAAAACTTTACAAAAGTTGATAAAACCTGAAAAAACAAAATATAAAGAAATAATTACGAATCGGGGATCATGACGGGATCAATACTAATATTAATATTAGTTCAAATGGGGTCAGCCAATATAAAGACCCTAACCATAAATCCCTGTAAATATTTTACCCTCGTAAAGCGCTGGTTCTCGCCATAGAGAAACTAGCGTTTTACGCTGTTTAATGGTCATATAGCAGTTTCCATTCCTCTACTCCCCCACTTTGACAAGAGATCACCACTCAATGCATAGCAGCTTATGTCCCTGACCCTTGTAATTAAAATTGGCACGTCTAGCCTCACCGATGGAGAAACCGGTCACCTGGCGCTCTCTACCTTAGCCCGATTGGTAGAAGTGCTCAGCCAGCTTCGCCGTCAAGGTCATCGCGTGATTTTAGTCTCTTCGGGGGCAGTAGGGGTGGGGTGTGCTCGGTTAGGTTTGAAACAACGTCCCCGCGAGATTGCCCTGAAACAGGCGATCGCCGCCGTCGGTCAAGGACGCTTAATGAGAATTTACGACGATCTCTTCACTACCCTACAACAACCCATCGCTCAAGTGCTCCTCACCCGTCGGGATCTAGAAGCGCGGATATCCTATCTTAATGCTTATCATGCCTTTCAACAGCTATTAGATTTAGGAGTGATTCCGATTGTCAACGAAAACGATACCGTCGCCACGGAGGAACTCAAACTCAAATTTGGAGATAACGATACCCTCGCCGCCATGGTAGCGAGTCTAGTAGAAGCCGACTGGTTATTTTTACTAACCGATGTGGATCGGCTATATTCCGCCGATCCCCGTCAAGATCCTGACGCTCAACCCATTACCCACGTGCGGAACCTAGAAGAACTGAGCGAAATTCAAATAGGGAATAGCTCCGCTTGGGGCACTGGAGGGATGAAAAGCAAAATTTCTGCTGCTCGAATTGCTACCCATGCAGGGGTGCGTACCGCGATCATGCAAGGAAAATTTCCTGATCAGATCGAAGAAGTTTTGCAAGGAAAAGAAATCGGGACTCAATTTGATCCCCATCCTCGCAGTATTAATGCTCGTAAACGTTGGATTGCCAATGGACTGATTCCCACGGGAACTCTGACGTTAGATGAAGGGGCAGTCCAGGCGATTTGCGATCGCGGCAAATCCTTATTAGCAGCAGGTATCCGGGGCATTACTGGCAAATTTCAAGCCTCTGATGCTGTTATCCTCTGCAATCCTCAAGGTCAAGAAATCGCCAGAGGCATTGTCAATTATGGCAGCGATGAACTCACCCTTATTCAGGGTCATCATTCTGATCGCATCCCAGAAATTCTCGGATATGAAGGATCGGATACAGTCATTCACCGAGATAACTTAGTCGTCAGTTAAGTAAATAAACTGACCTTATTTCCGCAAGAACCACAAAGCCAGGAGACGATCGCAGCCAATCCTGATGATAGAGCTATAACTATATTAATCTTGGTCACGCCCGATCTCCCACAACCCCACTGTCCCCACAAAAAAAGTATACACCCCCAACTTCAGAGGATTTTTCCCCTGGGATTGAGCTAAATATCCAGCCACCAATCCCTCAATCAAATGACTGATCAGGGCAAATCGCGCCACAACAATTACCCAGCCTAAGAACTCAGGAAGGGATTGAGCCATGATCTGGGCGATTTGATTCCCAGCCTCTAACACTAAAGCCCCAGCGATCAAAAAAATAGACATCCGCTTGATCCAAGAGATAGCAACAGCCGGAATCCCCTCAAGCATGACTCAAACTCCTAACTTGCCCCGTGGTGGCGATACCACTCAATGGTTTTATGCAACCCTTCCCGAAATCCCATTGCTGCCGTAAACCCAAACCAGTCCTTCGCGCGTTGCGTATCCAAACACCGACGGGGTTGGCCATTGGGCTGATCAGTTTGCCAAACAATTTCTCCCTGAAACTCCATTAACTCACAAATCAGCTCTACTAGGTCTCGGATTGTAATTTCTAATCCTGTCCCTAGATTGACTGGTTCAGCGCCATGGTACTTTTGGGTAGCCATGACAATTCCCCGTGCGGCATCGCTGGCATAGAGAAATTCTCGACTAGGAGAGCCATCCCCCCAAACTGGAAGGGTGGTATCTCCCCGCTGTTGCGCCTCATGGACTTTGCGAATTAGGGCAGGAATGACATGGGAGCTACTCGGATCAAAGTTATCTTCTGGGCCATAGAGATTAACTGGGAGAAGAAAGATACCGTTAAATCCGTACTGTTGGCGATAGGACTGGAGTTGTACCAGCAGGGCTTTTTTGGCAATGCCGTAGGGAGCGTTGGTTTCTTCAGGATAGCCATTCCAGAGGTCTTCTTCTTTGAAGGGAACGGGAGTAAATTTGGGGTAGGCGCAAATGGTACCCACGCAAACGAATTTTTCTACACCGGCTTGATAGGCGCAATGGATTAACTGGGTTCCCATCATCAAGTTATCGTAGTAGAGCGCGGCAGGTTTTTCCCGATTGAGACCAATGCCTCCTACATGGGCGGCCAGGTGAATGATGATATCTTGGTTTTGAACCACTTCCTGACAGGCTGTCATTTGGCGGAGGTCATGTTGACGCGATCGCACAATGGTAATCTGGTCTTGACTCGCTCCGGCTTGGATCAGTTGATCGACTACCTGACGACCGAGAAATCCAGCGCCTCCCGTTACCAAAATCCGCTTATCTTGCAACTCGATTGGGGTCATGTTCTTTCCTCATCTTGGCTTTAGTCGAATCCATTGCCCACTTGTTGGGCTTTTTCCAGTGCTTTGCGATCGGCATCCACCATTAATTTTACTAGCTCCTCAAACGTTACCGACGGCTCCCAACCGAGTTTTTCCTTAGCCTTCGTCGGATCGCCAATCAGTAAATCCACCTCCGCAGGACGCAAATAGCGCTCGTCAAACTCCACATAGTCCTGCCAATTCAAACCCACATAGGTAAAAGCAATCTCCAAAAACTCCCGAATTGAGTGAGTCTCATGGGTCGCCACCACGTAGTCATCCGGCTGACTTTGCTGAAGCATTAGCCACATGGCTCTCACGTAATCTTTCGCATAACCCCAATCCCGCTTCGCGTCCAAATTACCCAGATATAGCTTTTTCTGCTTTCCGGCTTTGATCCGAGCCACTGCGCGCGTGATTTTCCTAGTCACAAATGTTTCACCTCGACGGGGAGATTCATGGTTAAAGAGAATCCCATTACAGGCAAACAAATTGTAAGATTCCCGATAGTTAATGGTTTGCCAGTGTGCATAGACTTTCGCGCAGGAATAGGGACTTCTCGGATAAAACGGAGTTGTTTCCTTTTGAGGCACTTCCATCACTTTCCCAAACATCTCCGACGAACCTGCTTGGTAAAATTTCACTTGATTGCCTGTCCGCTGTTGATAATCTCGAATTGCTTCTAAAAGGCGTAAGGTTCCCATTGCCACCGTATCTACCGTATATTCTGGAGAATCAAAGCTCACACGTACATGGGATTGAGCACCCAAGTTGTAGACTTCGTGGGGTTGGGTTTCTTCTAAGATCCGGCGTAAGGTTGTGCCATCGGTCAGATCTCCATAGTGTAGAAAAAACCTGGCCTTGTCTTCGTGGGGGTCAACATAGATATGATCGATACGATCCGTATTGAAGCTGGAACTGCGGCGGATAATTCCATGAACCTCGTAACCCTTTTCCAGTAACAATTCACTCAGATAAGACCCATCTTGACCAGTAATTCCAGTAATGAGCGATCGCTTACGTTCTGTCATCGGTAATCTTCCTTGCATCGTTTAATTTCACTTCATCGTACCTGATGCCGACCCCTAACACCCACTATACCAGCACAACCCACCCCAAACCTAGGGGGAGTTCAGGTCAAACCCGAACTCCTCTAGTCACCTTTCCCGCCGTCAGACTAATAAGCGCCGTTCCCTTTGGGAAAAATCACCACCCCAATCGTCTTAATCACAATCCACAGATCCATCCAGAAATTCTTAAAATTGACATAGTACAAGTCAATTTGAATTCGGCGAGGGTAAGGGATATCATTGCGTCCTGACACCTGCCAGAGACCCGTGATCCCCGGCTTAATTGTCAAAACTTTATCTAGATGCTTACCGTACTTATACAACTCTTCTGGCACGAGGGGACGGGGGCCGACCACACTCATATCTCCCTTAAGCACATTCCAGAATTGAGGAAACTCATCTAAGCTTGTCACTCTCAAAAACCTGCCAATCAAGGTAATTCGAGGATCATGCTTCAACTTGAAATTCTGCTCAAATTCCTCACGCATCTGGGGAGAAGCCGCCATCATCTCCGAGAGAACCTGATCCGCATTAGGAATCATCGTTCTAAATTTTATACACTTGAACAGCTTATAGTCTTTCCCCACCCGTTCCTGTATATAAAAAATTGAGCCTTGAGAACTCAATAAAATCAACAGCGCCAGCACCATATAAACCGGGGAAAACAGAATCAAAACCGCCAGCGAGAACAGGATATCGAACGCTCGTTTGAAAAACTCTCCGTTAAGACTGATGGATAGACTCTGATGCCGAGCTTTAAGTCTCTGAGGACGAAATCCACGCTTGACATAGATCCGAGCAGTCTTGCCGGAGATAAATTGACTCTCAGCAGTCATCTTACTCCTCTATTTCACACCACACACACCTAATCATAAAGCAATGACCCCCAATCAGAAGAATTTGATTCTAATTATTCTGAACTCAGGAGCAAAGGCCGGGAGAATTCGCGGTTCAAGCACTTTGATAGTCTTGATAGTACCGTTTGAGTAGATCACTATAACGCTCTTCAAAGACTTTGGGGTGAAACTTCCTGGCATGGAGATAAAGTGGCTCTCGGTTCAAGGGTAATCTCTCAAACATTTGAATGGTTTCCACTAAGGACGCTGGTGTTTGTTGGGGGAAGAGCAACCCGGTTCCCGTCTCTGGGAACTGACGCAAATCTCTGACGGTTTCTAAGGCTCCTCCTTGACCATAGGCAATGACGGGAGTCCCACAGGCTTGTGCTTCGACGATCGCCATGCCAAAATCTTCACAAGCCGCATACACGAAAGCCTTAGCCTCACTCATATACTGCTCTACCACCTCATTCGGTTGGAACCCCAAAAAGCGAATATTGGGTTTAGCCCTACTCTGAAGAGCCGGAAGTTCCGGCCCAGTACCAATCACCACCAAGTCTCGGCCCAGTTGATTAAACGCTGCCACAATCAGAGCAACCTGCTTATAACTCACCAGACGACAAACGGTTAGGTAAAAGTCCTGCTTTTGGGTTTGGAAGGTAAATCGGTCAACATTAATGGGAGGATAAATCACTTCTGCTTCACGACGATAGCAGCGCCAAATTCGCCTAGCAGTGTATCGGGAGTTGGCAATGAACTGATCCACCCGATTTGCTGAGATCACGTCCCACAGGCGCATTTGATGGAGGATATAGCGGGTAACTACACCGGGTATCCCTCGCCCGAGTTGGCTAGTGTTTAGGTAGTCAAAGGTCAAATCCCAGGCATAGCGCATGGGGGTATGGCAGTAACAGAGGTGAAATTGTCCGGGACGAGTGAGAACCCCTTTGGCTACAGCGTGAGAGGAGGACAGAATAATATCATATTCTCGGAGATCTAGTTGTTCGATCGCCAAGGGTAGCAGAGGCAGATACTTTTGTACTCCTTGCCGAGCCAAGGGAAAATGTTGTAAAAAGGTGGTGCCAATGGAGCGCTGGTATAGATAACTGTCTGGGTTAGTGGATTCAAAGTCAATCAGGGCATACAAATCTGCATCAATGTGCTTGAGGATTTCTTGGACAACCAGTTCTGATCCCCCTGTGGCTAAGGGAGTTAACCATTCATGGACAAGAGCGTATTTGAGATCGGGCATTTTCTGAGAGTAGGCAATGAGCGCATAGGATGATCATCTCTTAGAGTGCGATCGCCTGGCAAATCAGGAAGCCTACCCATTCCCTTTTTCTTACTTCAACTCGAAACTCGTCCCTCGATAACATCCCTGAAAAGAAGTCAGAGGAATTTGGGTGTGGGATTGCAATTGAGCTACTAAAGATTGGCTATTAGCAACGGCTGAAGCTTCTCCCCAGTGATAATGAGTCGCTCCCAGGAGATGGCCAGTGCTTTCATAGCTATACTCTTCAACAGAAATGCCATCGGCTCCCACAATGGTTTGGTCATAATAGCCATTGAGAATAATTTTTTCAATCTTCACTCCGGGTGCTTTGCTCAAATTCCACTCTACGGGTTCATAGGAGGATAGGGCGAGGACAATGGGCAGCTCTGTTCGTTCTACACGAATATCAATTTGCCCTCTGGGATGATAGGCTCCGCGATGATCCCATCGCGCTTCATAAACGCTGATCAGATGGAGTTCTTGATTGCCAACTGATGCGGCGACATATCCAGAAAAGTCTCCTGTACCACCCACTCCACAGCTATAGCCAGGGGTAAAGGTGGTGGGGGTATAGGCGGGGGTGCTGATTTGTCGTAGTCTGGGTTTAAGCCATACCCAGGCGGCAAATCCTACGGCAGCGACGAGCATAATTCCGGCACTAAGAGGAATCAGGGTTTTGAGGAAACGAGCCCCATCAGATTGACTCCACTGATTGAGGGTGTCTTTGAAGGTTTCGGCGGTGTCTTGTAGGGGGTTGGTGTTGCCGTCAAGATAGGCGAGCAGGTGTAGGCTTTCTGGGTTTTCTAGGAGGCTTTGAATGGTTCTGCCTTCTCCAATGTAGAATTGGCGGGAGGTGCGATCAAGGAGGAGCCAGTTTTGTTCTTGCTCTAGATGGTATTCTGCTAGGACAGGATGGACTTGGGGATGCTGAAGGAAGACTTGCCAAGCGACTGCTACACCAACGCCGACTTCGTTGCCATCGGTGTACATCAGTTGGGGGATGTCGTTATCCCAGTGCCAAGCGATCCAGCGGCGATCGCCTTTATATCCTAAAGATCTTTCTAACCGAGGATGGGCTGTCAGAGCAATATGTTGAACTAGTTGAGACATAGGAGTAAGAATTGAGTCGAGAGGATGCTGATTTGTTCTACCCTAACTTCTAGATGCATCCGGGCCAAGTCATGTCCGCCAGATCCTGTCCTACCAAGATACCAACCGCTAAGAGCGTTGATCCTCGACTCTTCCTGCTTATGGGACAATAGATTTAAGCCAATGCCAGTGAGGGTTTACTGGTGTCTTTTGGTCTCTAAGGGAGAAGCGATCGCGGTTACTAATAAAGTCACATTTTGTCTAGCCACTACTCGTACCCCTTGATTAGTCAGCAATGGCGCATCCTCCATACAGGTGGCTAACCACCAGCCGCCTTGATAATATACCCGTCCCACACTATAGGGATAAATGGGTTGATCGACCACGGCTTCTCCTTCCAGAGGAACTACGGGATCGGAAGTTACCCACGGGAAGGGGGGAACTTGGATTTTGGGGGCTTCTGACGGGATCAACCAACTTCGCACCCATTGCCAGATTCGGTCTGAGAAGAAGGTTGGGGGTACACTAGGATAGTTTGTTGTGTATGGATTCATGAACTTTCCTCCCCTGTTAACTACAGATGATGGTAGTCAGACTCAATTTAACTCACACAAGTGAGTTAAACTCACGGTTTTGTGTGTATATTGTCAGTTTTACCGAGTCCTTTCTCATTTGTCAACCCAGAAGATGGTCAAATCACATCAAATGTCACAAGTTTCTGGAGGTGAAGTCAATGTCTAGAGGAAATTGCCACAACAACACATCGTCTTTGTGACATCAATAATTCTAGCCTATGAATCAGCCCACTTTTGAAGAAATCTATAATCAGCTTACCGATCGCCATCAGCAGGTACTCAAAGGTCTGCTCAATGGTGACAGCGATCGCCAAATTGCCCAAGCCCTCGGGATCGGTGAGGCAACGGTAAGAAAGCATATTGAGCGTATTGTCGAACGATTTGGTTTAGCCAACGAGTCACAACAGGGACAACGGCGTTCTAAACGCTCAGATCTCGTTTCTCTGATTGCTCAGTTTAAGCCAGAACTACTCAAGATTCCTCTGCCGCCTCCTGCTGAAGAGGAGAAAGCTCCTGTCTGGGAATTGCTGGCAGAGATGCAACTGCTCGAATCGATGCACAAAAATCTAGAGCCTAAACTAGAATATTGGCGAGTTTATGGGGCAGAGGCTGAAAAACAGGAAGTGGGAGAACGCTTAAAGAAAACGGGATATGATAGTTATATGCAAGGAGACTTTCAAGGCACTATTTTTTATCTCGAATGGGCACTGAAATTTAATGTAGATTCTCCTGCTCTTCACTATAACTTAGGGTCAGCTTATGAAAAACTCAGCAACTTTCCGAATGCTTACCATCACTATCAATTAGCAGCCCAATCTGAGGATCGCGCTACCCACGCAGCGATCAGCAACCTGGCGCGTTTAGATATTTTGAATAATCATCCTGATGGGGCAATTGATCGAGTGATGCAGATTCTAGAGAAAACGACAGATCCTGCGGTGTATTCGTCTCTGCATAAAAATTTGGGATGGGCGTATTTCTGGAAAGAGGAGTATGCACAAGCGGAAAAATATCTGCGTCAGGCGATAGAATTAAATGGCGATCGCGCAGCTCCCTATTGTCTGCTGGCTCAAGTTCTAGAAGCTCAGGGTAACAGCAAAGGAGCGATTCCTTACTGGCAAAAGTGCTTAGAGTGTGACTCCCCTCAAAGTCGCCCAATTAACGCGCCATGGCGATCGCCCGAACTCGATCTCTGGCAACAACAAGCCCGGCAACGACTCAATGTTAACGATAGTCATCAGTTAATCAATGAATTAGAAAATGAACAGGAACAAATTTTTCATCCCCATTAGAGAGCTATTACCGTTCTCAGAAATTGACGATCACCTCCAGATCGGGAATAATCAAACTAATACTATCCTGATCTAATCTCCTTGGTAAAAATGATGAATCCTTTTTTAGAAAATGTGGTTACACTAACGGCGATCGCCGCCGTAGTTGATGGTTCGGTCAATGAAGAAGAAAAACAACTCATTATTGAGCGAATAGCCAATAAATTGGCAGTGCCAAAATCAGAAGTAGCAGAACAGCTAGAGCAAGCGATGGCCAATGTCCAAGACACAGCAAATAATCCCGATCTGGCCCTAGACATCGCTCGTCTCGCCCTCCGCACCTTGCCATTTCATCAACAAACCCTAGCCTTTGATGTCGCCAAAGAAGTAATCGATGTTAACGGTATTGAAGGAGATGAAAATACCTTTATTTGGGCCTTATTTCGCCTCGTCTTTCCTGAATCATCGGGAGAAACTTAAATTCCCCCATGGATAAACCCCAACTGCGCCAATTTTTCCTCAACAGGCGCGCCGCCCTTACCCAGGAAGAATGGCGCACCCAAAGCAATTTACTCTGCCAACAACTGCAAACCTTCCCCCTCTTTACTCAAGCTCATATCATACTGGCGTATATCAGCCATCGCCAAGAACCCGATCTCAGTCCTCTCTGGGGACTGCGAGAAAGCTGGGGATTGCCGAGAACCCTGGGTAAATCGCTCTCCTGGCATCTCTGGCAGCCCGGTCAACCCCTGCAAAAAGGAAAATATGGCATTTTTGAACCCCATCCCAATTTACCGCCCTTAGAGAGCCATCAAGTAGATTTGATCTTGGTGCCTGCGGTGGCGTGCGATCGCCAAGGGCATCGTCTCGGTTATGGTGGAGGATATTATGACCGAATGCTCAGTCACCCAGACTGGCAGCCCATTCCCACCATCGGTATGATCTTCGACTTTGCCCTCGTTCCCCAATTGAGCGCCGATCCTTGGGATATTCCCCTGACAGCAGTTTGTACTCCAACGGCAGTGTGGAGTAATGAGACTAAAATAAGAGGGAATGAGTAAGAATTAACTGGTGACTCAATTATGGAAACCTTACAAACCCAACTTTATCATCTCCAACAATTTAGCGATCGCCTCGTAAGCACCCAACTCCATCACCTCAGTGCCATCAGCATCACCCTCATTTTCCTAGCCGGATTACTCACCAGCCTCACCCCCTGTATGCTCTCCATGCTACCTCTCACTCTAGCTTACATGGGAGGATACAACACTCATTCATCTCAAACGCAGTCCCCAACCCGTACCCAAGCCGCCGTGCAATCCCTCGCCTTTGCCGCCGGATTAGCCACCACTCTCGCTCTTTTAGGAATTTTCGCCGCCCTCTTTGGTCAAGTCTACGGGCAAATTGGTATCGGTTTACCCATTGTCGTCAGTATTCTCGCTATTCTCATGGGGTTGAACCTCCTAGAAGCCCTACCCCTGCAACTCCCTGCCTGGGGAGGCACCGACTGGATTTCTCCCACTTTCCCCAAAACCCTACGCTCCTACCTGATGGGCTTAACCTTTGGTATCGTTGCCTCTCCCTGTAGTACCCCTGTGCTGGCTACCTTGTTAGCCTGGGTATCCACCACAGAAAATCCTCTCTTAGGCAGTGGCTTGCTACTCGCCTATACAGCAGGATATGTCTCTCCCCTGGTAATCGCAGGAACCTTTACTGCTACTATCAAAAAACTTTTAGCCCTCCGCCAATGGTCAGGATGGATTACGCCAACCAGTGGTGTGCTATTAGTAGGATTCGGGGTATTCTCTCTGTTATCCCGCTTGGTGCCCATTAGCTAGTTTTACCATGACTTCCGATCCACTTCCCTCTTTTTGGCGATTTCTCCCTCCTCTGTCTGGATGGAAGAAACAGATACTGGTAAGATTAGCAGATTTGCGATTGGCAATTATTTTACTCTTGGCGATCGCCCTCTTTAGCATCTCCGGTACCATCATCGAACAAGGCGAAACCCTCCCCTTCTATCAAACCCACTATCCCGAAAGCCCCGCCCTCTTTGGTTTCCTCACCTGGAAAGTGCTCCTTTTCCTCGGCTTAAACCACGTTTACAGCACCTGGTGGTTTCTCGCTCTCTTGGTATTATTCGGATCAAGCCTCACCGCTTGCACCTTCACCCGCCAACTCCCAACCCTCAAAGCCGCTCACCGTTGGCAGTATTATCAACATCCTCACCAGTTTCAAAAACTCGCCCTCAGTACAGAGCTTAACCAAGGCTCTAATGAGCGGTTAGAACCTCTGTTAAAGCAATATGGCTATCGTGTCTTTCGGGAAGGAGATACCCTCTACGCTCGCAAAGGCATCATCGGTAGAATTGGGCCCATTGTGGTTCATGCCAGTATGCTATTAATTTTAGCAGGATCAATTCTTGGATCGGTGACGGGATTTATTGCCCAAGAAATGATTCCGAGCGGAGAAACCTTTCAGATTAAAAATATCCTAGAAGCGGGCCCTTTGGCTCAATCTCTGATTCCTCAAGATTGGTCAGTGCGGGTAAATCGCTTTTGGATCGATTATACTCCCGAAGGGCGCATCGATCAATTTTATTCTGATTTATCCGTATTGAACGATCGCGGCGCAGAAGTCAAGCGGGAAGAAATTCATGTCAATCAGCCCTTGCGCTATCATGGAGTCACCTTGTATCAGGCGGATTGGGCGATCGCCGCAGTTAAAGTACAAGTAAATCAATCTCCTATTCTGCAAATTCCCATGGCTCCCCTCCCCGTGGAAACCAGCAGTCGAGTCTGGGGAACCTGGATTCCTACTAAATCTGATTTCAGTGCCGGTGTTGCCCTGGTTGCTAACGATCTTCAGGGCACATTGCTAGTGTACAATCAACAAGGAAAACTCATCGGAACTGTGCGCCAAGGCATGAGTTTAGCGGTTAATGGGGTGAGTCTTAAAGTTATCGAAGTGATTGGTAGTACGGGATTACAAATTAAAGCAGATCCAGGGATTCCTATCGTTTATACTGGATTTGCCTTGCTCATGATTAGTGTCGTCATGAGTTACTTTTCTCACTCACAAATTTGGGCATTACAAAAAGGCGATCGCTTTTATTTCGGTGGTAAAACAAACCGCGCTCAGGTGACTTTTGAACAGGAACTCCTCAAGATTTTAGCCCAATTTCAACAGACCACAACCCGAGCCTAGCCGAGAGTGAGGAAATTGCGATCGCTTCAGCCGAGAAAACCCCACTTTCTTTTACCCCTGCTTGAGATAACCTCAGATTAAGAACAGTCAAATCCCTCTGATCTCAACATTGTTATTCGATTTTCTAGCATTCCTAGTCTCACCGAACCGATTTCTTTCCCCGGAAATCGGTTTTTTTAATTTCTGGGCCAATAGTATAGCTCAGTACGGACACTTGGATCAAGAGAGGGAGAAAAACCGAACTTTACAAACTCTCTGGGTTTGGTAAAGTAAATGCAGAGCATAAAACTCACCTTTAAGGAGGTAATAACTATGCCTTTAGTTCGTTGGGAACCTTTCCGAGAAATCGACACTTTACAACGTCAAATGAACCGTTTATTTGACGATTTGATGCCCAAAGAAGCAATGTACAATCAAGGGAATTTCTTGCCCGCCGCTGAAATGCATGAAACCCCTGAAGCGATTGAAATTAAGTTGGAATTGCCAGGGATGAATGCGGAAGACTTGGATATTCAAGTCACGGCTGAAGCAGTTTCGATTGCTGGCGAGCGGCGCAGTGAAAGCAAAACTGAAGAAAATGGCGTAACACGCTCTGAATTCCGTTATGGTAAGTTCCAACGGGTGATTCCTTTGCCTAACCGCATTCAAAATAATAATGTGCAAGCGGAATACAAGGATGGAATTTTGCACTTAACTTTACCGAAAGTGGAAGAGGAAAAGCAGAAAATCGTCAAGGTAAAAGTTAGCTAATTTTTAGTCTTGACTGCGATTAAAATTGGAGTGTTTATGAATGAGTCAACCCTCTTGATGCTCAAAGAGGGTTTTTTCTGATCATGACTCGTCTGCAAACCAATGATTAATTCCAAATCCGAGGGGACGATGGAGGTTGGGTAGTGTGGTGGCTAAATTGAGAATAGCACGCCGGCCGATCACAGTTTCAAAGACGGAAGATAATACTAAATCTACTCGATGCCTCTGACAAAAGGCTCTCAACCGAGAGGGAAATCCTAAAATTGCCGGTTTGAGGACGATGACTCCCTCCCATCCCTGTTGATGGCATTCCACCAATTGTCTGAAGGTGGCGACTGACTCATCTAAGGCGATCGCCGTAGGATACTCTTGAGATAAGCTCCGCATCTGCTCAAACTCCCTCACCGGCAAAGGTTGCTCGAAAAACTCTACCGGTGCCTCAGCACACACTGCCAACCATTGCCGCGCTTCCTCTATCCCTAATCCCCCATTAGCATCTAGCCGTAACCTGACTCCCTCTGGCAGCACAGACAACAACTCTTGAAATAGAGCCATTTCTTCAGCCATTGATTGCACAGCGATTTTCCATTTCAAGGTGCGATAATTGCTCTGCCATACTGGCAAGCTGAGATTAAGTGCCTCTTTTCCTGTCGGTAACAATCCACAAAATTCCCAGGAATGCTCAGTAAATTTACTATCAGATAGATTGATCAGCGCTGACTCGAAGCCAAACTGACAGGCTGGCAAATTATCAGGAATAGTGGCGATCACATCTGCTGTAATTCTCCCACCCCAAGATTCACAAAATTCTAAAGCTTCTGTTAAGTTTTCTGAACCAAATCCCGGCAAAGGAGCAATTTCTCCCCACCCCACTTTCCCAAAATCTGCTGGCGCTGTCTCCTCTAACCGAATCAAAATTCCTTCGCGATGACTCCAAACCCCATGATAGGTAGTCAGATGGGGTCTAAACTCACGGCAATAAATCTTCATATCGAAGTGATAGTTCTGCAAGTTTTGAGAATTGTGAAAATTGATCCCCATAGATAAATAATCTTGTTATGCTAGATATTAGCTATTTTATTGTACAATCTTAATTTTGTTAATTACTAAAAAACAGGATTCTAGTAGATGTACGATAGCAATATCATCCTCAAAGTGATACCATAGATAAAAAAGATCAAAGCACCAGTTAGTCAGAAATAAAATCCACTCCCCCAACTTTATATTCCCGTGATTTGGGTGAAACTACCATGAGAGAATTATCCTACCCAACCCAACCTGCTGTTGCCACCAAAACCCCAGCAGTTTTTCTGCAACCGAATGATTTTCAACCCCTAGGGTCTAGCTATGAAATCTTACTTCTGTGGGGTAAAAGTCTGTTTTTTGTGTTATTATTGACCTTGACAACTTTAGCAACCTTACTATTAGCCCTAGGAATAGTAGGTCAAGTGCAAGCAGAGCTAGAAGAAAACTCAGATCTCCCCAAACCTCGTCAAAGATAAGATTCGGAGTGATGATGGCTGTGGGTCTCACAAGGGTGATATTACTTCTAAAATAAGCAACCTTTGACTTTCCTGGCGCGTCTATCCCCCAAGTTTAAGTTTTATGACCTGAGACCTTATGAAACGATTGCGGTTGCGTCGATGGATATACCCAGTGATTTCCCTATGGGTAGCTCTAGGGTTGTGGGTAGGCAATGCCCAAGTCATGCAAGGATTTTCGATCTGGGACATTTTACCGGATGTAATCCAATATATTCAACTGAGTAATCTTGGCGATCGCCAAGAAGTAGCTCTAGGAGAACAAATTAATCGGCAACTGGTCACCAGAGAAGTTCGCCTCTACAACAACCCAGATCTGACAGAATATATAGACCACATTGGTCAAAGGCTGGCACAAGAAAGTTCCCGTCCTCCTCAATCCAGCTACCGCTACACCTTCCAAGTGATAGACGATAAATCAGTTAATGCCTTTGCCACCCTGGGAGGCTTTGTGTACCTTCACACCGGACTGATTAAAGAAGCGGCAAACGAAGCGGAACTAGCCAGCGTCATTGGTCACGAAATCGCCCACATTACCCAACGTCATGCCATTAAACAAATGCGTCAAATGGCTCTGACGAACGGATTAGCTACTGCGGCGGGAGTAGATACGAACCTAGCCGTAAAATGGGGAGTAGAATTAGCGCTGCGTCTGCCCCATAGCCGAGAAGCCGAATATGAAGCTGATAGTGTGGGCTTAAGAATGATGACTGGGGCGGGATATGCTCAAATTGGCATGATCGACTTTATGAAAAAAATAACCCGATCCCGATCCATACCCACCGTGCTCAGTACCCATCCTCACACCCAAGATCGCATCGCTGCCTTAGAAAAACTAATTGATCCAGAATTTGCCACCATTGGGGATGGGTTAGATGATAACCACTATCAAACCTATGTTACCTCTTTAATAGGCAGAACTGGCGATCGCCCTTCCTCTCCACAACGGGATTTGCCCCTATAACCTCCTTTCCCAAAAGGAGTTTTACCGATCATCACGATCTCTTTAAAGGTCGGTTAACCGCAAACGCCAAACCGATCAAATCTGATTAGATTAGAAAATAAAATATTAGCATTGCGCTAACCTCATGCGACTGTCACCATGACCAAACTCATGCCCTCTTGGAAACAACCCCTTACCTACATCACCCTCATGCTATTGGGGAGCACCTTAACCTTGGTAGGAACCCAATTCCTGGGGCGCTCCTCTTCATCAACTTCCACCTCCAGTTTACCTCCCTCATCGAGCGCTTCTAGAATTTCCCCCTTACTGCTCCCAGACAGTAACGAAAGTTTTGTTAGTCAAGTAGTAAAAACCGTTGGTCCTGCTGTTGTCAGGATTGATGCTTCCCGAATGGTTACCGAACAAGTGCCTGATGTTTTTAACGATCCCTTTTTCCGCCGTTTCTTTGGGGGAGCAGCTCCCTTACCCCAGGAACGCCAAGTCACAGGGTCTGGCTCAGGCTTTATTATCAATCAGGAAGGGATAATTCTCACGAATGCCCATGTGGTTGAAGGGACAACCACAGTGGAGGTTACCTTGAAAGATGGGCGCACATTAGAAGGGAAGGTTTTGGGAACCGATTCAGTCACTGATGTGGCAGTGGTTCAGATCAAAGATGAGAACTTACCGACCGTACAATTGGGAAACTCGGATAATTTACAACCGGGAGAATGGGCGATCGCCATTGGTAATCCCCTCGGTTTAGATAATACTGTGACTGTAGGGATCATTAGTGCCACCGGCCGTTCCAGCGCTCAAGTCGGTATTCCTGATAAACGAGTAAGCTTCATTCAAACCGATGCCGCCATTAACCCTGGCAACTCTGGTGGACCTCTACTAAACCAAAGAGGGGAAGTGATTGGCATGAATACAGCGATTATCCAGGGAGCACAAGGATTAGGCTTTTCCATTCCCATTAATACCGCCCAAGAAATTGCCGATCAGTTAGTGACTAAAGGCAAAGTTGATCATCCCTACCTGGGGATTCAAATGGTTACCTTAACCCCCGATCTCAGAAAAGAAATTAACGAAAACCCCAACAGTGGTATGAGTATTACGGAAGAACAAGGGGTATTAATTGTACAAGTGATTCCCAATTCTCCGGCGGCTCAATCAGGATTACGCAGTGGAGATGTGATTGTGGAAATGGGGGGAAAACCGATCAAAGATGCTAATGAAATTCAACAGTTAGTACAACAGACTCCTGTCGGTAGTCCCCTCACAACCCTGATTCATCGTAATGGTAAACCCTTGCCGATCACTCTGCGCCCAGGGGTATTTCCCACTGAGTAACTTTTAAAACGGTTGGCGTGTTTTGTGGGATCTTCCCACAGCGATCGCCCCATTATTTCCCCCAAAGCCAAAACTTAAACACAGAGCATAATCAATCGGCTGAGAATGGGGCGATCGCACCCAATTTAACTCAAAAGCAGGATGAGTTAATCCCACACAAGGTGGTAAAACTTGATACTGTATAGCTAGAAAACAAAAGGCAATACCCAGAGCGCCAGAAGCCCCCAAAGTATGTCCGGTGACTCCTTTCGTAGAACTCACCGGAACCGAGATCGGCAGAACTTCCGAGATTAACTGGCTTTCGGCAGCATCATTGAGGCGGGTACTGGTGCCATGGGCATGGAGATAATCAATCAATTCGGGGGTAAGTTTTGCCCGCTCCAAACAAGTTTTGAGGGCGATCGCTGCACTGGTACGATGGGGGTGAGGGGTACTGACATGATAGGCATCACAAGTAAATCCCCAACCCAGAATTTCCCCATAAATCCTCGCCTGACGTTTTCGGGCAGATGTCAAGGATTCTAATAAGAAAAAAGCGCCCCCTTCCCCCAACACCAACCCCTCCCGATGCCGATCAAAAGGATAACAGCCAGTTTTCGCCAGAGCGCCCATTTGGTGAAATCCCGCCAGCGTTAAGGGAGTAATTGGCGTTTCCACCGCTCCTGCCAAAACCTGTTCACACTCACCATTACAGATTAAATCATACCCTTGGGCGATCGCCACCATTGCTGTCGTACAAGCACTCATCGGTGACTTCACCACCCCTCGTGAACCCGTCACTTGAGCACACCATCTCCCAGGAGCATCCGCCAACGGCAGTAAATCTATTTCCGATAAGAGATGTAATGGAACATTACAACTTTCTAATTTTTGAGCAGCAAGGATTTCCCAGTCCATCTGGGTACTACGACTAGAACCCACCACAATCCCTAGATCGGGTAAAGGGGGGATCAGGCAAGCATCTGTCAGGGTTTCGTGAACCAGAGTTTGAGTGAGCCCCTTCAGATCCGCTGGAGTCTCTCCTATCAAGGCAAGAGGACAGGGAGGCAGTTCCGGAAAGGGTTGAGCGATGGCGATCGCACTCCCTTGACTCAGTAGTTTACTCCAAGTACCAACCCGATTTCCCCCCGCCGAGATCAACCCCATCCCGGTTACCACCACCGTCACCCCCATACCCCTATCGCTTCAAATTCTCCAAACCGGCAATCACAGTAGCCGATTCAATAGTATTCCCTTGCTCAATCCGATCCACCACATCCATACCACTGGTAACATAGCCAAAAACAGCATAATTCCCATCCAGAAACGATAAATCCGCCAGAGTAAAATAAAACTGAGAGGAAGCCGAATCTGGAAACTGGGATCTAGCCATAGCCACCGCCCCACGAGTATGTTGCAGTGCAGGCAGTTTCTTAATCCCAGCCATCGGAAAAGTTTGACTATACACAGGCACAGATTCCCCCGCCGGAGTAATTTCTAAAGGGATTCGCCGCTCTCCCCCCGTAGCAGGATCAACAAACCCACCCGTACCATTTCCCAAGGGATCGCCCCCTTGAACCACAAAGGGTTCCGGTTCTCGAACCACCCGATGAAACTTCAAACCATTATAAAAACCCCGCTCAACCAAATCAACAAAATTCCCAGCAGTGAGGGGAGCTTTTGTCCCATCAATCTTGAGGGTAATCGTGCCACCGTTCACCTTCATCTGCACCGTAGCTTCTCCTTGCAGAACCGGTAAACCCTGAAATTGATCCCTTTGACTTCCCACAGCAGGAGCCGTTGCCGTCGGTACGGGGGAAGGTTCATTCTCTGTACCGGGGGGAGAGATATCAGTACATCCACTTACCACAATCATGCCCAGAAGCATCAACGAAACGACCCAGTGTTTTGGTCTAAATTGCATACGGTTTTACTAATTGTCTGTTACCAAGGCTACTGATTGATTGTACCCCTCTCTGGGGAGTTCCCTACAATCCTTCTACAGGCACTTGCAAAAACCGAGCTAACTCTGCTGCCTGGTTTTCCAAAGCAGATAAACTCAGGGGTTGTCCGACACGAGTGAGAGGAATATTGCCTTTCCCTTTCACTCGGAGATGGATTTTCCGCTGGGGGTTGAGTCCTTCTTTGATCACTACTCCCACGGCTTGAATGTCTTCTAGGGGGTAGATCAGATCAATTTGACGGTTTTTTCCGGGAAAGCCCCACCGGAAAATTCTGGCTTTACCGGTTTCATAATTAAATTCGTTATAGCCGCCGCCCACATCCCAGGCAATCACTAGCCATAGATAGAGAGCCAGCAGTAATCCTGCACAGCCATATAATCCCATGACCAGGCCTTGAGGGATAAAAATCAAATCGGTAGGTCGAGCAAAAGGCAGTAAATTTACTTGCCAATAGCTGGATAGCCCTGCCAATAGGAATCCTAGTGCTCCCAAGGAAATGATTGTTGCCCACCAATAGTTGCTGAATCGGCGCGATCCCAGGATAGGCTGACGCAATACTGGTTTGTCTGTAGTGATTGAGGTTTTTGGTTCCGTCATAGGTTTGTGTGCAGTCCTCTTGTGATTATGGGGTGATCTGCTAGGGATAGTGAGGCCTTTCTGATTTTACTCTAATGTACCTGGGTTTGAAGGAGCGATCGCCTATCCCTCTCTCCTCCTCTTTTCTGAGAAAATAGTTAACATATTGTAAATCCTCTCAGATTTCCCCCAATCAGATTAAGCACAAAAGCTTATCTGAACAAGGAATTGGATGATTTTTTCCCTTGATTGTGGTATGTTAAGAAACATAAATTTGCCTTCCCAGCCCAAGGCTAAAATTCGGCAAATTAATCAATTGTGGCGGTTCCTGAGAGAGGTTAGATCTTTACCCAACAGGAAAGACTCCCCAAGGGCCTATTGGTTTGTCCCTGAAGTCCAGTTCTGGGAAACCTCCGGGAATCACCCCTGCCATCAAAATCAACTTGTAAACGTCAGAGGATTAGCTCAATGACAATTGCAGTAGGACGCGCCCCCAGCGAAAGAGGATGGTTTGATGTCCTCG
>CAZTRW010000017.1:0-30725 GCA_964616725.1 uncultured bacterium
CCATAGCAATTAGGGTATGATGAGCATCCTCTGCATTGATCAGTTCATGGTCGAAGGGAATGCGTATGGGGAGGGGTTCGCCGTTAACTTGAGCGGTGATATTCATCCCTTGAGCGTCAATAGCTTCCATTCTGGCGCTGGTGGCTGAGGGAGTCTTGCCAAAGGCTTGGACATACAAGATAATGGCATCTGCATGATCTTCGTTCATGTGACGGCAAATGCGATCGCTGATTTCCGGGGTAAAGGCTGCTGACATTTGTCTGATTTTACTAAAAGTAAAGAAAGATAATT
Organism: uncultured bacterium; assembly: GCA_964616725.1. GTDB lineage: Bacteria > Cyanobacteriota > Cyanobacteriia > Cyanobacteriales > Desertifilaceae > Roseofilum. Next base: position 292 of record CAZTRW010000017.1, read on the forward strand.
AATTATACTCTGTTATTCTGCCTCAGAAAATTCATAGTCTAGGGCTAAGATATTGAGAGCAATGGGTTTAATCAGGGTTTTAACCACTTCTTGATGGAGAGGGTGATCTTGATAAGCGTATAGGGTTTCTCGATTGGGAAAACGAATCACTAAACCATGGGTAAATCCCTGGGCGCGATCGCGTAGCGACTCCCCAGGAGTATCGCGTAGCGACTCCCCAGGAGTATGACACAAGTTTTCTCCACAGGATAATTGGATAATACCAGGAATTTTGCCAGGGAATCTTCGGAGGGCTGCGACGACTGCGGCTACTGCCTCCGGTGAGGCATGCGGTTGAAACTGAAATAAAACAATATGTTCAATCATCAGATTGGTGAATCGCGTCATCTTTAAAGATACCCTGGAGAAGAGACACCGGCGACAACCGTTCCCCTTGCTATGGTTAATTCTTTTGGCTCTTCCCCTACCTTGATTCACCCGCCCACATTTCCCAAACCAGATACGCCTGAAATTTTAGCGGCGATTGATGTGGGAACCAACTCGGTACACATGGTAGTGGTTCGGATTGATCCTACTTTACCGGCATTTACAATTATTGATCGGTTAAAGGAAACAGTGCGTTTGGGCGATCGCGATCCCAAAACAGGTAATCTCAAGTCTGAGGTGATGCAACGGGCGATCGCTGCCTTTCGTCGCTTCCTACAAATCGCCAAAAGTCTGAAGGCTCATCAAGTGATCGCCGTTGCTACCAGTGCTGTGCGAGAATCTCCCAATGGTAAAGACTTCCTCAAACAAATTAAAGCGGAATTGGGTTTGGAAGTTAACCTAATTTCTGGAGCGGAAGAAGCTCGACGCATTTATCTGGGAGTCCTGTCAGCGATGGACTTGCAGGGTTTACCCCATGTGATCATTGATATTGGGGGGGGTTCGACGGAATTAATTTTAGGGGATGGAGGGCAGGCTCGCTCTCTCAGTAGCACTAAGGTGGGAGCAGTGCGCTTGACAGCAGAATTTGTTACTACTGATCCCATTAGCGATCGCGAATTTACCAGTCTGCAAGCCTATATTCGAGGACGATTCGAGCGAGCAGTTGAGGAAGTACAAAGTTATCTCCAGCGCGGAGAATCTCCCCGTTTAGTGGGAACCTCTGGCACGATTCAAACTTTAGCCTCAATTGATGCTTATGAGCGCCTGGGAATGCACCCCACTCCTCTTACCGGATATGAGTTAAAGTTGAAGAGTTTAGAGGCAATTATTCAACGGTTGCGTAAGCTGCCAGAGAGCGATCGCGCCCAGATTCCTGGAATGGCTGAAAAACGCTCGGAAATCATCATCGCCGGAGCGTTAATTTTGCAAGAGGCAATGATTTTATTAGGCATAGATTCGGTAATTATTTGTGAGCGAGCCTTACGAGAAGGCATTATTGTTGATTGGATGCTTACCCATGGCTTAATTGCTGATAAATTGCAATATCAAAGTGAGGTTCGCTATCGTAGTGTTCTCAAGGTAGCTCAAAAATACCAGGTCAATTTAGAGTCCAGTCGCCGCATGGCGGATTTTGCAGTTTATCTGTTTGATTGTACCCAAGGAATTCTGCATTTTTGGGGGAATGCAGAGCGGGAATTACTCTATGTTGCGGCTATTTTGCATAATTGCGGAGTGTATGTTTCTCATGCGGCTCACCATAAACATTCGTATTATTTAATTCGCCATGGGGAATTACTGGGATATACGGAGAATGAAGTGGAAATTATCGCTAATATTGCCCGTTACCATCGCAAAAATCCCCCCAAGAAAAAGCATGAAAATTATATGAATTTAATGGATAAAGATGACAAAAAGAGAGTCAGTCAGTTGAGTCCTTTGTTGAGATTGGCAGTGGCTTTAGATCGCAGAAAAATTGGCGCAGTCCAGTCGGTTGATTGTCATTATAATCCATCAACAAAACAGTTATACCTGAAATTAAAGTCAGCTTATCCTGGAGATCAATGTGAGTTAGAGTTATGGAGTATTGAAGAGAAAAAAATAGCTTTTGAGTTAGAGTATGGTGTGAAATTGAAAGCTGGTTTAGCCTAAACAAAATAAGGGAAAATCTAATGACTGTGGTGGTGTTGCCCCCAAAATTATGAAGAAAATCTTCTGGTTCTTGATGGTTAATGTGGTGGGTTTGAGCGTTGGCAATTTTCTGGTTCTGGGGCACAATCCACCTGATTCCTTGAGAAATGTGTATGAAACCATTCTGAAAACCTATCCCCAAGAGTTGGAGCAAGCACGACAACAAGCCAATCCCCAACTTGAAATCGGAACTTTGATTAAAGGGGCTGCGGCTTATCAGTATTTGGGAGAGTTTGACAAGGCGATCGCCTTATATCAAGAAGCTCTACCATTAGCTCGTAAAATTGCTGACAGAGGCTTAGAAGGGAGTGTGATTTTTAACTTGTCAGTGATTTATAGTAAGCAGGGAGATCCCTATGGGATTGACTTTCTTGAGTCAGAATTAGCCCGTGTTACTGAACTAGGGAGTCGCGAGGTGATTTTGAAATATTTGAGTCTGGCTTATACTCAATCAGGAAACTATGAAAAAGTAATTGTTCTCAAACAAGAACAACTAAAAATTCTGGAAAAAATTGGTGCGATCGCAGAACAAGCGGCAGTATTAAATGAATTAGGTTTGGCTTACTATAGTCTGAAGGAGTATTATCAAGCGATTGAACTTCAGGAACAAGCCTTAGAATTACTCAAGCCTAATAATTCTCCGATCTTGATGGGAACCATTTTAACTTATCTAGTAATTAATTACCAATTGATTGGCGCAGAAGCCAAAGTTTTAGAAAAACTAGAGGATTTATTAGCCCTAGGCAAAGCCACTGAAAACCTAGCTCAAATGGAACGCGCTCTAGAGATGATGGCAGAATATGCTGCCCTTCAAGGCAATACCCCGCAAGCCATTGCCCTGGCAGAAGAACGGTTAGCAATTGCCCGTCAATCTGGAGTTTTTTCTGACTCAGTAATAGCCCTACAAGACCTAAGTAAATTGTACTATTGGGCAGGAAACTTAGAGCAGGCGATCGCCCTACAAAAACAATCCGTCACTCTCTTAGATCAAAACATTTACCAACAACAACAACAAACCCCGGAAGTCTTTGAATCCCTAGAATTTACCCGAATCACCAGCCAATCCTATGCCCAAGAAAATTTAGGCTTTCTACACCTACAAGCCAAAAACTTTCAGGAAGCGCGATCGAGCTTTGAAAAAGCCATTCAAGGCTTTGACGCGCTCCGCCAAAAAAGCCTTAAAAACAAAAACTTTACCGCCCTTACTGCCGATCAAATCAAAATCTTTACCTACGATCAAGCCACAGATATCTATCGACTCCTACAACAAATTTCCGTTCAAGAAAACCAACCCCTCAAAGCCCTAGAACTTTCGGAAGCAGGAAGAGCCAGAGCCTTAGTAGATTTATTAGTCTCTAAACTCGCCACCGATCCCAATTCAATCCTCACCACGCCCCCTCCCAATCTAGACACAATTCGTCAAATTGCCCGCAGGGAAAACACCACCCTAGTCACCTATACCATTCAATACCAATATGGACGATTGTATCAAACTGGTCCCAAAGAATGGTTACAATCTCCCTCAGAAAAAAGAATCGCCACCGAATTATACATCTGGGTCATTCAACCGAATGGTAACATTACCTTTCGCTCTATCCCCCTGAATCTTAACTTAGATGAATTAGTCGCAAAAGCACGCAATTTTATTTTAGTGCCAGGACCCTCCCGTCGCCGTCTTCCTCCGGGTAATCCCTTGCAGGATTTGCATCATTATCTGATCGAACCGATCGCCGATCTTCTCCCTCAAAACCCAGAACAGCGAGTTACCTTCATTCCTCAAGACAGCTTGCTGCTCGTTCCCTTTGCTGCCCTCCAAAATCCCCAAGGACAGTATCTGATTGAACAGCACACGATCCTGATTTCCCCCTCCATTCAAGTCCTAGAATTAACCCGACAAAACCGCCAGCGCCATCATCAACACTCCAGTCCTCCCCCTGCTCTGGTGGTTGGCAATCCGACGATGCCAAAAATTGAACTAGAAGGAGGACGGGTAACCACGCAATTGGAGGATTTACCCGGATCGGAAGCAGAAGCACAAGCGATCGCCGCCTTACTCCACACCCAACCCTTGATCGGAGAGGCAGCCACCAAATCAGCCGTAGTCACTAAAATGCAATCCAGTCGCATCATTCACCTCGCTACCCATGGCTTACTCGATGGCGCAGGAGGGTTACTGAGTTCCTTAGCCTTAGCACCAACCCACAGCGATCGGGGATTTTTGACTGCCAAAGAAATTACCCAACTCTCTCTCCCGGCAGAATTAGCCGTCCTCAGCGCCTGTGATACTGGACGTGGGATCATTAATGGTGATGGGGTGATTGGACTATCACGAGCCTTTGTGAGTGCAGGAGTGGCAGGGGTTTTAGTCTCTTTGTGGGCAATTCCTGACCAATCTACGGTAACAGTGATGACAGGTTTTTATCAACAGATGCAGCAGGGAAAAGATAAAGCTAATGCCTTACGCCAAGCGATGTTGAACACCCGACAACAATTCCCAGAGCCTCTCCACTGGTCAGCATTTACCTTCATTGGTGTACCGGAATAGGCAATTTACTTGACCGACAATTAACTGTAGAATAATACTAGAAAAGAATAACCCTAGCATCTTCATGTCGGACGCAGTCCGAAACGATTATTTTTAGTACCTCTCTCTCAGGAATCTGATACTGATAGGAAAACCAGGGGAAATTTGGTATAACAGAACCAAGCCCTTAATTTAAAAAAGTTAAAAATACTGAATGGCTCAGTATGAATTTTGCAACAGAAAAGTGCTGTAGAGCTTCTAAATTTTCCGATCATTATGTACCCTCGCGATCCTCAGATAGTCAGTTTTCCAGGGGATGAATGGATCGACTTCCATCCCTTAACGATACACCCTCAGATGCTGCTGTCAGAGGCGATCGCCTATTGGGATCATTCAGAATCAAAACAAGCTGATCCTTCTTTCTTGCTCGTCGTTGAACAGCGGCGCTTACTCGGCGTTTTATATCTGCGCGATCTGTTAGCGCGTTGGACAGATCCTGCCGCCGTAGCTCACACACGAGTCTATGACGTGATGAGATCTCAGGAGGTGGTTCTGGAATTGCCAAAAAACCAAGACTTAAATGAACTGTATTCCCCACAGATGCTCATTGAGTTGTTTCACCAAAATCAGTGGGATTACTTACCTGTCGTCACCCCTGGTTATGAATTAATTGGTTTGATTACAGCATCCAGTTTATTCCAAGCCTGGAAAGTATCCAACTCCATCCGACATCAGCAGGCATCACCCCCTTGCTTAATAGCAACCAACCCTTCCCCAGATTTAGGGGAGACGATGGCGTTGAGATCGGTTTCTTCACCCACCAATTTCCAGCAAACCTTTGCTCAAGCCGCGATTGGGATGGCCCATGTTGACTTGGAAGGCAATTTTGTGGAGGTGAATCAGAAATTTTGTGACTTAGTTGGTTATTCGGCTGCGGAACTGATACACCGCTCCTTTTTTGAACTGATGGTTCCCCAAAAATTGCGGATCTTGAATAATTATGACTATACACGAGTAACTCAGCGCTACTTCGATCGCCTTTTGACCGGGAAATTGCCATTTATTACCATTGAGAATATGTATATCACCCAAAGTGGTAGAGAAATTTGGGTGAATATTACCGTATCTGTGGTGCGCCAGACTTCAGGAGAACCCGATTATTTTGTCAGTGTGATTGAAGATATTAGCGATCGCAAACTCCTCGAACAAAAACTACATACCTCTGAAGCAGAATTACGATCAGTATTTGCCGCCATGACTCAGATTGTCTTGGCCATTGACGCTCAAGCCGAAGTCATCAAAGTTTCACCAACTCGTCCTGCCCTCACCTACCATCAGACCATTGACCTGATTGGAGAAACCATTAATCAAGTCATCTATGGATTCTATCGCCAAGACTTACTCAAACATATTGAGAAAGTCATTAAAAATCAGAAAAGTGTCAACTTTGAATATCCCTTGAGAATTCAAAATCAGCAATTTTGGTTTGCTGCCACCCTCTCACCAATGCCAGATAAAAAAGTAATTTTTGTCTCTCGTGATATCACTCAGCCCAAACAAAAAGAAGAACAACTCCGCCTATTACAAAGAGCCGTGGAAGTGACTGATAATGGCATTATTATCAGCGATGCTCAATTGCCCAGCTTCCCCATTCTTTATGTTAACCCAGCCTTTGAAAAAATCACAGGGTATAGCTCCGAAGAATCCCTAGGAAAAAGATTTTTATTCATCTACGAGCAAGATGTCACCCACAGTCAGCTCGAGAAGATGATCAACGCCATCAATCATGGCAGAGACTGTCAAATTACCTTACAAAGCTACCGCAAAAACAACACCATTTTCTGGAGTCATCTCTCCCTTTATGCTCTTCGAGATGAATCCGGTTACTTAACTCATTATGTGGGACTGCAAGTCGATATTACCGAACGCATTCATGCCGAAGAAGCTTTGCGAAAAAGTGAAGAACGGTGGCAATTAGCCTTGCAAAGCAATAATGATGGAATTTATGATTGGAACCTAGAAACTAATCGGATTTTTTATTCTGCGCGATGGAAAGAAATGCTCGGATTTTCGGAATCAGAAATTAATGATGATCCCTCAGAATGGATGACTCGCCTTCATCCCGATGACTTTGAACAAGTAATGTTTACCAATCTTCACCATCAAGACAATCAGGATAACCCCTTATTCAATATCGAATATCGAATGCGCTGTAAAAATGGCAGCTACAAATGGATTTTAGATCGCGGTCAAGTCCTCTACGATTATCAAGGGGAAGAAGTGAGAATTATTGGCTCTTATACCGATATTACAGAACGAAAGATCTCCGAAGAAAAACTGCGAGAATCTCAACAACGTTTAGAATTTTTGGTTGATCAAACTCCCTTGGGAGTGATTGAATGGTCAGTAGATTGGCAAATTGTGGAATGGAACAAAGCTGCCGAGCGCATTTTTGGCTATCGTCGGGAGGAAATTCTTTCTTCTCCCCACGGGTTTGAACTATTATTTTCTCCCGAAAATAAGTATCAAGCCTATGAGTTAATTGATGCCCTAGAAACCGAGGAAGAAACGACTTATGATATTTGTGAAAATCTGACTAAAACCGCAGAAAAAATTGTTTGTGAATGGTATAATACGGTATTAATGGATCAGCAACATAATGTGATTGGGTATGCGTCAATGATTGCTGACATTAGCGATCGCCAGCAAGCTGAGATTGCCTTAATTCAAGCCAAAGAAGCAGCCGAGTCCGCCAATCGCGCTAAAAGTCAGTTTTTAGCCAATATGAGCCATGAACTTAGAACTCCTTTGAATGCTATTTTAGGATTTACTCAATTAATTGATCGCAGTGCTAGTTTAGATGCCATCCATCGCAAGCAGATTCGGATTATTAATCGCAGTGGCGAACATCTATTATCCTTGATTAATGACATTTTGGAAATGTCAAAGATTGAAGCGGGAAAAATAGTGATTAATCCCGTAAACTTTAATTTATGGCTTTTGTTAGAAACCCTCAAGGATATGCTGAGTATTAAAGCCGAAAGTAAAGGTTTAAACTTAGAGTTTGTGCGTAGTGATACGGTGCCTGAATATGTACACGGTGATGAAAATAAACTGCGTCAAATCTTATTAAATCTCTTAGGAAATGGGATTAAATTTACCCAAACTGGAACAGTGAGATTGTCAGTATCTGCTCCGAGTAGTTATCCGGCATTACTCAGCTTTGAAGTATCTGATACTGGGCCGGGAATTAATCCCGAAGACCTAGAAATACTCTTTGAACCCTTCGTGCAAACAGCAACTGGACGACAGTCTCAGCAAGGAACAGGATTAGGTTTACCAATTAGTCGTCAATTTGTCCTCCTCATGGGAGGAGATATCAAAGTATCCTCTCAAGTAGGTGTAGGGACTCAATTTACCTTTGATATTCCATTCATCCCAGTAATTCATGAACCCCCTACGTTATCTACTTCTAGTCGTATTATTCACCTCGCCCCCAATCAACCCAATTATCGTATTTTAGTGGTTGATGATTCATTAGAAAATCGCCTGTTGTTACAGACTTTATTAACGACTGTGGGCTTTGAACAGGTGAAAGTGGCAACTAATGGACAAGAAGCGATTAATCTTTGGCAAGAGTGGAGTCCCCATTTAATTTGGATGGATGTGCGAATGCCGGTGATGGATGGTATTGAAGCGACGAAATACATCAAATCTCAACTAACAGGAAATACAACGATTATTATTGCCTTAACTGCGAGTGCGTTTAGTGAAGAGCGGGAACAAGTTTTAGCGATCGGCTGTGATGATTTTATGAGTAAACCGTTTCAAGAGCAAGAGCTGTTAGCCAAAATGGCTCAACATCTTCAGATCAGTTATGTTTGTGATTATACGGATAAACCAGCCTTTTTTGATTGTTATAAAGAGAGCGATCGCGTAGCGACTCCGCAAGAGTATCGCCTTCCGGATAGCACTACTCTCTCTGTTAACTCAAATACCATGCCGAGAGAATGGTTAAACCAGATGTATCAAGCTGCCTTAGAAGCTGATGGAGAGTTGATGTTAGACTTAATTACCCAAATTCCTCCCCATCATCAGCCTTTGGCAGATCATTTAACTGAATTGGTGAATAATTTTGAATTTGAATGGATAACCGAAAACCTCAAATCAGTGCTATCTTAATTTTAGATCGTTATCTTTAAGCCTCTGTTTCTCATTCCTTATAATCATCATGAGTATTGATCTATCGGAATCTAACACATTCATGTCGGACTCAGTCCGTTCATGTCGGACTCAGTCCGAAAAACAAAACATTCTTTTAGTTGATGACACCCCAGAAAATCTGCGTCTTTTGTCTGATTTACTCAGTCAACAAGGGTATAAAATTCGCAGCGTTATGAATGGGAAAACTGCCATTAAAGCGGCTCAAGCCAAGCCACCAGCCCTGATTCTCCTCGATATTAATATGCCTGAAATGAATGGTTATGAAGTCTGCCAAGAACTCAAATCAATTCCCGAAACCAGAGAAATACCTGTTATTTTTATTAGTGCCTTAAATGAAGTTTTTGATAAGGTTAAATCTTTTCAAGTGGGGGGGTGTGACTATATTAGCAAACCCTTTCAACTCGAAGAGGTTTTAGCAAGAGTTAACCATCAACTCCAATTACAAACGGTCCAAGATCAACTGCGAGACTTAAACTTAAAACTAGAAGAACGAGTGCAACAACGCACTCAGGAGCTAGAATTAACCAATCAAGCGTTAACGGCAGAAATCCAAGAACGCAAGCGCATTCAACAAAAATTGCTCGACATGGCTCTGCATGATTCCCTAACCGGATTACCCAATCGTGCTCTATTTATGCAACGACTACAAGGAGCAATTGAAGGGATGAAAAATGACCCAAAAGAGCCATTTGCTGTCTTATTTTTAGACTGCGATCGCTTTAAAGTCATTAATGACTCCCTCGGGCATATTGTCGGGGATCAACTCCTCCAGGCGATCGCCCAACGGCTCCAAAAGCTGCTAGACTCCACCATGCTCCTCGCTCGTCTTGGCGGCGACGAATTTACCATCCTCATTGAATTCTGTCCTACTCCAGATCCAGCCATTCAACTTGCCCAAAGCATCCTCAAGAGCTTTTCCTACTCCTTTCAACTCGAACGCAATGAAGTCTTCATCAATGCCAGTATTGGTATTGTCATGAGCCATCCCGACTACACCAAACCCGAATACATCTTGCGGGATGCCGATACTGCCATGTATGAAGCCAAAGCTATGGGTAAAGGACAATACCACATCTTTAATCCCTCCATGCACCAAATAGCCCTCACACGATTAACCTTAGAAACCGAACTTAGAAAAGCGCTGGCTCACCAAGAATTTCTTGTTTACTATCAGCCTATTATTGATTTTAAAAGTGGAAAAATTGCCGGATTTGAAGCCCTAGTTCGATGGCAAAACCCTCAAAAAGGATTAGTGAGTCCAGCAGAATTTATCCCCATCTGCGAAGAAACCGGATTAATTAACGAACTCGGTGATTGGGTATTTGAGCAAGCCTGTGATCAACTCAAAACCTGGCATAACTTAAGAAAAGCAGAAAACCTCAAAATGAGTATTAATCTCTCTGTACGGCAATTTTCTCAACCGAACTTAATGGAAAAAGTAACTCAAACCATCTATCAATCCCAAATAGATCCCCGCCATGTAACCATGGAAATTACCGAAAGTGCTTTGATTGAAAATTCCGCCCAAGCCCAAACCCTTCTCAATACCATTCGTAGCCACAATATTGAAATTTCCCTCGATGATTTTGGCACAGGATATTCGTCTCTCTCTTATCTGCATACTCTCCCGATTAATATCCTGAAAATTGATCGTTCTTTTATCAAAGGGATGAATCAAAACCAAACCAATTGGGGATTAATTCCCCCCATCATTCAAATTGGTCAAACCCTGGGAATGAAAGTCCTTGCCGAAGGGGTAGAAACCCCAGAGCAACTGGCTATTCTGAGGGAACTTAACTGTGATTTTGGTCAAGGATATTGGTTCGCTAAACCATTGAATGTCCAAGAAGCCACTGCTCTTTTGCAAACTAATCCTCAATGGTAAGCTTAGGATAAGCTAGAACAGGAAGAACCCAGACTCGATCCTTTTTGCGAGTTCTGTCAATCTAGTGATCCCTGAGTGAATTCCTGGAGACTATAGCAGTGCAACCGATTCCGCCTCTCTCAGAAACCCCTGTTGACTCGTCAATTCCATCCCATCAACCTCTGCTGATTCCCCTGGAACAAGCCTTGAATACCGCACCAGATTTTACCACGGCGCTCCAGGTGACCTTAGAACAAATTTGCCAGTTGACAGGATGGAGCTATGGGGAAGCCTGGATTCCAACCGGAGATAGAAGTGCTCTTCAGTGTAGCCCTATTTGGTATAAAAATACTCAAATCCTGCCAAGCGATCGCCTAATTGATCTGCAAAACTTTCGCCACTACACAGAAGGGATGATCCTCCTCCCCGATGAAGACATACCCGGCCGAGTTTGGCAAAGGAATCAACCCCAATGGTTTAGCAATCTCTCTCAAAACCAGGATAATGATATTTTCTCTAGAGGTCCCCTAGCCCAACAAGCAGGTCTCCAGGCAGCTTTTGGACTTCCCCTCCCCTTACCAGCAGATGAAACCACTAACCTCATTCCCCGGCGATCGGCGACACTAGGAATTCTCGTCTTTTTTACCCATCACAGCTCTTCCCTAGACCAACAATGGGTAGAACTCCTGTCTAATCAAGCACTAGACCTAGGACGAATTCTCCGGCAAAAACAGGTCACCACCGAATTTAAAACCCTGTTTACCGCCATGAACGACTTAATCCTCGTCTTTGATGCCCAGGGATACATCCTCAACATTGCCCCCACCACCCCCAAACCTCTCTACCAAATATCCTCCGACTTGATTGGCAAAAACCTCCAAGATCTTTTTGAACCGGATCAAGCCGCCATCTTTATCCAATGGATTTGGCAAAGTCTCAATACCCAAACCACCCTGCAAACCGAATATCAAATTACTATTAATGGCGAAACCGTTTGGTTTGCCGCCACCCTTGCCCCCATTACTGATGTTTCTGGCACCATGGACTCGGTGATTTTAATTGCTCGTGATATCACAGATCGTCACCAAGCCATGATCGCCCTATCCCAAGCTAAAGAAACCGCCGAAGCTGCCAACCAAGCCAAAAGTCATTTCCTCGCCAAAATGAGCCATGAATTGCGAACTCCTCTCAATGCTATTCTGGGATTTTCTCAAGTCATGTTGCGTCATTTAGATACCGCAGATTCTGTTGCCCTCACCTCCACTCAAATTGCCGAACATTTGGGTTACCTCAAGGTGATTCAAAATAGTGGAGAACATTTATTAGACTTGATTAATGACCTGCTGAATTGGTCAAAAATTGAAGCGGGGAAAATGACTCTTTCTCCCACACGCTTTAACTTATATGAAATGCTGGATACCCTCAATCAAATGTTTCAATTGAAAGCCAAACATCAAGGTCTGAGTTTATCTTTGGAAATCGCTCCGAGAGTTCCTCATTTTATTGATGCAGATTCCGGTAAGCTCAGACAGGTGTTAATCAATCTCATTGGTAATGCTCTCAAATTTACCCCTCAAGGCAGAGTTAGCGTGCGAGTTTATTGGGTAGATCGCGACAATTCGGAGTATGGGGATTTGACTTGCGAGGTGGAAGATACGGGGATTGGGATTGCGCCGATGGAGTTAGATCAGTTGTTTGAACCCTTTGTCCAAAGTTCGAGTCGAGGCTTTCAAGAAGGAACCGGTTTAGGTTTGCCCATTAGTCAACAAATGGTGGAACTGATGGGGGGGAAATTGAGGGTAACTTCAGAGGTTGGGCAAGGGAGTCAGTTCCAGTTTACGTTGCCTGTTCGCCGGGGAGAAACTGCTGTGGATGAGGGTTCACCTGGTTCCTATTCTTCCTTATCTCAGTTACCTGAGTCTAGGGCGATAGAGGAGGAGAATTTGAGCTATGTGGAGCCGTCTGATTGGCTTAAACTGCAACAGGCTACTTTGTCTGCGGATGAGGAGTTGCTATTAAAGCTGATTGGGGATATTTTTCCTGCTACCAGTACGACACGCAAGTCTCTGAGTGAGTGGGTGGATAACTTTCAGTTTGATCGCATCCATCAGTTGATTAATCAGCGGATTCCTTCTGATGGAGATCGGTATGAAGAATAGGGCGATCGCAAAGCGACTCCGCAAGAGTATCGCCGATAATGCTCCTCATCGCTGGCGCGCCAGTAATAAGCTCGAATGGCGGCGCATAAGCCAGAAAATGGGCTGGGGGTATGTCTTAGCGTGTAGTGTGGGATTGGTGGGATCGCTCAGTGGGTTGGTGATAGCGGATTATTATCAAGGCCAGGGGATTGAACAGTTGGCTGATGCCCAGATTCAGAGCCAGTTGTTGGTGAGCTTTCAAGGGAAGGTGCAACGATCGCGATTGTTTATTTCCCTGATCCATACTGTAGCAGGCGTTCGCGAAAAATTAGCCGCCTACCGCATAAGTCTGCGCCACTGCCTGGAAGAGTTGACAAAAACTGAACAGGAATTAGAAGCTTTTATTGCCACAGAGCCAGCGTGGTTAGCCACTGACTCAGAAACTTTTCAGAATATTCTCCGCCAATACTATCGCAGTTTAGTTAACTACAGCGCTCAAGTGGAGAGGGTTCTCTCTCAATCCCATCTCTCCCTAGAAGAGCGTCGCACTCAACTAGAATCAGCCATTCTCTCCCCTCAACTGGTAGAATTAGATCAATGGGGAGCCACCCTCGATCAACTCCTCACTATTGCTCAATCCCAGTCCCGTCAAGCCGAAATTGAGTTAGAAAATGCCCAAGGTTTGGAAAAAGGGATCATTGTCTTTAGTAGTATACTCGCTGTGGCGATCGCCGGTACCATCGCCTTTCGTACCACCCAATCCCTACTCACTCCCCTAAAACAACTCACCGATTTTGCCCAAACCCTCACTGAGCAAGAAAACTGGCAACTCCGCATCCCCATCACCACCACCGACGAAATCGGCTTCCTCAGCCAAACCTTCAACGTCCTCATTGCCAAAGTAGAACAACATACCCACGAACTCATCGCCGCCAAAAATAGCGCCGAAGCCGCTAACCAAGCCAAAAGCATCTTTATTGCCAAAATGAGCCATGAACTCCGTACCCCCCTTCATGCTATCCTCGGATTTAGTCAAGTGATGCAAAAAGATGCCACCCTCAGCGAAAAACATCAGCAGCAACTTCAGACCATTCGCCAAAGCGGCGAGCATTTACTCGACTTAATTAACGAAATCTTGGATTTATCCAAAATTGAAGCGGGTAAAATGAGCCTCCATCGTCGCTCCTTTTATTTATCATCCTTTCTGTATGACCTCGAAAGTATGCTCATCTTGAAAGCACGCAGCAAAGGCATTGAGCTGAAACTTCAATGGGATAGCTCTCTAGTCGAGAAAATTGATACTGATGAACAAAAACTACGCCAAATTTTACTTAATTTACTCAGTAATGGCATCAAATTCACTCAAAAAGGAACAGTCATGTTGACGGTAACTCCCCTAGATCCCACCCATCCTCACCAGTTACTCTTTACGGTATCAGATACAGGGATTGGCATCGCCCCAGAAGAGTTAAACCTATTATTTCAGCCCTTTGAACAAACCCAAAGTGGCCAAGATTCCTGTGAAGGCACTGGCTTAGGATTATCCATTAGTTATCAATTGGTTAATTTGTTAGGAGGAACCTTAACAGTATCGAGCCAAGTCAATCAAGGCACAGTTTTTTCTTTTAGCATTCCCGTAACGAGAAATCCTCCAGAAATCGCCTTATCTACTGAGTCTATCTCTGCTGAAGAGACTTCCTCTCTACAAAGCTTTCCCCAACCCCCTCTGTTCGAGTCCACTCCTTTAGAGTCAGAGTCGGCTAATCTTGATGGCAGTATTACCAGTTTTCCCGATCAATTCCATGGGGATGAGTCACAATTACTCGCTAGTCTTCCCCTAGAATCAATTACCCAATTACATAAGGCGGCAACAGAAGCAGATACGGAGCTGATTTTACAATGGATCGAACAGTTGCCCCCCTCTCACTTAAAACTGGCTCAACAGTTAACCAGTTGGGCTGAGAATTTCCAATTTGAACCTATTTGTGAGATAATAGAAGAATATATGCGTCGCAAAAGTTAAGCTCTTGTTGACAGATAAGAATTATAAGCGTTACTCTTACTGCCCTTAGTCTGGCTGGGATCAATGACTCACTCTACTGATCACTCAGAACCCCCCAATATTTTACTGGTCGATGATACTCCTAACAATCTTCGTCTCCTTTCTAGTTTATTGACGCGACAAGGGTACAAAATCAGGAGTGTGATTAATGGATCAATGGCATTGAAAGCGGCTCACGCTAAACCCCCGGATTTAATTTTGCTCGATATTAATATGCCGGATATGAATGGGTATGAAGTTTGTGAGAAACTGAAGGCGAATGCAATCACAGGAGAAATTCCTGTGATTTTTCTCAGTGCTTTAGATGATGTGATTGATAAGGTGAAAGCGTTTCAAGTGGGAGGGTGCGATTATATTACCAAGCCTTTTCAAATTGAAGAGGTAGTAGTGCGGGTGGAAAATCAACTGAAGTTACGCCAAGCACAACAGATGTTATCGGAGCAGAATGTCCGCCTGGAGCAGGAAATTTGCGATCGCCAAAAAATTCAGGTGGCCTTAGAAGAGCGGGAAGCAGAAC
The DNA here is from genome assembly GCA_964616725.1 of uncultured bacterium. Taxonomy (GTDB): domain Bacteria; phylum Cyanobacteriota; class Cyanobacteriia; order Cyanobacteriales; family Desertifilaceae; genus Roseofilum. Next base: position 15,736 of record CAZTRW010000017.1, read on the forward strand.
TTAAAAAGGCTTTACAAGAGGTTCAAACGACTCAACTGCAACTGATTCAACATGAAAAAATGGCCAGTCTCGGTAAACTAGTCGCTGGTATTGCCCATGAAATCAATAATCCGATTAGCTTTATTTACGGCAATGTTAACTATGCTAATGACTACTTTCAGAATTTAGTGAATGTGATTAAAGTTTATCAAAAAAGTTATCCTGAACCCGTAGAATCTGTCAAAAAAATTGTTGATGATATTGACCTGGATTTTGTGATCGATGATCTGCACAAATTGATGAGTTCGATGCAAAATGGGGTGGAACGAATTCATGCCATTGTCTTAGGGTTACGCATTTTCTCGCGCCTAGATGAAGCGGCGATAAAATCCGTAGATATTCATGAAGGTTTAGATAGTACATTGCTCATTCTTCATCACCGATTTCAACCGAAAGAAAATCGTCCCGAAATTCAGGTGATTAAAACTTATGATGTGCTCCCAAAGGTGACGTGCTACTCTGGACAAATGAACCAAGTCTTTTTACACTTGATTGAGAATGCGATCGATGCCTTAGATTCTCAACCTTTTGATCCTAACTCACAAGAGTCTCATATCCCTAGACTGGAGATTAGGACTAAACTACTTCAAAACAATTATATTCAAGTATCCGTTACTGATAATGGTATCGGCATTCCAGAGGAGATTAGAAACCGTATTTTTGATCCATTTTTTACCACAAAACCTGTAGGCAAAGCTACTGGTTTAGGACTTTCTCTCTGTTATCAAATTGTTGTAGAACAACACAATGGCAAACTCAAATATGAACCTTTGCCGAATGGAGGCAGTCAATTTGTTGTGGAAATTCCCGTGTGGGGAGATATGACTTGAGCGATCGCGTAGCGACTCCCCAGGAGTATCGCGTAGCGACTCCCCACTACATTCTCCATTCTCCTTGGAAGGTAAATGCTGCCCAATAATAGGGTTGCCACCGTTGAGAACTTTCCCACATCTGCAACTGAGCTTGTCTTAAAGCCGCCGCCGGGGATAAGCCTTTTTGGAGGAAATGCTGATAAAAATCGATCATTAACTCAGCCGTCGCCTGATCATCAACACTCCACAAACTGACTACAAGACGGGGAGTTCCTGCATACATAAATCCTCTGGTTAACCCCACCAATCCTTCCCCTTTAATCTCCTTCCCTAATCCAGTTTCACAAGCACTCAGTACCACTAACTCTGCGGGTAAATTCAAGTTAAAAACATCGTGGAGCCTCAAAAAGCCATTGAGGGGTTCCCCACTAGAATTAACTAGAGAAAAGACTAATCCCGATAGGGCGGGATTAGTACTATTCAGTAATCCGTGAGTAGCAAAATGAACTATTCTATATTGAGACAATTCGGTACTGGTAGCGAACTCTCGATTGGCGCTAAACCCAAAAGCCTCAGTACGCTCGTCTGGAGGAATGAGCGATAGGATAGTTTCTGCTTCCTGTTGGGTATAGGGGAGGCGATCAAATAATACTCCCGATTCCTTAGCCGATCGCTCCAAATCAGGCGGCAAAGAGTAGGCTTTCCCATGGGCAGATCCAGACACTCGCCCGTCATTTTGCCCAAACACTGGATCGGCAAGGATGGCGAGGGTTTTCGGGGGAGGTATTCTGTCTGCGGTTTCTTGGCGTAACAGGGCTAATGTAGAGGCTGAAGGCAGATGAACCAATTCGTGATTCACCATCAAAGGGGTATATTCGGAGGCATTGGGGAGGGCTAGGGCAGCAAAGGGAATATACTGTAGCGCACCATGGGCAACGATCGCCAGACGCTTCTTGCCCAGTTGCGCTGCCACGGGAGCCAGAATCTGTTTACTCAGAGCCACAGCCGCTTCTTCTGCCAATTTGCGGCGAATCCGTTGGGTAGGAATGGTAATACTATGGCGAAATTGACGTGCAGATGCTTCAATGATTTCTTGGCTAGGCAGTTCATAGGTTGTAATTCCCGTCGAGGTCACTGCCCAAAGATAACTCCGCTCTTTCCCCAAAAAGTATTCCAACAGGAGTGTATCAGCATCGAGCACTTGCTGTTGGATTTCTTTGAGGCTGAGGGGTTGGGGAGCCGTCAAGGCTGCATAGCGGGGACTAGTGGCGCGGATCAGAACTTGTATAGCGCGATACTGATCGAATAGTTCCTTGAGTTCTTGGTCGATGGTTTCTTGGCTCTGGTGTTGTGTCTGGGGACGACTGAGAATCTGAATGCGCTGTTCTTCTTTGAGGTTAATTTGCTGTTGGATAGCTTGTTTTTGTTGTAGTAAAAGGGGGCTAATGCCTGCCTGTACTTCTCCTTGAGATTCGGCCAGAATATCGAGTAAGGTTCTGGCTCTCGCTTGTTCGCTGATGGTGAGTGCTTGGGCATCATAGCCTTTTTGGGGGTTCTGTTGGTGTAAGTCCATCAGCAGGTGAATGTAAAATTCGTAATAGTCCTGTTTTGAGGCAAAAAAGCTGGTGCGTAGTTCTTGACTGGCTACCGCTACTCGCACCTCTTCAATAATGGCGATCGCTGGTTTAATGGTCTTGAGGGCCCGATCTAATTTGCCCTGTTGTCGATACAGTTGGGCTAGACGATAGAGAGTGAGGGCTTCTTTGGGGCGATCGCCAATTTCCTGGCGAATGGCCAAGGCTTTTTGATAATAGGCTAGTGCTTGCTCTGCTTGGCCTTGCTGGGCGTAGATATAACCGAGATTATTCAGACTACTGGCTTTGCCTTGGCGATCGCCAATACTCTCCCATAAAGTTAACGCTTGTTGATAATAACTGATTGCTAGGTCAAACTGGCCCTGATGAGTATAGACATAACCAATATTATTCAAGGTGGTTGCTCGGCCGGGGCGATCGCCACCTTGTTCCCACAGCAACAGGGCGCGTTCATAATAGGTTAACGCCTGCTGTGGCAACTGAACCGCGTCGTAATACAGACCAATATTATGAAAGGTTCGCGCCAATCCGGTTCGATCTTGCAGGGATTGATAGGTTTTCAAGGCTTGTTGATAGGCTTCTAAGGATGCCTCATAGTCCCCCAAATGATCGTAAATTACTCCGATATTATTCAGGGTTGCTGCTTCTCCGTATCCATCTGCGACGGCTCGCCATAGAGGGAGAGCACGCTGGTAATAATCTAATGCTTGCTGATAGTTGCCGAGGCGATCGTAGATCACCCCAATGTTATTAAAGGTATAGGCTTCTCCGCCGCGATCGCCCTCTGTTTGATAATGTTCTAAGGCTTGTCTATAGGCGTGGAGGGCTGGGTCAATTTTTGCTTGAATATGATAAATCAGACCTATTTGATTTAAGCTATCGGCCATACCGATGCGATCGCCACTTTTCTGATAAAATCCGAAAGCCTCTTGAGCATACTCCAGGGATTGATTCAACTGCCCCAAATTTTTATGTACAATTCCCAGCAACAAAGAACTCAAGGCAGATTGATCGACTTTACCCTCTTGCTGATACGCGAGGTTCGCCTTTTCCAAAAAAGAGAGTGCCTGTTCAAAGCCTTCTACCGTTCCCTTTTGGTAAAATTCAATCCCTTGTTGAAATACTAATTCAACATTATCTGTCGCTTGTGTGTCTTGGGAAGCTGACAAGCTAGTTTCGTGCGGAGCAAGTTGCTTAACCTCAAGTTTTGGGGCGATACGCTGGCTCAGTCGCTGGGCGAACGGCTCAACTTCCAGATAGCTATCCCTTGGGGCTATACTCATTCTATCTAATGCCATCTCCGGTGGCTCTGGTATAGCAGCGTTCGCCCTAGCCAGGGGAGGGGTGGCTAACGCAGTTGCTCCCGCATTTTCATGTCCGCTTGCGGAAATCACTAAAAGTGCCAGTAATGTGAGTCGATAGTCTTTCATAAGGGTATGCTATGTCTTGTTATTCAGTCATGAGCGATCGGTAAGGTCTTACGGGTATAGGGCCAAAATCTCCTGATTCCTGGTAGGATGCCTGAACAAGCAAACAGATTTTTCCGTACTCTCCATCCCGTTTTGATGAAATTGCGCCCTTCCTGCCCTGCCAGTATGTTTCCCCATCTCTGCTGCGTGGGAGTATCCCTCGCTGCCACAGTGATCCCTTTCTGGACTCAGAGCAATCCTGTAAGTTCCTTAGAAGCACCCCTTAACGCATCTAATACAGCACCCCAGATTCTTTTACAGTATAGCCAAGATTTTAGGGGTCAGAAACTCCCTTCTCCCTCTGAAAATTTTGCCCTGATTGGTGCTCAATCGGCTCCGGTGCGATCGCTCACCCTCGAAGCAATCAACGGAGACGTGCTCTTCAACGGTCGTCCCGCTCGCATCGGTGATCAACTTACCAGCAAAGACGATATCATTACCACAGGCGATCGCTCCACCGCCCGACTTCGCATCGACACCCAAATTGGCCTCGTCGAACTCGCCTCCAACACCACCTTGCAAGTCGATGTCCTCTCTGGAGGCAACCAACCCATCACTGGAGTTTACATCACTCGCGGACGGGCACGATTTTCGATCTCCAAGTTTGTCAGCGATCCCTCTCGCCTCCTGGGACAATCCACCCATCCCCATGAAATCATCGGTTTAAAAAACCTCCCCTTGGCGCAATCTTCCTCCACAGAAAGTGCGCCAGTGCGGGTACGAACCCCTGCCGGAGTCGCCGGTGTGCGAGGGACTTCTTTCGGGGTTAATGTGGGGCCTGACGGTAAAACTGGTATTACTGCTCTAGATGGTATTGTGGGGGTTTTCAGTCAAGGTCGAGAAATTTTACTCAATCCTGGCTTTTTCTCTGTGATTAACCCAGAGCAAGAACCCAATGGTGCTGAACCACTGCCTCCTCTGGCTAATTTGAGGATTCAGAGTCTCTCTAGAGAAGGGGGTTTTGTGCGGGTGGTCGCTCAAGCCGATCCTATGGATTTAGTATATGTCAATAATCAAGAAGTGATCACCGATCCGGATGGGAAATTTGATGTTTTAGTGCGTTCTGGTGCGCGTGTGCGGATCGTTTTGCGGGGCCCGGCTGTGAGGGAGAGGTATTATAATTTGACTGTCAGGTAGATGCGTGCGATCGCGCAGCGACTCCCCAGGAGTATCGCTTGATCAAATTTCTGACATTGTTTTAGGACTGGGAGTCTTAGCGTTATCGCGATGACTGTGGTCCTGATCAGAGCAATGGGTCACCCGTATCCAAATCGGTAACACTGGCCCTAGAATCAATACCATCCTCTATGCTGAAACCATGCCTTCACCCGTGAAGTCGCCTAATTCTCAGTCCTCATTGTCGTCATTGCCCTGGGATCGGGTTCCTGACCCAGAGCAACTGGACAATATTAAAGCTCAGTTAGACTTGATCTTACTAGCCCTAGAGGCCTTGGCCGGTATCGGGTCTGAAGCGATTCTCCAAGCCGCAAATAAACTCAATTTAGATGTGGTTCCCGATCGAGTGACTCTCTGGCGGCTGCGCCAGTCTAGTCCTTTGCGTAAAGGCAGTGGGGGACGGAAAAAACTGGATGTGGATGAAGCGCGATCGCTGGTGTTAATCTGTTGTGAGTTGGCTCAAACCCACCAAGAACTGATCCGCCGCGCTGTTGGTCTGCTGGAGGGGGTGACGGCACAAAACCGCCCTCCTCATACCGTTTCCCTGCTCGGAGACTATCTAGACTCCTTTACCAATACTTACCAAGAGCGAATGCTCGATGGGGATGAGACTTCCCCAGAGCAACTGACTCATCTGGGTCTGAAACTTCTGATTAATTTGCTATTTTATTCTGGACCAGGGGGGTCCCGTCGCCTCTGGTTAGCTCTGCTTGACCGCTCTGTGTAACTTCCTTTTCCTGGCTTTTCCTATGACTTCCTCAGTCATCCGACGCTATACCCCTCCTACCTGTACCTTAGAGATTATCGGTCAATCTTCGCCTCTATCTCGATGGATGAAGCAGCCGGTGATCAAGAATCTCCAGTTCCGGTTACATTTTGATGATCCACGCCGAGGGTTGACGACTCCAGTGACGGTTAAAGGCGATCGCACTCAACTGGAAAATCTTTGTGATACAGTCACTACCTATGTGCAATCCTTTCTCGCTCACCCTCCCCAACCAATACGCCTGGGGAGTCCCGACGGGCACGTTCATGTCGGACGCAGTCCGAAAAGTGGGGTTTCTCTCACTCCTGGTGGTCTCACCCAACATTTACTGGACTTGGGCCCACTGGCTGGCGATCCTCAAGAGCGTACCATTCCCCTCAGTGCTATTCAACTGTTTGATCTCGCTACGGTGCTGGAGGAATATACGATGGATTTGCTCGCGCCCCCCGAACTGGCTGAGGCGACTCCGAGGGTTCATTCGTCCCGTGCCGCTGGCGATCAATGGCGATATGCTGCCAGTGTGGTGGCGGGAATTGGGATTACGGCGGCGAGTGTGGTGCTGCTGAAAAACTATTATCCTTCTCCTTCCTTGGAAACGGCTGAACAAATTGGGGCGATCGCACAGACGGCTAAGGAAACGGCTCCAGAGGCGATCGCTCCCCTACCGCCGGTAGGGCTTTCTCCACCTGCTCCTACTCCTTCGCCCCTGACTTCTGAGGAGAAACTGCCGCCGCCGCCGCCGCCAGGGGCGATCGCCTCTGTTCCCTCTGCCCCTCCTGAAGAGGCGATTATTCCCCCCACCAGCCCGACTTTCAGCGCTGAATCTGATCGGAGTAGCCCGGCTGCGGAAATTCCGGTTACGGAACCGGAGGGTATTGCTGAAGCTCCCGAACCCCCGGTTTTTGCGGAACCAGCAGCGGATTTACCGGCGCCAGCATCTCCCCCCACTCACCTCGATACCCCTGTGGAGCCCCTCGATCCGATGCTGCCTCCCACCGCTCAAAGCGCCTCCCCTCCCTTAGAAGACCTGGGGGCACAAGGTCGGAGTACCTTGTTTGATCATATTCCCCAAGTGGCTGAAGTGCGCGAGTATTTACAACAACAATGGACAGCTCAAGAGAATCTCAATCAAACCATTGAGTATAATTTGACTCTTAATCCCGATGGCAGTCTCCAAAAAATTACACCTTTAGGAGAAACCGCCAGAACTTATTTAGATCGTACAGGACTACCATTGCGAGATGAACCCTTTGTTTCCCCCTTAGCGTCCGGCACACCCGCTCAACTGCGGGTAGTATTGTCTCCCGATGGTACCGTACAAACATTTTTACAATCTCCCCATTAAGGTCAAATTGACTTTAATTGGGGAGCTTTGATGGCTAATTAACCGTTGATGGTGGCACCAATGCCTTAGTTGGTGCCGGTGAGAGCAGTGGCAGGGAGTTTTCCGGCTACTGGTAAGCTTTCGGTTAAGGCAGATGAATATTATCCACTAGGTCATCAGATTGTTAATTATTCCACCCCCTCAATCCGATCTTCCGCCTCCTGATACAACTGGCGCAAGCGCTCCAGATTTTCCTCACTCGTGTGCCAATAGCCTCTGCCATTCACCTCCAGCAGGGTACTCACCACCTTACGGAAGGAATGGGGATTGAGGTTAAGTAACCGCTGACACATTACCTCATCCTTGATAAATGTCTCATTGGTTTCCTCATACACCCAATTATCCACCGCCCCGGCGGTAGCACTCCAGCCGGAAGTATTGACTAAACGCTTAGAAATCTCCCGCACCCCTTCATAGCCATGAGCCAGCATTCCCTCATACCATTTGGGATTGAGCAGTTTTGTCCGGGCATCGAGACGCACCGTTTCTGACAAAGAGCGCACCTGTCCTTTTGCCGTTGTGGTATCAGCAATATAGGCTGCCGGTTGCTTACCATCTTGCCGTAGAGAAGCCACCACTTTGGTGGGGTCACTGTCGAAATAGTGGGAAACATCGGTCAAACTAATCTCAGAAGAATCTAAGTTTTGGAAAGTTACCTCAGCCGACTTGAGTGCTGTTTCAAACACCGTGCGATTTTCCTGCATCATACGCGGATTATCAGAATCAAACGCAAAAGAATTGCGCTTGAGATACATTTCCTGAAGTTCTGCTTCCTCTTCCCAGGTAGAGTTTTCCACGGCGAGATTGACGTTAGAAGAATAGGAACCACTGGCATTGGAGTAGATCCGACTGGCGGCTTGGCGCAAGTTAATTCCTAATTGCTCTGCTTGCTGGAGGGCGTGTTTGCGAATGAAGTTCATTTCTAGAGGTTCATTGGCTTCTGCTGCCATTTTCACGGCTTTGTCCATGAGCGCCATCTGGTTAACAAACAGATCTCGGAATACGCCAGAGCAGTTGACGACGACATCAATTCGAGGTCGTCCCAATTCTTCTAGGGGAATCAGTTCTAGCTTATTAATCCTGCCGAGGGCATCGGGGATGGGTTTAGCACCGACAAACCAGAGAATCTGAGCGAGGGATTCGCCAAAGGTTTTGATATTGTCGGTTCCCCAGAGAACGGTAGCAATGGTTTCGGGAAGTTTGCCTTGGTTGCTGGCGGCATGACGTTGCAGGAGTTGATCGACAACGCGCTTGGCGGATTTAATGGCGGCTTCGGTGGGGATGGATTGAGGATCGAGGGCGTGGATATTTTTGCCGGTGGGGAGGACATCGGGGTTGCGGATGGGATCTCCGCCTGGCCCTGGGAGGATGTATTCTCCTTCTAGTGCTTTGAGTAATCCTCCGAGTTCATTATCGGCGCAAATTTGCTCTAGACAGAATTCTAGGTATTCCATCAGGGTTTTGAGTGCGTCGGTGTCGAGGTGGGTGTAGCCTAAGTCGTTGAGTTTGGCAATCCAGGGGGCTTTTTTGCCCATGTTGAAGAAGTTGAGTTTGGAGACGAGGGAGACTCTACCTTCGGCGTTGGTTTGTTCTGCGACGAGGGCGGTGACGGCGGCGCGGGAGGCTTGGATGATTTGGTGGTAGAGTTCTACGTCGGCGAGGATGCCTTGATCGCTGTTGTGGTAGATGGTGTCGATGTCGCGCCCTAGGGAGCGTGCGAGGATGCGGGGTAGGGATTGAATTTCTTCTTCGGGTCTGTCAATGTTGGCGATGTTGACTAGGGTGGCGATCGCTTCCATTGCTGTTGGGGGTTTCCCGACTACGTGCAAGCCACAGGGCAGGAGACGGGATTCTATTTCCATCAGTTTATTGTAGACAGTACCAACGAGGCGATCGCGATCTTCAGCCGTCAGAGTTTCCCCTTCTTCCGGTAAGGCAATATCCTGATCTAGATTCACCTGGCGACATTTCTCGATGATGGTGAGTACAATTGGCTCGCCTCTGGGGGTGTTCTTAAGTTGCTGATAGGAGGCAATCAACTCGCTTAACTGAGCCAAGCCTTTGTACAATCCCGCATTCTCTGCTGGGGGAGTCAGATAGGAAATCGTAGCTGCATAGCCGCGACGCTTGGCGATGGTAGCTTCGGAGGGATTGTTAGCCGCATAGTAGTAGAGGTTGGGGAGGGAACCAATTAGATTATCGGGATAGCATTCGCCCGACATTCCCATCTGTTTTCCGGGCATAAACTCTAGGGAGCCATGGGTGCCAAAGTGGAGAACCGCATCGGCTTCCCAGACTTTCTCTAGGTAGGTGTAATAGGCAGCGAAGCCGTGGTGGGGAGAGGCGGAGCGGGAGAACAGCAGGCGCATGGGATCTCCTTCGTAGCCAAAGGTGGGTTGCACGCCGATAAAAAGGTTACCGAAGTGTTTACCGTAGACAAGCAGGTTTTGACCGTCGCTGTTGAGGTGTCCGGGAGGGGGGCCCCAGTTTTCTTCCAGGCGCTGGGAGTAGGGGGTGAGCCGTTCGTATTCGGGAACACTCATGCGATAGGCGATGTTGAGTTGGGGAGAGGCGTATTGGGCGCTGGCATCATGGATCACTGCTTCCATCAGTGCTTTGGGGGAGTTGGGAAATTCGGTGATGTCGTAGCCGTTGTCTCTCAGGGCGCGCATGACTTCGTAGATGCTGCCAAAGACATCCAGGTAGGCAGCGGTGCCGACGTTGCCTTTGTCAGGGGGGAAACTGAAGATGGTGATGGCGATTTTTTTGTCGAGTTTGGGTTTGCGCCGGAGGTTTGCCCATTTGAGGGCACGGGTGGCGACGGATTCGATGCGGTCTTGGAGGGCGATCGCCTTTCCGGTTGCTCCATCTCTGCCGGATAATATAATCGGCTCGATGGCTCCGTCTAATTCGGGAATGGCGATTTGCAAGGCAACTTGCACGGGATGAAGTCCGAGTTCGGAGGCTTCCCATTCTTCTGTGGTTTGAAAGACGAGTGGCAGAGCCACCATGTAGGGACGGTTGAGCCGTTTTAACGATTCTATCGCTTTGGGATGGTCTTGCCGCGCTGGGCCACCCACGAGGGCAAAGCCGGTTAAAGATATGACACTATCTACCAGGGGTTTTTGGGTTTTGTTGTCCCAGAAGTAGGTATCAACGGGTTTGGAGAAGTCTAAGCCTCCAGAGAATACACCGATCACTCTGGCACCTTTTGATTCTAGCTCTTGGGCGATCGCCACATAATGGGCATCATCACCCGTCACTAAGTGCGTTCGTTGCAACACTAAACCAACACAAGGAGCCAGAGGATCTTTCAAGTCTTCGGGAATATCATCGCGATTTTGATACCAGGCGAGATAGTCTCCCAATTCCTCAAACATTTTCGGAGCCAGGGGATGCCAAATCCCTTGGTCAGGGTACACTACCGGATCAGCATAGGTGAGTTTTTGTCCGGGGGGAAGGACATACTTATCGGCCAACATGAGAAGAAAATTACTCAGATTTTCGGGAGAACCACCGAGCCAATACTGAAACGACAGCATAAAGTTGCGCGCATCTTGAGCCTTGTCGATGGGCATATATTTGAGGACTTTGGGCAAGGTTCTTAGGAGTTTGAGCATCCCATCCTGGAAAGAGGAACCGCTGGCTTCTTTGCGTTTCTTCATGAATGAAGCGATCGCACTTTTCGATTGCCCCAACTGAGCCATACTAAAACACCCCAACTTATTCAGACGCATTACCTGGGGCATAGAGGGGAAAATCACCACCGCATCCAATCTATCTCGATGAGGCGCAACAGTAGCAACAATTTTGTCCGCGAGATCCTCAATAAAAATTAGGGAACCGATGAAGATATTAGCAGTTTCCATATCCCGCTCAAACTCAGCATAGTTTTCTGGGTTGCGGAGTTCTTCAATCAGATACCCACTTAACTCTATACCAATTTGATGACGGTTTGCGCCGCGATTAATCCCTTGAGCAGCTTGAGTTAGAGCACTTTGGTACTGTCCCTCCATCACAATGTACACGACTTTGATGATTTTCCCTACCGGAGCTGAAAAGCGATCCTCCGAATCGCACTCATGAGCAGAAGGCACAGAGTTTCCCTCACGGGATATGAAAGAGGCACTAGTTGCCCCCAGAGTTTCCCCGTCTCTCATCTCCGTTGAATCTGTTTCCCCTACGGAACCTGAAACAGACAAGGTTACGCGACGAATATTAGAATTAACCTGGGTGTACATGATGGAAGTTCCTTCCTAAAATGATTCTTTAATCGACAGACGTAAGAGATAGTCCCCGCATCACTGGGTACTGTTATGTTGGCATTTACCACCCTAAAGGCGAATTTGACCTATAGGATTAGATTTACCAAAAAACGTCCTATAAGTATTTTTGCGCCTATCTGACACCCTGCGATCGCCAAATTAGCAATTACTTAACAAATATTCAGAAACGAGCCAGAATTTTGTCAAATTTGTTAAACAAGATTGACAAAAATGACCCGATCGGGTATCCTCCGGGGAATGAGGGGAAATTATCGCCTCAATTTTTGCCGTAACTGAGCGAACAACACCTCAAATTCAGGCAATTTTAAGGGCAGACATAAGCACCAGAACACTCCTAAACCTAAGAAACTAGACAGACTCAGTTGTAGGAGTTGCAAAAACAAACTGGGGGTATGCCACAACTGTTCTAATCCGTAGCTAACACCTGCGGCCAGCATACCACTGAGAATAGCGATCGCCGTTAAATAAGAAATGGGAGCCAGCCACCGTTGCCAGCCCAAACCCAGAAGTTTTCGATCCAATAAAACCACCATCGCCACCATCGCAAATAAGTTCACCCCCACCGTAGCCAACACTAAACCCGCCGCCCCAAAAGGTTGAATCAACAGATAATCTAAAATAGCATTGAGAAAAATACTAATAATGCTAATTTGAAAAGGGGTTTGCCCATCTCCTAGAGCATAAAAGACACGCACCAACACATCTCGCCCCAAATACACAAACATCCCCACCCCATAGGCAACCAACAAAGAAGAAACTAGCTCAGAAGCTTGGAGGTTAAACGCTCCTCGTTCATACACCACCCGCACAATTGGCTCCGACAAGGCTACCATGATCGCCCCTAACGGTAACATCGCCAGAGCAGTTACCATGATCCCTTGCCGGATACGCAGCTTCAGTTCCGCCCAATGATCAGGATCACTGAGACGAGAAAAAACAGGCAGAAGCGGAACTAAGAGCATATTCGAGAGAATTCCCAGAGGAGTTTGCACCAACAATCCGGCGTATCCCAAGGCGGAAGCTGTTTGGGGGATGAAGGAAGCAAAAAATAGGTCAGTGTAGACGTTAATTTGCATCATCCCAGAAGAGAACGTAGCTGGGCCGAGAACACGTAGGACTTCACCGACTCCAGGTTGACGAAACTGAAACCGCAGACGCAGGGTTCCCAAACCCGATCGCCATTGCACAATCAATTGCACTAACCATTGTAAAATAGCTCCTGCCAGGGTTCCCCAGGCCAGGAATTGCCCCCCCAAGCGAGCATAAGCGGGATCGATCAGGTTTTCTCCCAATTGCAGGAAAAGGATGCCGAGGCTGGCAAGCAGGGTAAGGCTGGAAAACAGAGGGCTGATGGAGGGGAGAAAATAGTGATCCGCAGCGTTAAGAGTGCCAAAGCCAATGCCAATCCAACCGGCAAGAAGGGCTAGGGGAGCCATAATGCGGAATTGCTCAATGGCGATGGTTTGGATTTCCAGTCCGGCGGGGGTTTGGGAGAGTCCTGGCGCCACCAGGTGGATGAGGGGATGGGCTGCTAACATCAGCACACCGGTTACTGGCAGTAAAATTAAGCTGATGAGGGTGGTAATGGTTTCTACCAAAGGGGCGGCTTCTTCTGGTTTTCGTTTGGCGAGGGTACTGACGATCGCGCTGTGAAATGGGCCGTTAATGCCACCGAGGAGGATGAGGAGAAAACCGGGAATCACGTAGGCGTATGTATACGCATCTACTGCAGCTCCCACACCAAAGGCAGCAGCGATCGCCTGTTGACGGACTAAACCGGCGATTTTACTGACTAAAGTGGCGATCGCCACCAAGCCCGCAATACCAGCTAAAGAGCGAGACGATTTAGAAGACTCTGACACAAGTAGTTTACCTGAATTCCCCCCTATTCTCTCATACCTATCCTCATGAGCTTAAAAATGTTTTAGTTGTGCCTAACTCAGTACCTTATAGTTATCTCGATGCACAGCGATTGTGCTTGCTGCGGTTACTGCATGGGCAGCATTATGGATACCCGAAGAAAGAGGAATTGACAGCATTTAACCCCTCGAAACGCACTCATACCAGAGATGAAAGAAGATGTGATATTCTGAAATTATCTCCATTTCGTACAAGGGGTGGAAGTATAATTGCCCACTACGACATCACATCCCCTACTGGTCTAAAACGGACGTGAGACTGTCATCTCATCAGATTCTCAATATCTTGGTGCTTGTCAATCTTATTTTTGTCCTGTGATGATAAAGTTAAGGCATACTGATAGTCATAGTTATCTAGTTTCCAATGCCATTACCTCAAGTCGTTATTGATACCAATGTCATTGTTACTGGGTTAAGATCTAGACGTGGTAGTTCATTTCAATTATTAATGCTCATTGGTACGGGCGAATTCGATATACACTTATCAGTGCCTCTCGTACTCGAATATACAGAAGTTTTACTGCGGGAGTTGCCAAACCTGTACCTGAGTCGTGAAGAAGTTGATGATTTAATCGATTTCTTCTGTGCAGTAGGCATACAGCATGAAATTTTCTTCCTTTGGCGACCATTCCTGTGTGACCCCAAAGATGACATGGTACTAGAGCTTGCAGTCAAAGCAGGATGTCAGAGTATAATCACATATAACACTCGTGACTTTGCAGGCGTAGAGCAGTTTGGGTTAAATTTGCTGGAGCCTTCAGAGTTTTTACGCTTTATAGGAAAGTTGCCATGAGTATTGTTCAAGTTCAAATTCCTGACTCATTACAGAAAAGCTTGCATGACCTTGCAAATCGTGACGGAATTTCTATCGATCAATTTATATCTAGCGCGATCGCGGAAAAGCTCTCTGCTTTAATGACTGAAAGTTACCTCAAAGAAAGAGCTAAAAGAGGTAGTCGGTTAAAGTACGAAGCGATTTTAGCTAAAGTTCCCGATGTCGACCCAGAAGCATACGACAGGATACCGACCGTCTAACACTGCGTTGGAGCCGACCTAACCAAAAGACACCCGCAAAAAACAAGAATTTAGAGGCGGCTCAACTAGACCGTTAGCTAGCACGGCTGAGGATTTCTGCTCCAAACCACACCGCTCAAACTTTGCGTCCTTTTTGTAAGTTCTCCGTCTTTCAAGATGAGCACAGGGTTGTGCTTAGTTTCTAGATTGGAGAACAATTGTATGAACTCTCAGAGGATCCATTCTCAGTCCCCTCCCACTGTAGAGATTGAGTTACTAGCGTTAGACCTCAACACCTGCACCCGCTGTGTGGGTTCGTTGGCAAACATTCAGGGAGCGATCGCCCTTTTGCAGGGAGTGTTAGAAGCAACTGGCACAACCGTATCTGTCATCCAACGACTGATTGAGTCCGAAGAACAAGCTCGCCAGTACCAGTTTGTCACCTCCCCCACCATCCGTGTCAATGGCAGGGATATTGCCTTGGAGACGGTGGAAAGTCCCTGCGATGCCTGTAGCGATCTGTGTGGTTG
>CAZTRW010000018.1:0-18682 GCA_964616725.1 uncultured bacterium
AATTCAGGGGGTTACGGTAATCTGGTGGATATTCGCCATCCGGATGGCAGTCTCACCCGTTATGCCCACAATAACCGTGTCCTGGTTCGCGAAGGCCAGTATGTCCGTCAAGGACAACAAATTGCCGAAATGGGTAGCACGGGATATAGCACTGGGCCTCACTTGCACTTTGAAATCCATGTGGCTGGACAAGGGGCCACCAATCCGATGGCCTATTTACCGAATCGCTAAGTACGTCGGGGCAGACTGGTGAGTTTGCCCTGATTATTTATTGATCGCTCTTGCGCGATGGTGCTTACTTGAGTTATAGTAGTAAGGTTTGGCTCGGTAGCTCAGTCGGTTAGAGCAGGGGACTCATAAGCCCAAGGTCGGCAGTTCAAGTCTGCCTCGAGCCATGAAACAATCAAATCCTAAACCGCCTGTATCCTTAATGGGGGATGTGGGCGGTTTACATTAGGGAGGGAAAAATTTTTGCGGAAATCAGGAGTCATAACGACTATGAGCTATAATAGAATCCGTTACATATCGTTACGGAGAAGGCTAACATGATGGAAGGATGTATTCGTGTGGGACAATCTGCTCCCGATTTTACGGCGACAGCAGTTGTGGATCAAGAGTTCAAGACCATTAAGCTATCAGACTATAGAGGAAAGTATGTGGTACTGTTCTTTTATCCACTAGACTTTACCTTTGTATGTCCGACAGAAATCACCGCTTTTAGCGATCGCTATGAGGAGTTCAAATCCTTAGAGACAGAAGTGCTGGGAGTTTCCGTCGATAGTGAGTTTTCTCACCTAGCATGGATTCAAACCGATCGCAAATCGGGTGGAGTCGGTGATTTGAATTATCCCTTGGTATCTGATATCAAAAAAGAAATCAGCATTGCCTACAATGTCCTCGATCCTGATGCCGGTATCGCTCTACGCGGTTTGTTCATCATTGATAAAGAAGGGATCATTCAACACGCTACCATTAATAACTTGGCCTTTGGTCGTAACGTTGATGAAACTTTACGAGTGCTACAGGCGCTCCAGTATGTGCAGTCTCATCCCGATGAAGTTTGCCCAGCGGGATGGAAACCGGGCGAAAAAACCATGAATCCTGATCCAGTTAAATCCAAAGTTTACTTTGCTGCTGTATAAGTTATAGCTAGAAAACCTAGTAGATTAACCAGGTACTGTCTGAGTACCTGGTTTTCTGTTAGGAAAGAGGAAAGAGAATGAGTAAAATTTTAGTCACTGGCCCGACGCGATCGGGAAAAAGTGAGTGGGCAGAAACCTTAGCCAAAAGTACGGAAAAGTCGGTAATTTATGTAGCAACTGCTTTGAGGGATGATCAAGATAGGGAATGGCAGGAGCGGATTTTGCGTCATCAACAGCGCCGCCCTCCTGATTGGCAGACGAGGGAAGTGCCGATCGAGTTGGGGCAACTGCTAGAAGAAGCACAGGCAGAAGAATGTTTATTGATAGATTCTTTAGGAACTTGGCTGGCGAACGTATTGGATCAAGAGGAAGAGGCTTGGTTATCGATGCAGGGAATGTTTTTAGAGGGACTCCAACGGTGTCGAGGGGATGTAATTTTAGTAGCGGAGGAAACGGGGTGGGGAGTGGTTCCGCCTTATGCTGTAGGACGGCGATTTCGCGATCGCCTAGGTTCTTTGATACGGGTTGTGGCGGCGATCGCCAACCCCACCTACTTAGTTACAGCAGGATATGCCCTGAACTTAACTTATTTGGGTATTCCCTTAGTTGGGGATCATCCACAGGAATTGGGGCTAAGATAGAAAAGAGCAGTTTCCAGAAAATTCCCTAGTCTCCTGAGAGCCAAATAAAGGAAAGTTAATCTCCTGCTTCTCAAGAGATTCTGGTATAGCCTCTATGCTCAAAATTGTATGCATTCAGGATACGAGCAGTTATGGCATCTGAAGACCAAGTTAGACGATATTTGGGCCACTGGTTTCAGTTAGGACGCAAAGTCTATATTCGTAATGGCGATCGCAGTGTGCTGCCGTCTCCGGTGATTGAAGGAAACCACTACAGCCAAGCCTTTGAGCAGTGCTGGCAAACCCTTCTGGCTCCTGAGTCAGGGGAGTGTTACTTAGAAGATACGGATCAAACAATCACCGAATTATTAACCCCTCAATGGGAAATCATTGTCTGTTGTCGGTGTGTGATGCCGATTCCCATGACGTTGGGATCAATGGGAGTCAGTGCTTGTCCTTGTATTAATCTGTTGAGTTGGCCGAATTTGGATTTACCCCAACCGCGATCGCCTATTGATGATCAAGCGCAGTTAGGCTTAATTAAAGAACGATTGCTCAGAGCCAGCAAAAAAACCATGGAGAATCCTGAGACTGAGTTACTAGAAACCTTGCCTAAATGTCAATGTCCTCACCAAAACCAAGTTGCTTAGGGTATTCTAGAGTGTGAATCCTATGGTTTGAATCAGGTAGGGTGCTCACACCAACTGGCAAAACGCAATATTTGGGTATGGGCAAAGACAAACGGGAAAACAAGACAACTCCAGGGATCGGGCGATGGTGGCGATCGCTGCGTAGTCGCCGCCACCCCAATCTTTTTTCTGCTACCGTTTCCCTAACCCAGGTACTAGGAGCGGGACAATCTATCCTGATGGTCAGTTTAGTGGTGACTGCCTCTCTGGTGGCGCTCAGAAAACTAACCTGGACAGAATCCCTAGAACTATCTGCCTACGATCAGTTGATACAATGGCAAACCCCGCAGGCACCCGACCCTCGTTTGCTAATTGTAGGGATTACGGAAAAGGATATTCAAAACTACCAACGTTATCCCCTTCCTGATGATATTATTCATCAACTGTTGCTGAAGCTAGAGGCTCATCAGCCTAGGGTGATTGGATTGGATATTTATCGCGATATTCCCCAACCGCCGGGTCGAGAGGCTCTGATGGCATATCTTCAGGAAAAGAGCGATCGCCTCGTTACCATCTGTCAACTCAGTAAAAGCCAGGAAGATATTGGGGTTCCTCCCCCCGCCGGATTATCCTCAAAACAGTTAGGATTTGCTGATTTAGTGATCGATCGAGATGGAGTAATTCGCCGTAGTCTCTTATTAGCTGTGCCGCTGTCTTCCTCTCCCTGTCAAGTGCAACAGTCCTTTGCGCTACAACTGACACGATTCTATTTGCAAAAAGAAAACCTAGAAGCAGTTATTTCTTCTGATGGTATCTTGTTTTTAGGATCTTTGCCTTTAACTCGTTTGCAACAGAATACGGGGGGATATCAAGGGGTTGAGGATCAAGGGTATCAAATTTTGCTGAAGTATCATTCTCCCCATGGGATAGCACAGAAAGTGACTTTAACGGAGGTGTTGGCAGATCGAGTTGATCCGAGTTGGATTCGCGATCGCCTCGTGTTGATTGGAGTGACTGCCCCGAGTTTGAATGACTACTTTTACACCCCCTATAGTAGCAGTCTCCATACCAATCACCAAATGTCCGGGGTAGAAATTCATGCTCAAATGGTGAGTCAACTGCTCCATGCGGTGTTGAATGATGACCCCTTGATGGGAGGATGGTCAGAAGGTCAAGAAACTCTCTGGATTTGGGGATGGGCCTGGGTAGGAGGGCTGTTAAGCTGGAAATTACGTCATCCCTTGTATCTTTCAGGAGGGATGGCGCTGGCGATCGTGGCTTTATTGGGAGCTACCTGGATCGGTTTTGAGTTTTCTCTGTGGATTCCCTTATTTTCTCCCGCTTTAGGACTACTGATGACTAGCAGTGGGGTTTTCGCCTACAGCGCCTATCAAACTCAAAAAACTCAAGAGTTGATGCTCCTCCGTGTGCAGCAACAACAAAAAGATCTGGAACTGTTGAAAACACTCTTAGAAGAAAACACCCAATTCTCTGCTCAAACTCAATTAAATCCAGAGGAGGTGACTCAACCTTTTGATGAAGACGTTACCCAACTAGCTCCAGAAAATGTCCAAGATTGGACTGCGCCCCATGAAGCTCTGCTGGGTGGGCGATATCATATCATCAAAGTATTAGGTGCAGGAGGATTTGGTCAAACCTATCTGGCAGAAGATATTCAGCGACCCAAACATCCTGAATGTGTCATTAAACATTTAAGACCGATGCAAACAGAGGGGAATTTTTTTCAAGTGGCCCAACGATTGTTTC
Organism: uncultured bacterium; assembly: GCA_964616725.1. Taxonomy (GTDB): domain Bacteria; phylum Cyanobacteriota; class Cyanobacteriia; order Cyanobacteriales; family Desertifilaceae; genus Roseofilum. The sequence goes on from CAZTRW010000018.1 coordinate 4,159, forward strand.
GGACTGAGGCGGAAATTTTGGAGGTGTTAGGTCAACATGAACAAATTCCGCGCCTGTTTGCCTATTTTGAAGAATATCAAGAGTTTTATTTAGTGGAAGAGTATATTCCCGGCCATGGGTTGAGTGAGGAGATTCAAGAAAATCACCCTCTAGAAGTTTCTGAAGTTCTGAAGTTAATGGTAGAAATTTTGGAGGTGTTGTGTTTTGTCCATCAGTATCAGGTGATTCATCGCGATATTAAACCGAGTAATATTATTCGGCGGGAACGCGATCGCCGCTTATGTTTGATTGACTTTGGTGCAGTCAAACAATTTGCACCCGATCTTGATGAAACTACGGAAAGATTTACAGTAGCTATCGGAACCAAAGGCTATGCGGCTCCAGAGCAAATGATTGGTCAACCGAGGTTATGTAGTGATGTTTACTCCGTAGGCATGATTGGCATTCACGCCTTAACCGGGATTGCACCCCAAAAGTTGCGCCAAGATTGGAGTAGTGGGGGAGTAGTTTGGCATCATTTAGTGCCAGAGAGTGATGTGCCGTTGATGGATATTTTAGATCGGATGGTGGCTTATCATTTCCGCGATCGCTATCCCTCCGCCCGAGAAGCACTCAACGACTTAAAACAAATCTAAGGTCTCCACCAAATTCTGATAGGATCAAAACAATAGCTTCCCTCATTTGTAATGTCCACCCCAGAGCAACTGAATCTATTTGACTCCTCAAACTTAGGAGACACTCCTGCTTCCTCCTTCACCTTGATTCCTCAAGATCGGCACATTCCCATTCCCCCAGGAACCTACCGCACTTTAGCCGAGTTGAGCAACCATTGCCAACAATGTCAGCGATGCGAACTCGGCACTCATCGTACCCATGCAGTGATTGAGCGAGGAAATCCTCAAGCCGCAGTGATGATTATTGGGGAAGCACCAGGACAAAATGAAGATGAGCAAGGCTTGCCTTTTGTGGGAAAATCAGGTCAATTGTTAGAGAAAATTTTAGCCTCTGTACAACTCGATAGCCAGAAAGATGTTTATATTTGCAACGTCAATAAATGCCGTCCTCCAGGCAATCGCAAACCAACTTCCTCGGAAATGGCAGCATGTAAACCCTATCTATTAGAACAAATTCGCTTAGTCAATCCTAAAATTATTCTCCTCACGGGAGCAACAGCAGTACAAGGGATCTTAGAAGATAAACGAGGTATTACTAAAATTCGAGGGCAATGGTTGGAATGGGAGCAACGACTCTGTATGCCTATCTTTCACCCCGCCTATCTGCTGCGAAATCCTTCCCGTGAACCGGGACAGCCAAAATGGTTAATGTGGCAAGATATTCAGGAAGTGCGACGTAAATTAGATGAACTTTTAGGGTAAAGAGGCTGCGGTTATTGCTCTTGAACCAGGCGAAGATAATTTTGTTGCAGTTGTATATTTTGCTGTGTCATGCGATCGGAGAGTTTTTTCTCTACGTCGGTTAACTCTTGCCAAAACAGGGCAGAGCGATTAGCAGAAAGGACTTCCTCCCAGAGCAGGGTGAGCAATTCTGCGGCTTGGGGGTTGTTGGCAGCGAACTCCTCTCTCCAGGCTTGAAAGAGTTCTCTGGCTTGTTCTTGGGTGGCTAGGTGACGGGCTAATTCCAGACACTCTTGGAGTTGGTGGCGATCGCCTGAGGATTCCATAGGGTAGTGTGCTCTCCAATTTAACAATTTGTTCTAGATTAGTGTATTGTAATAAAAATTGAGCGCAATAGTTCCCTATCCCCAAGAGAATGAGTAAACAGCGTATTTTATCGGGTGTGCAACCCACTGGCAACCTTCATCTCGGTAACTATCTCGGTGCAATCCGCAATTGGGTGGAGGGACAAAGCCAATATGAAAATTATTTCTGTGTGGTTGATCTGCACGCGATTACGGTTCCCCATACTCCGCAAACTTTAGCGGCGGATACCTATACTATTGCGGCTCTTTATCTGGCTTGCGGTATTGATTTGCAATATAGTACCATTTTTATCCAATCCCATGTGCCAGCCCATGCGGAACTGACTTGGTTGCTCAACTGTATTACGCCGTTGAATTGGTTGCAGGATATGATCCAGTTTAAGGAAAAGGCGGTAAAACAGGGAGAAAATGTGGGGACAGGATTGTTAGATTATCCGGTGTTAATGGCGGCGGATATTTTGCTGTATCAGGCGGATCGGGTGCCTGTGGGAGAGGATCAAAAGCAACATTTGGAATTAACTCGTGATATTGCGGCTCGTTTTAATTATTTATATGGTGACGGGAAAACGATTTTGAAACTACCGGAACCTTTGATTAGAAAAGAGGGGGCGCGGGTGATGAGTTTGACGGATGGGACGAAGAAGATGTCAAAGTCCGATCCGAGTGAACAAAGTCGGATTAGTTTACTGGATTCTCCAGAGGCGATCGCCCAGAAAATTAAGCGGTGCAAAACTGACCCAATACGTGGTTTAGAATTTGATAATTTGGAACGGCCAGAATGTCATAATTTGTTGAGCTTGTATATGCTTTTGTCAGGAAAATCTCAAGCGGCGGTGGCACAAGAATGTCAAGATATGGGATGGGGACAGTTTAAGCCGTTGTTGACAGAAACGGTGATTGCGGCTCTGGAGCCAATGCAAAGGAAGTATCAGGAAATTATGGCCGATCGCGGGTATCTAGAGTCGGTGTTGCGTGAAGGGCGGCAAAAGGCGGAGGCGATCGCAACTACTACTCTGACTCAAGTTAAGCAAGCATTAGGCTATTCGATTCCTGTGTAAATACCTATGATGGTGAATTCTTTTCGGCAAGCTTTAGATTCTGGGGAATTTTTAATTACGGCGGAAGTGATGCCTCCTAAAGGAGGTAATCCTGGTCACATGATGGCAATGGCGAAAACCCTGAAGGGGCGAGTCCACGCGGCGAATGTGACGGATGGCAGTCGGGCGGTGCTGAGGATGTGTCCTCTCGCTGCGAGTGTGCTGTTACAACAAGAGGGGATTGAGCCAATTTGTCAGATGGCTTGTCGCGATCGCAACCGGATGGGTTTAGAGGCTGACTTGATCGGGGCCCATGCCCTCGGTATTCGTAATATCCTTGCCCTTACGGGAGATCCCGTAAAAGCGGGAGATCATACCAATGGTCGTCCTGTGTTTGAACTAGAGTCAGTGGGACTCCTCAAAGTCATTGATTTACTCAATCAAGGCCAAGATAGTAACCACCAGCCTTTGCCAGATGGCCCTCTCGATTTGCTGGCGGGAGCAGCCGTCGATCCACAGTTAAAAAGTTGGTCAGGGTTAGAGCGGCGATTTGAGCACAAATTAGCGGCGGGTGCTCAATTTTTTCAAAGTCAATTGATTACTGATTTTGGTTTGTTAGATAAGTTTATGACGCAAGTGGCCAGTCGCTCGAATAAACCCATTTTGGCGGGAATTTTTCTGCTCAAATCAGCTAAGAATGCTCAGTTTATTAATCGATATGTTCCTGGTGTGCATATTCCTGATGAAATGATTAATCGTCTGGCTCAGGCAGAAAAGCCCCTGTTAGAAGGGATGAAAATTGCGGCGGAACAAATTAAATTGGCGAAAAATATTTGTCATGGGGTGCATTTAATGGCGGTGAAGCGGGAAGATTTGATTCCTCAAATTCTGGATTTAGCTGAGATTGGGCCATTATAGGAGTCTTTGGAGTAGGTGCTGATGCTGGAGGGATTGGGCGATCGTGGTCTCAATTTCAGCCTGATTGAGGGGTTGGGAATGATGGTAAAAGTTAACCCAGGTTTGAGTAATTTGTGCGGGGTTTTCGGGGAGTTGATGGAGTTCCCAACCGGGAAGGTTCAAGGCTGCCATGAGTTGGCTGACTTTGGGATCGTAACTGAGGGCGAAACAGGGACATCCAGCGGCGGTGGCGAGAATTAAGCCATGAAGTCGCATGGCGATCGCTCCTTGGACTTGCTGAAAGAGGGTTTTGTATTCTTGAGGACGAGTACATACCGCAATTTCACTCTGTTGGGGGAGATGCTGATGGATGTTTTGGGCGATCGCTAAATCTGTACTCGGTTGAAAGGGCAGGAGCAGCAGAGAACATTGGGTGATTGCTTGAAATTGCCTGAGTGCCTCAGTGATTACCCTTAAGCGAGTCGCCGTGAGTTGGGCATGGGGGCGCAAAACTACGGCGATGCGAGGATGGGGTAAACTGATCGGACGGGTGAGTGGGGCTGCCTCTAAAGCCCAAACAGGATCGGGGGCAAGGGTATGGGGAATTGCCCAATCTGTGAGCAAGTGAGCCGAGGCGCGATCGCGCACACTCACTCCCGTACATCCCCGAAATAGCGATCGCGCCCAACGGCGAGTGATTCCCCACTGCAACGGACCAATACCTTGTCCCCAGGCGATCGTGATTTTACCCAGGGTTTGCGCCAGAGTCATCAAGCTACCGTAGTAAAAAGGACTTTGGATACTAGTAATATCCTGGATTAAACTGCCGCCACCCCAGATCAAGGCATCTGCACCGGCAATGGCACGCCAGAGCTGGTGGGGAGCTTGGCGATCGATGCTTTCGACTCCATATTGTTGCTCCGTTGCCGCTGGATCGCCAGAAAGCACTAGGGGAGTCACTGATGTGGGTAACATTTGCAACAAAGTTGCCAACAAGGCTTCATCTCCGGCGTTGCCCTTGCCATAATACCCACACAACACTGCTCGCATCAGCTTTTCTCCACTGTGGACTTGGATATTGTATCCTGTGCGATCGCCATTGAGCTAAACTCAATACTGTCCTTCCTATCGGCGACAGCCACAAGCATCAACAGTTTATGGATGTCTTATCACTTCCCACGTGGATGATTCACGTTTCCAGCGTCATTGAATGGATGATGGCCATTTGGCTAATTTGGCGCTATGGAGAATTAACGAATGATCGCCGCTGGTGCTGGTTGGCGATCGCCATGCTTCCAGCGCTCGTCGGAGCCATGTCCGCTTGTACCTGGCACTTTTTTAACAACGATCCCACTCTAGAATGGATTGTCACCCTACAAGCCACCATGACCTTCATCGGCAACTGTACCCTCTGCGCTGCGGGCTGGCTCCTCTGGCGAGGGCAAACTTCACAACCTTAATCTTAATTACCCTCATGTCTAAAGATACCTTATTTGCCCTTTCTCTGTTTCCCTACTTAGGCTTTTTATGGTTCATCACCCAATCTGGGCAAATGCCACGGTTAGCCCTGATTGGGTTTTACATGACTTTAGTATTTGTCGGCGTTACCATTCCGGCAGGCATTTATGCCAAAGTCGTCTATCACGAAGCCTTAGCCAATATTGACTGGCTGCATGGCGGCGCAGAGTCTTTTTTAACCTTAGCTAATATTTTGGTAGTCTTAGGATTTTATCAAGCAGTAAGAGCTAAACTTTCGGTCTCTTCTGAGGATTCTCACCCCTAATTAGCTCAGGAATAACTGACCATGGATCGCTCAGGACTCTTTGTAGGATTAGTGACATTAGATTTCCTCTATCTTACCTCTAAAATTCCCACACAAAATCAGAAAGTGGTTGCTTCAGATTACCAGGTATGTGTGGGAGGACCAGCGACAAATGCTGCTATTACATTTGCCTATTTGCAACAATTTCATGGTGATGGTGGTCATACCCAGCTTATAGGAACGGTGGGAAATCATGTACTAAGTCATCTAATTTTAAGAGAGTTAGAAACCTATCAAGTGCATCTCATTGATTTAGATGCTCAACGCAGTGAGCCACCACCAGTATCGTCGATTTTGGTCACTGAACCGGGAGGCGATCGCGCCGTGATTTCAATTAATGCAACTCAGGCACAAGGGCAATGGCAACCTGAATTGATAGACTCTTTAGCACTTACTGATATCTTACTAATTGATGGTCATCAAATAGCAGTTAGTCAGCAATTAGTTCCTCTGGCAAAATCCCACCACATTCCCATTATCCTAGACGGAGGGAGTTGGAAACCAGGATTAGAAACCTTGTTGCCTGGGGTAGATGTGGTGATTGCCTCAGATCACTTTTATCCTCCCGGATGTGATACTACCCAAAAGGCGATCGCCTATTTATTAGATCTAGGCATTTCTCAGATTGCCATTACCCATGGAGCCGAAGCAATTGACTATCACAGTCAGAGAAAATCTGGTCAACTTTCTGTCCCCAGAGTGACTGCTGTGGATACATTAGGCGCAGGCGATATTTTCCATGGAGCTTTTTGTTATTACAGCCTAGAATTAGAATTTGTCGATGCTTTAGCCAAAGCTGCGATAATTGCCTCCGAGTCAGTACGGTATTTGGGCACCAGAGCCTGGATGAATTCCCCAACTCGTAGAAGTTTTCTATAATATCTCCCGCAGTTAATTTTATTTTCTGATTATCTATGACTGATTCTCAACTCCCTCAACCTTTGAGTATTACCTTACCTCCTTTGCGAATTACAATCAATGACCGGCAACAGGTAAATTTAGAATGGATGCCTCCAGTCGGGAATGCTGTTGCTCCTACCTCACCTCAGATCCCAGAAAACTGGAAACGATGGATTGCCTTAAATAAGCTGTTTAATAAACCAGAACAATCCCTGATTGATGCCCTACAGCAAAATGGCCTTGATCCGATGATCGCCCGCCATGCAATTAGTCAAGTCGTTGCTGAACCTTCCTTTGGTATTGGTAACAACATCGCTCAACTTTTACGCAAATTAGAATCGACGCTCGCTATTCAACAACAACTGGCGATGCTATCATCAACAGCCACAAAAATTGAGCGGCGATCGCATCTATCCCGCTCCGAATTTCTGGAACGCTATTACGCTACCAATACTCCGGTCATTTTGACCGATATCATCACAGATTGGCCCGCCCTCAAAACCTGGTCTCCCGCCTACTTAAAACAGCACTACGGTAATGTAGAAGTCCAAATTCAAGCCAACCGTAACAGCAACCCAGACTACGAAATTCAATGTCAAAAACATCGACAAACCATGCGCCTCAGTGACTATGTAGATCAAGTCTTAGCCGGAGGAGACAACAACGATTACTACATGGTTGCCAACAACCAAAACCTACAGCGAGACGAACTCAAATCTCTGCTCAATGACGTTATTTTCTTTCCCGAATATCTGCAAACCCAAGAACTTGACAACCGTGTCTTTTTCTGGTTTGGCCCTGGAGGAACCATCACTCCCCTACACCACGATCCGGTTAATCTCATGATGGCACAAATTTATGGGCGCAAACGTTGGCGGCTCATTTCCCCCCAACAAACTCCTTTACTGTACAATTATATCGGCGTATTCAGCAAAGTAGACTGTGAAAACCCTGATTACAATAAATATCCCCTGTTTAAGAATGTCACCATCATCGAAGAAATTCTCAATCCAGGGGAAGTGATTTTTGTGCCTGTGGGATGGTGGCATCAAGTCAAAGCCTTAGATATCAGTATTTCCTTATCCTTTACCAACTTTATTTTTCCCAATCAATATCAATGGCAAGATCCCCAGATCACCGCTTGGTAATGATGCACCCCTCTGGCTTTTCAAATCCAGCCCTTCAGTCCGTAAACAAACATCCCAATATATTCTTTGAGGGCATTGGTGGTATCTCGCATTCGATGAATGTCAGGGATAATCCCCAGAAGAGCGGATTCCCAACTGGCCTCTGCTTGAGGAACTCTACCGGGAGGGCTGAGGAAATCAGTGGGGGCGGGAATGGCGTTGATGCCTTGTTTTTGGAAGACGAGGAGCGATCGCGGCATATGCATGGCTGAAGTGACTAATAACACACGATTGATCCCTCGTGCTTGGAGAATTTGTCGTACATTCACCGCATTTTGATGGGTATTCAACGAGGTAGGGTCTTCCAGAATTGCCTCCGGGGGAACCCCTAAAGCCTGAGCAATTTTTGCCATATCTGTGGACTCTGGGGGGCCTCCATCTTGCCAGTCAATGCGTCCGCCACTGAGAATCAGCAGAGGTGCTTTTCCTTGCAGATATAATTGAGAGCCATGGAGAATGCGATCGCCCCCTTCCGACACATCTACCCACGGGCGTGGATAAATCTGAGCCTTAATCCCTCCTCCCAGAACCACAATTGCCTCAGCACCAGGCAACTGTGTTGGAGGGATATGGCGTAATTCCAGAGATTGAATTAAGGTTTGATTGATCCAACCATTGCCTCCCAATAATAATATCAATAACGCTAAAGAAAGGGAAACCGCTGCTCTTTTTGGCCACTTCCACAGCAGCACTAAGGAAATCACCATCAATAGAGAACTCAATCCCAGAGGATAAATAAACAAAGGCAAAAATTTTGACAGAAATAAAAACACCAGAACCTATCCTCCTCGCTTTTGCCACTGCTCTCCTCTCGTCCGATTTTGGGCTAAAGAATTTTCTTCTGCCTTAAAATCAGTCGGGAGACTGTGCATTTCCTGATCCAGGTTTTCGCGATCGCTCCAAGATCCCTCAATCCACCTACTCGCGATTCCCCCCACCACTCCCCAAATCACACTAATCACCGGAGAAAATCTCAGGACTAAAAAGATCGCTGTAAATCCCAACCCCATCAGCAACCCTGGGGGAAAGATCAGCGATCGCCGCGGCGAGAGAGCCGGGGTAACGGGTGCAGGGGGAGAAATCGGGTTTTCTGGTGGGTGCTCTGCCATGATCGGGAGAAAAGTAGATAGAGAAATATAGGATTAAGAGCCAATAACTTCGGCCATTTGGTCTACAGGAGCTTTTTCTAATCTCGGTCCTTGGATCTGCACAATAGCTGATCCTAAATAGTTACCCCATCGCGCCGCTTGTACAGCCGTATAACCATGAGTCAGTCCGTACAATACTCCTCCGGCAAAGGCATCGCCTGCACCAACGGTATCAATGGGTTTGACCGGAAATCCTCCTACCGGAATGATAGTTTGATTTTCTACCACTAAACAGCCTTTTTCGCTATTGGTAATAAAGGCTAAATTTACCCATTGTCCTAATTTTTCCGCACAGGCTTCTAGGGACTCGATACCTAAAAATTGGCGCACTTCATCGGCGTTACAAAATAGGACATCGCAGTATTCTTGAGCTAAATAGCGGAAATCATCTCTAAAGCGATGGAGCAGAAAGGGATCGGAGAAGGTAAAGGAGACTTTGATGCCATGGCGCTTGGATTGTGTCATAGTTTCTAGACTGGCTTTTCGAGGCTCTGGAGCATCCCAGAGATAGCCTTCGACATAGCTATATTGGCAGCGTTTCAGCCGATCAATATCGATATCCCCAGAGGTTAGGGTTGTAGAAACTCCCAAATTGGTACAGAGGGTTCGTTCGGCATCGGGGGTAGTGAGGACAACGCAGGTTCCTGTGGGCCCGCTGCTGACAGGAGTAGGCGGTACGTCGAAGCCAATGCCTGCCGCTTCTAGGTCTTGGCGATAAAATTGACCGTTGCGATCGCCTGCGACTTTACCCGTATAAACTCCGGTGCCGCCACTTTGGGCGATCGCGATCATTGTATTCGCCGCTGACCCTCCAGATCGCAGTTTCAGAGACCCTGGCTCCAGTTGGCTTAAAATTTGACTCTGACGCTCATTATCGACCAAGGTCATCACACCGCGAGCCAAACCTTGAGCAGTAATAAAGGAGTCTTCCACAAATGCCAAAATATCAACTAAGGCATTTCCGACACCAAAAACATCGATCAAGGCAGAAGAATCAGTCATAACAGGAGTACACTGGGGGCAGATCTAGATATCTCCCATGATACATCGCTTGGTAGGGTGAACAATGAACAATCAACCCTCAACAATTATTCATTGCTCATGAGTGTCCACTTACCCTTTCTTCTGTTCTTCTGCCATTTTCCGAGTCATCCGAGAAGCCAGAACCGTCACCACTAATTGCTTAGGTTCCGCCATAATCGTGACTCCTGGAGGGACTTTCAGGTTTTTAACGGCTAAAAAATTACCGACATTTAACTCACTCACATCTACCTCAATCACTTCGGGAATTTGATCGGGAGGACATTGTACTCGCAATTCACTGATCGGAGAATCCAGGAGTCCACCTGCTTGTTTCACTCCTATCGGTTCTCCCACAAAGTTTAATCTTACCGATACTTCTACACTCTTTTGACTAGCAATGGAGAAAAAGCTCAAATGGTAGGGAAAGCCTTTCCAGGGATGACGCTGCACTTCTCGTAATAGGGCTTTACCTTTCCAGGAAAGTTCAGGAATTTCCACATCAATCAGGGTATTATCCACTACTGTGGTTTTCAGAAGTTGTTGTGCGTCTTTGCTATCAACGGTCAGACAAATTGATTCTGCGCCTTTGTGTCCGTAGAGATTGGCAGGAATTAATCCAGCGCGCCGCAGTGCTCCGGGTTTAGTAGCCATATCTCTAGGATGACATTGAATTGTGAATTCCATAATTTTTGGGAGTTTGAGTCAGGTCAAGTGAACAGTGCAAGTAAACTTTACCCATTAAAAATTGGAGGACAATGGTTAATGGGTAAGTAAGGCCCGTTTGGGCCCGTGGATGGGGTCTTCCACGATGATGGTTTGATCGCGACTGGCTCCGAGGGAGACAATGGCGATCGGTACATCCATCAATTCTGCTAGAAACTTAAGGTACTCTAAAGCAGCTTGGGGCAAGTCTTCCAAGGTACGGCATTCGGTTGTGGACTGTTGCCATCCTGGTAGGGTTTCGTAAATCGGCTGGCACTTAGCAAAGGTACGGGCACTGGTGGGAAAATGCTCACAACGTTGACCCTCTATTTCATAAGCCACGCAGACTTTAATTTCCTCCAGATTATCCAGAACATCGAGTTTAGTAATAGCTAAACAATCCAGTCCGTTAATCCGAACAGCATACCGGCCGATGACGGCATCAAACCAGCCGCAACGACGAGCTCGGCCTGTCGTTGTGCCAAATTCTGCACCAATATCGCCTAATTGTTGTCCAATTGCATCTTTGAGTTCTGTAGGAAAGGGCCCTTCACCGACGCGGGTGGTATAGGCTTTTGCTACTCCAATCACTCGGTCAATCATGGTGGGGCCAATGCCTGCGCCGACACAAGCGCCTCCAGCGATGGGATTGGAGGAGGTAACGTAGGGGTAGGTACCGTGGTCTAAATCTAGAAGGGTTCCTTGGGCCCCTTCAAAGAGGATGTTTTGCCGCTTTTTGATCGCTTCATAGATTTTAAGGGAGCTATCGACCACGTAAGGTTTGAGCCGTTCGGCGTATTCTAGGTATTCTGCGATGACGGCTTGAGGATCGAGGGGAGGCAAGTTATAGAGTTTTTCTACCAGGGTATTTTTATACTCGATAGTCCAGTGGAGTTGTTTGCGGAGGGTTTCCGGTTGCATCAGATCGATGATGCGAATGCCAGTGCGTTCTGATTTGTCACTGTAGGTGGGGCCGATGCCTCGTTTGGTGGTGCCGATTTTGTGGTCGCCGCGTTTTTCTTCTGAGGCTTGATCGATGAGGCGATGGTATGGCATGGTGACGTGGGCTGTTTCCGAGATCATTAAATGGTCTGTGGAGATCTGGAGTTGATGGAGTTGATCGATTTCTTCCAGGAGAATTTTGGGGTCGATGACAGTACCGCCGCCAATGATACAGGTGGTGTCTGGGTAGAGGATACCGGAGGGAATGAGGTGTAGTTTGAAGGTTTGGCCTTGAACGACGACGGTGTGGCCGGCGTTGACTCCGCCTTGATAGCGGACAACGATATCGGCTGATTTACTGAGTAAATCGGTGATTTTTCCTTTTCCTTCATCGCCCCACTGGGCACCAATGACGATAACGTTAGCCAAGGGTTTTTCTCTTAAGCGATCGCACAATCTACAATTATGATGGGTTCTCTTTTTTCCTGTCAAGCCATTGGTGGTGTTGATGGGGGATTTCTTGAATCAAGTCACGAATGGCTTGAGCGACGGCATCGGGACAGGTGCGGGGATTGCTGTCTGGGAGAGGGAGTGTTTTCTCTTGGAGGTGAGGTATTTTTTCGCGATAGTGGCGGTTAAGGATTTGGATTTCTGGGCGTGGATCTGGCCCAGTGAGCAGTAAGGTGGGGATAGTCAGATGGGGCAGTTGATCTTGGATGCTTTCTACTTGGATTTCTCTGGCTCGACGCAAAAAGAGGAGTTGACAGGCGGGTAGGAAGGTGAGTAGGTGCGATCGCTCGGCTAAGAGGGTTTCTAGCCATTTGGCTTTGCCGAGCGATCGCGCGATCGGCAAAATCCACTGTAAACCTTTTACCCAAAAGGATTTGGGGCCCACTAACCACGAGGGTTTTTGCCATCGCTGTTTTAATTGAGGGTCATCAATCCCTTCTGGTGCGATCAGGACTAAACCGAGGATCGAGTCTGGATCAGTTAAGGCATAGCGGGTGGCAATCCATCCTCCCAAAGCATGACCGACTAAGTAGACTTTTCCTAATTTTAGCGATCGTAAATATTCTGATAGTGTTTCTTGTTGAAGAGTAATAGAATGGTGAGTAGAAGGGCAGTCTGATTCTCCAAATCCTAATAGATCAGGAGCAAAACAGTGATGATCGATACATAAATTCTCCATCACCTCCACCCATTGACTGCTTTCTTCCCAAGATCCATGTAAAAAAATTATCGTTGGCCCTTGGCCAACTTCTCGCCAAAATAGGAGTCCAGAGGAAAGTTTAATCCGAGCGTTGCGGAAGGGTAGGGACATCAGAGGGGGTAATGGGGTAAGGGGATGGGAGATTAGGCGAGGGTGGTTGCGCCTTGGAGGTAGTCTTGCAGTTGTTGGCGATGATCGTGGGAGAGAGTGCCTTGGGGTAATTCGGAGAGAGCGTAGGGTTGAGCCGATTGAATTTCGAGGGTATCTTGGATCGCGATCGCTCCGTCTACGTGAGCTTCTACCACAATGCACACGGAATGGATTCTCGGATCGCGATCGGGTGCAGAATATACTCCGACTAAGCGACCTATCTTCACCACTCTTAAGCCCGTTTCTTCGGCGACTTCTCGCACGACTGCTTCCTGAATGGTTTCCCCCCAATCGACTAATCCTCCCGGCAATCCCCATGATCCATCATCTTGGCGCTGGACTAACACTACCCGACCATCAGGAAGAATGGGAATGACGCTTGTGCCGACGAGAGGATGGCGGAAGATGACTCCGAGAACGGTTTGAAAAATTTGCCACAGACGGCTCATAGGCAAGGAAAACAATTGACTGTGGGGCAATCTTATCATAAGAGATGACCATAAGATGGCTAATTTTTTAATTGACTTGGTGAAGGTGGAGAAATTCTTTTCTTGATCTCTTTTCCCCAGCGATCATCGCAGTTGAAATAACTCTTGATTGATTTCTCCTAGCGGAACTCAGTTAACAGGAAAGAGGAGAGTTAAGCAACTCTCTGACCAAAGTTTGGTATAGTGCCTGTAGGATCATTGAGATAGAAACTATGGCTTTATTTCGTACTCCTCTGTTTGACTCGTGTGTGTCTCTGAAGGCAAAGATGACTGAATTTTCCGGTTGGGAGATGCCTGTGCAGTTTTCTGGAATTAAGCAGGAACATGAGGCGGTGCGAACTGGGGTGGGAATGTTTGATATTTCACATATGGGGAAATTGGCGATCGCCGGATCAGGCGCGATCTCCGCCTTGCAATCCCTAGTTCCCTCAGACTTAGCCCGTTTACAACCGGGTCAATCTCAGTATACAGTATTACTCAATACTGAAGGGGGAATTATTGATGATCTCATTGTCTACCTGCAAAGTCGGGAGGACAATGGGGAAGAACAGGTGATGGTGATTGTGAATGCGGCAACGGTAGCAGGCGATCGCCAATGGATACAGCAACACTTAGATACTTACTCTCTTCAGGTAGAAGATTTAACTCTAGACCAAGCTCTGATTGCGCTGCAAGGCCCTCAAGCGACGGCAACTTTACAAACCTTAGTGACTATTGATCTTTGCTCTATTCCTCGCTTTGGCCATAGCACCGTGTCTCTGTTGGGAAGTTCTGCCTGGCTCGCACGCACGGGCTACACAGGAGAAGATGGGTATGAAATTATGCTCAAACCAGAAAAGGCGATCGCCCTCTGGCAAACCCTGCTCCAAGGGGGAGTCACTCCCTGCGGACTCGGCGCAAGAGATACCCTCCGGCTCGAAGCTGCCCTTCCTCTCTACGGTCAAGATATTGACCTCACCACCACTCCCTTAGAAGCTGGTTTGAAATGGCTAGTCCACTTAAAAACCAAAGGAGATTTTATCGGTCGTTCTGTATTAGAAGCCCAGGAAACCCATGGGGTGAGTAAACGTTTAGTCGGACTACAAGGAGAAGGTCGCCATATTGCCCGCCATGGCTATTCCTTATGGGTTCAAGAAGAACCAGTTGGCGAAGTAGCGAGTGGCACTCTTTCCCCGACGTTAGGTTATCCGATTGCCACCGCTTATTTACCCTCAAAATGGGCAAAAATTGGCCAATCAATTGAAGTAGAAATTCGGGGAAAACGCTATCCAATGCAAGTGGTGAAAAAACCTTTTTAT
>CAZTRW010000018.1:18692-29660 GCA_964616725.1 uncultured bacterium
TTCCCCACCCGACGGGTTAATCTTTCGATTCATTCTTAAAGGTAGCTAACCATTCCTGAATTTGGGTAGCAGCAATATCCCGTCCTCCTAATCCAAAAGCAATGGCGATCGCCACAGCAATCGCACCAAATAGTAATCCAAACGCTAAATTGACAATATCACTAGCAATGCCCATTTGTCGTAAGGCCATCGCTCCCACCAAGATGATAATCGCAATGCGAGCCGCTTGAGCCAGCATTTGAGCTTGACGACTCCCGGAACTATAAATCACCTTAAAAGCCAAATTGGCGAAGTATAACCCAATGGCAAAAATTATCACTCCTGCTAACACTTGACTCGCGATTTTAATAATCGCGTCCATAATCGTAGTTAAGGCTTGGAGTCCGAGAATATCTGTGGCAGTGATGGTCGCAAACAGTAAGATAGCAATTAGAATTACTGTACCGACAATTTCCGAAGGGGTACGGAAATCTGAGGGAGGAGGAGGAGGAGGAAATTCACCAGAGGCAAGTGCTTCTGGGGGTGGTGCTACAGCATAAGGTTCTTTTTGCAATCCTAACCAATAGAAGAGATTATCAAATCCAAATCCGGTTAAGACGTTAGTGGCTAAATCGGAAACAAATTTACCCCCCACATAGGCGAGGATTAAGATGACGGCAGCGGTGAAGATTAGGGGAATATAACCCATAATCAATTCCAGCATATTGACGGCGGGCGTGGAAATGGCTTCAATGCGAAGGGCATTTAAGGCGGCGATCGCAAAGGGAATCAGAATTAGGACATAAGTAATCGTGCCCGCAATCCAAGACAAGCCATGACTACCACTACCACCGATTAAACCAAAGCGATCGCCAAAGCGATCGGCCCCACTAGCGATCAACAAATTCGTCACAATGCGACGGACTACGGTAGCGACTAACCAACCAGCCACTCCAATCAAAACTCCGGCTAAAACATTGGGTAGCATTAACAGGATTTGATTAAGTAATGCTTGAACTGGCTGAAGGGTTCCCTGTAACTCTAAGGTACTCAGAATCGAGGGCAAGAATAACAGAAAAACAAACCAATATAAGGCATTCGCTAAGGTACTAGTGAGGGAAACGGGGGCAGTGGTTCCCTCATCTACGACTTGCGATTCTAAGCGTTGATCGACCTTGAGAACCTGTAATCCTCGCAGTACAGCTAGTTTCAGGACACTGGCTAATACCCAAGCCACTCCCAGCAGAATGGCAGCACTAACGATTTTAGGGACGAAACCGAAAATCTGGTTGAGGAAAGTGTTTAAGGGTTGGGAAACCATTCGCAGTTGCAGGGAATCCAAAACCCCCACTAGTACCAACAGCATGATTATCCAAAACACAACTGCACCTACCCATTTTTCGATGGGAGGAGCCGCATCAGAGTCATTCGCCCCGGAAATCCAGGCTGCCAGGCGATTATCGAGCTGTGTCCGCCTCAGAAGACCTTCTACGACTAGAGAGATTGACCAGGCGACAATAAATCCAACTACTAAAATAGCCGCTGCGATCGCGATCGTCACTACCAGGTTCCACCATTGAGGAATCGAGGAGAGAGCCTCGCTGGTATTGAAATTCAAACCCGGAATGGGCAGAGTTGCATCCGGGACTTCCCCTTGTAGGAAAGTATTGAGTAAATCCTGTGGCCCACTCCAGGTTAAATTTGGCATTGGCATATTCACCTTGAGGTTTTGCCCAGTTAGATTCATAAGTGTTTGCTCCCTTATGGTTGTCAATCAAGGCGCTCTTTCTCCATTGAGCAGAAAACGCCACCCAGGTACACGAGATCAATCTCGACATAACCAAGACCATATTAATGGAGCAAGAGGACTCTCTTAATACTTCTCTACCATAAATTGCCCATGCTCTCTTCTCGATGAGAGACCAGCGATCGCCTATTTTTTCCTGAGTATGCTAAGATACCTCAGATTTTATCCTCTATTTTCAGAGAAACCAGATTTTATTTATACAACCGATGACCAATAACTCCTTACTTTCTTGGTAATCTTGAATATCAGAGTTTTTTGAAATATCGGGCGACTGGGAATAGCTCGAAGCCTATTTTTTCATAGGTGTGACGGGCTGGGGCATGGCCGGGATCGCCTCCGGTCTCAACCATAGCAATGGACATTTTATGATCTTTGATCCAAGCGATCGCAAATTCTATCAGAGCCGTGCCAATCCCATGACACTGAAAGTCTGGATCGACAGCAACCATGTAGATTTCACCCATACTATCTTTTGGGTGGAGTTTCACGGCGATAAAGCCTACGGTAGCACCTGAGGCGATCGCCACCCATACATGGCTAGTTTCGTCAGTACAAACCTCCTCTACAGCTTTTTGCTGGCTCACCTGCCAATTATCACCGTAGAATGCTTGGTATATTTCAGGGTTAATCGCTGTCTGAATTGAGTCAAAGACGGGATTCCATGCGCGTAGTGAGAGATGAATAACTGCCTCTAGATGATGGGGATTGTAGGGTTCAATGTGCATTCCCTGTGAACTCCAATGATGGGTGGTATGTGCAATAGGAATTCTCTAAATTTAGATTCTAATGCTTGAGGGTAATTTACTGAGAAAGCGTATCTGGATCAATATTGAGTTGCTGAAGTTTTTGTCGTAACTTTTGCAACTCTAGTTCGGCTTGTTCCCTCTGTTGTCGCTCTAGTTCTTTGTCTTGTCGTTCGCGATCGCGTTCTGCTTGAGCCACACGAGCACGCTCTTCAGCCGCACGAGCATTCTCTTGAGCCACACGAGCACTCTCTTGAGCCACACGAGCACGCTCTTGAGCCGCACGAGCATTCTCTTGAGCCACGCGAGCACTCTCTTGAGCGAGATCCCGTTCCCTTTCAGCCGCTATAGCTCTTTGTTGTGCTCGATTTGTCCGTTCTTGTTCTTCTGCTGCTCGCTCACTGGGAGTAGGAATCCACTCTAGCTGATCGTAGAAACGGAGCCATAAGCCTTCTACGCCCTCATAGGAGCCTTGCCATAATCCTATCCCTATGCCTAACTCCTCTAACCACAATCTGCCGCTGCGTAAGTCTAACTCTTGATATTGTCCTGTACGCCAAACAAATCCCCGAAACTCATTTTGATAGCGATCGTAAATAAGATAGTAAGGTACTTGTAAAATTTGCTCATACACTTCCCATTTAGTAGGCGGACTTTCACCTTTTCTGGGAGTGAGTCCAAGGTCTTCGTCTTTAGTGCCAGGAGAAGCTAATTCAACCACGAGAAAGGGAGAGACTCCTTCTTGCCAGACAACATAACTCAGGCGCAATTTTTTGATTTCGGTACTGCGTTTTACACCGAGGACTAGGAACCAATCTGGTCGTTTGTGCCAAAGGGTATGTTTTTTGTCGTAATAAAGATTGAGATCGCTGGCAATTAAGTAATTTTCTGGGGAGTAATGAGGCAATCGACAAGTTTGGGTTAATAAGTCAGGTTGATAGTCGTGAAATTCGTCAGGCAATCCAGGTTCCTCCGAGTCTTCGCTGGGGAGGTCATACATGGTTGGCAGAGATTTCTGCTTGGGATGGGGGTGGAGTTGGATCATGGCAATGAGGAGGAAAATGATGAGGTTAATAATAACTGCCGGTTTTGCGATGGTGGACGGCGGTGACTCCTTGAAGATCGAGGACTTTGCCGCTATCAACGATCGCATAAACCATCCAATGATCGCCACATTCTAGGCGATCGCTGACGGTACATTCCAGATAGGCTAAAGCTTCTTTGAGAATTTTACCGCCGTTACTGGCGGTTTCTGTTTCTACTCCTGTAAAACGGTCTTCTCCTGGAGCAAAGTTCTTCGTAAACTGGCGTACCAGCGTACTCTTTTCTGGCAGGATATTTAACACAAACTTATCCCCTGAATGGGTAAGGGATTCCATGGCACGGTCTTTGGCGACCGCTATGGTAATTCCTGGGGGATTAAACGTTGCTTGTGATACCCAACTGGCAAGCATGGCACTGTGGAGATCGCCACGATGAGCAGAAACAACACAGAGAGAACCCACAATTCTACCGACCGCTTGAGCCGTGCGATCGCTACTAGATACATTGACAGAAGACTTGGGTGTGCGACGTTTTAAGTCCTTCTTCAACTCCTGAGCAAAATCAGTCCCAGCTTCTTGACATTGTTGTAGAATCCCATCTGTGGGCGCAAATTTTACCCGAATCGGTTCAAACCCAAATTTATACCCAGCGTCTCGTAATTTCCCCTCCAGGATATCGATCGCCTCTCCACTCCAACCGAAAGAGCCAAATACTCCCGCTAACTTAGTTTTTGCCGCAGTTGATAGCACAATCCCCAGAGCCGTTTGCACTTGTGTGGGGGGATGGCCCGCTAAAGTGGGAGAGCCTAAGATAAAACCATCACATTTTTCCACCTGAGCTTGAATCTCAGCAGGATCAGTATGTTCGCAGTCAATTAAATCTACGGCTACCCCTGACTTCGTAATTCCACGAGCGATCGCCTGCGCCAGAATTCCTGTATTTCCATAGGCAGAAGCATAAATCAAAGCAACCGATAGCTCCTGGCCCATTTGCTTCTGACTCCAGGTATAGTACAATTGAGATAACTCCTGCTTTCCATACCGCAGCAGCGGGCCATGGCCAGGAGCATAAAATCGAGCTGTTTTAGTTTTATCCTGAATTCGCTCCAACGCACTCAACACTTGCCTCGGTTGAGCCGCATGGACACAATCATAATAATACCGACGATCTTCACTATAAAATTTCCAACCCTCATCAAAGATTTGGTCTCCGCACACATGAGCCCCAAAAAACTTATCCGTAAACACAATTTGTGATTTAGGATCGTAAGTGCAAATACCATCAGGCCAGCGCGGAGTCGGAGTCGGCATAAATTGGAGATGATGGCCACCACCGAGATCGAGATCCCAATCCCCTCGACTGAGCATCTTTACCTGCACTGCCAATCCTTCTTCTTGCCAAAGCTGATCTAAAGCTAATTTCGCTGCTTTAGAACACACAATTGTCAATTGAGGAGCAATGCTGAGTAGGGTTTTGAGGGTGGCAGCTCGATTGGGGTTAAAGTGGTGCACAATCACATAGTCTAGGGAGGCTAGATCTAGTCGCTGCTGGAGTGCCTGGATATAGTTTTGGGTAAAGGACTCGCCGGGAGGATCAATCAGCGCCAGTTTATCGCCTTGGATGAGAAAAGAGTTGGCAGTGGTTCCCTTTTGCAGGGAATATTCTACTTCAAACTTGAGACGATCCCAAGTGCGCGATCGCAACAGAGTAGTCTCATGATCAAGATACACAACCTGAACATCGCGGGGCTTGGTGAGAGGAGACATAAAGAGTAAACCAAATAATAGGAGATGAGCTAGGGGCGGGTTTCATTCATGTTCCCTACGGGAACACCTGCCCGCCCTGTAGAAGCCAATGGGAGTTGGCCTCAAATGCCTTGATTTTTCTCTATTGTTACAAAATCCTAAAATTTCGTGAAGAGACCTAGAGTAAAAATAACTCATCTTACCCCTCAGCGGTGGTAATCAGGCCGTCTACAGCACTTTGCGCTTCTAGGAGGTGCACCGTCAATCCCCATCAGACTGTACTCTTTAACAAAGTGAAACTATTTACCTACCACAGGGAATAGCGATAGGGGTCATCACTTAATTCAAAATCAGTGCGATAATCGGGATGATAAAACCCATTGAGGATAGGCGTGGATAAATGGGCGCGTTGAGGGAGTTTTTGCAGATTTTGAAAAATTTCGCCATCAACACGAAACGTTGCTCCTAAATTCGCTAAAAGCTGGCTAATGGCTCTGGTTTGTCGCCACCGGGTATAGCGAAAATAGGTGAGCCGATCTGCGTCTAATCCTTGGGGATTGAGTTGACAAAAGAGTGCTACGCCTTTTCCGACTGGTACGCGGCTAAATAATCCACCGCTGGCGATGTCTCCTCCAGCAGTGATCAACTCAGTCGGATAGTCCGTGCGCGATCGCAAATCTGACGCACTTAAACCCCGTGTTTCTTCCCATGCAGGAACCTGTAATGAGCCGCCAAAGGGTTGTTTTTGGCCAATTTGAATGCCCAAAACTATGGGTGATGTGCTCGTTCGCGATAAGAAAAATAGCCGTCTACCTTCCCTCAAATACTCCTGGAGCGCGGCATCTTCAAGGCTCACTTGCGATCCAATAATTCCCAACTCAGCCTCTGGTAGTAAATGATCTGACTTTTGATAAAGGATTCCCCATTGGTCTAACTGTGCCGCCTCACTATCGCTGCCGATGAAGATTACCTGCTGTGCTTTGGGGGAAAGGGGAGCAGTAGCAGCGTAGGCGATCGCCTGGTGCAATAATTGTTTAGCCACGGGATCTTCTGAGGCTACTCCATCCTCAAAATCTACCGTCGTCAGCCCCACTCGTCCTCGGCCATAATCTAATTCCATCAAGGGAGTATAGGCCAAATCAAACTCTGATTCTAAAATCGGTCGCCAAGAACTGCGATGGGGTTTTTCCATCGATGCACTGCTAACTACCCCGCGATTTCCCCAATGCCAACCATACCAGGGTAAATCACGGGGGGGACTGCGTTTGACTCCACCAAAACGAGTATCGGGATAGGCTTCTACCAGGGTACTTTCGCCGCGCCAGTTCCTTAAATCCATTTCGTCTAACCCTTGCACTACGGGATGAGTCAGATCGAGGGGAAAGACGCGGCGACTGAGATGGGGAGCGACGCGAAATCCCAGAGTTCCGTGAATCCACTCAGGATGTTGCGTAAATATCATGACTCTTCCTCCTCCTTGTACAAAAGCCTCTAGTTGAGCAAACAAGGGGTTGACTGTGGAGCGATCTTGTGATAGGACTTCGCGGGCGACCGCCACCAATGCTGAGGTCGATGACCCATCCCAAGAGGTCACTGTATACCCTAGACTTTGTAACATTTCTGTGGTTTTGCCTATGGGGTCGATAATAGCGATCGCCGGTAAACCTTTCGGAGCAGCCGCAGGAAACACCCGAAACTCACTCTTGTCCTGATGCTCCTCCCTTCCCACCTGCGCCGTTAAATTAATTACCCCATCCACCTTACCACGGACAACCGGTAAAGACACCTCCACTGGAAAAAACAGCGTTTTCGCCGTCTCAATCACCCCTTGCTGGTCTCCAGTCGTCACCACCGCCCCATCTACACGCACCTCCCACTGGAACGAAAACGGTTGAGACTCACGAGTATCATTAATCACGACAATCTGCTTCTTCAGCGCTCTACCGCCCTCATAGCTATGATCTTTCGCCACAAAATTACCCGATTCTCCTGCAATCCACGCCAAAGTCGGGCCATTATTCGCTAAAATCGCCTCTCCACCTGGATGAATCTTAAACCCAGGCGGTTGAAAATAGTTCTGAAAATACTTAGGAATCGTCGGTAAATACACGCCTCGCTGTCCCGGCTTCATAGCATCCAAGGATACTCGTTGATTACCCTCTTCCAGCTTTTGCCATCCATGACCATCTTGCCAGGGAATCATCCCTCCTGTAATCCCCCAAGTACGCCAACTACGCCAAGTATTGGTACTAAACAGAGATTGTAGTTGTTGAAAAGCCGGCGCAAAATCCAATTCCGCCTTAAACTGCCAACTCTGATATTCTTGATCTTTAATAAACATTTTCGGAATTTGCGATCGATACACCTCCGTTTCCCACTCATAGGCTTTTTTCCCAAAATAAATCGCCGCAAACTCCGTCATCAACGGTTCAAACTTCGCCCCCGTTAACAACCCATATCGCCCGCGCATCATCGCCCCATGGAGCGGCGTACCAAACTCCACCACCATGTATGGCATATCGGCTGATTTAACCCACTCAGAAATCCATTCTTCTCGCTCTTGCAGAGGAATCAAATTCAAATAAGAATTGAGGGCATAAACATCTCCCACTGCTCCTCCATTGTGAATCAAAACGGGCCGAGTTGGGTCATACTGTTTGATCGTAGCTACCAGTTCTTCTGCCACTGCCCTTCTAAATGTCCACAGTTTATCCCAAGTTTCTCCTAATGTTCCTTCCACTTGCCGTTGCCCAATCCGGCGTGGATTTTGATCGTCACCTTTCGGTGCAAAAAAGTTACCACTTGTTGCCCACATCAGCACAGAAGGATGATTGCGATATCGCCGCAATTCAGTCACCATTTTCGGTTCCCAAACGGCTTTTCCGTCAGGTTTGTACCACTTGGGACCATAGGGTTTGCCCCCATCAAGGGCTGGAGCCATAATGGGAAATCCTTTCAGATCGGCTCGTTCTGCAAACAATTCTCGAAAATGCCATCTGCCCCGTTCATCATGATTCCACGGCCAAACTTCTGCGAGATTAAATCCTGCTCCTTGATAACCGGCAATCATCCCATCCATGACTTCGGGAACGCCTACCGGCCAAGCTTGCCAGTTATCATCATGATAAACGGGACGGAAGCGGATTTCTGTGCTGTTTAAGTAGAATTTTTTGCCTTCAATCCAAAATTCTCGAAATCCAAAAGATTGATCGTAAGTATCTTCGATGCCTGCACCTTTGACGTGCAATCTGAGGGTATACAAATTGGGCTTATCTACATCCCAAAGTCTAGGGTTTTTCCACTCCCAGGTTAACTCTAAGGTTTGAATATTTTGGGCTTGAATCGTGTGAGTAGTGCTAAATTCTTGCTCTACTTGACCTTGTTCATCGAGCATTGTGGCGGTAATGTCTACTGAACCGGCTTGCTTCACATCGGTTAATTCTACTGCCAGGCTAATCTGTTGCTGGCGAGTTGAGGGTTGGACAAAGATATCGCTAATGAATCCTGGGGAGGGGAGACTGAGTAACCGCACTTCTCCAATGAGTCCGCGAGCGTCTAATTTGGCTTCTGTGGTTGATATACCATTGCTAGTAATCACCGTGGGTTGATCGGGATGGTTGGCGCTGACTAAAAGACTGAGGGTATTGGTTTGTCCTGGCTGAATTTTCTGGGTAATCTCAACGGCTCCATAGGGCCAATTGACTTCTCCACAGGCTTGCTGGTTAATGTACAGTTGGGCATCGGTGCTGACGCGCTCTAAACTGAGGAAAATGCGCTGTCCTGCCCATTCGGGGGGAATTTGTACCTGTTGCTGATACCAAGCTTGCCCTAAAGTTTTGCCATTAAAGCCATTCCAGACCGCCCCAGAGCCACGGGAGAGGACTCCGGGGACTGATTTGGCATTTTCCAGTCTCCAGTCACCGGGGACGCGAATTTTACCCCAATCTTGTTGAGGGGGAGTGAGAGGAGAGGAGAGGGCGGGTTGAAAATCCCAGATGCCATTGAGATAGATTTGGTGGCGATGAGGATTGGGGGGAACGGGAGTTAAAGGGGGATAGCTGAGGAGGTGAGTAGATGCACAATTACTCATAGAAGATGAGAGGGGAGGGTGATAGATTGAATTCAACCCTACCACAGCGAGGGCTGCGATCGCCAACCAGATCCACCACCTTACCCTTCTCTTCACTCTTAAGCGATCAACTGTCCAGAAGGAACATCCACCACAGCTACAGAGTGCTGGGCTACTTCAATCTTAATCGTATGGGCCAGCCTCAATTGGATCACAGGCTCTCGAATCAGAGTATAGGCTTTGGCGATCGCCTCTGCCATCTCGCGATTCAGACACTGAATATGCAACACCCCCCACCGTCTAAACACTTGGCATCGCCCCAAAGGTAACAAATGCCTTAACTCTCCTTGATTTTCGCGATAAAAATCCCAAATCAACTGTGTCAGTTGTGAAGGTCGTTTCATAGCCTTAAGTCCTTACGTGCAATGGCCCAATTCCTTGTTTATTTCCATCGATACTCCTTCTATTGAAACCCAGGACTTCGGGCTGCTGGGTACTCTTGAAAAAATATTTAATAATTACATCATTCTCTACCCTACTTTTGCCTCCGTTTCTGAACTCTGTGAGCGTTTAGACTCATTTCCTACAGAGGCTAAAACTTGTTCTGAATCTGGTTTGGGGAGGGGAATCTCTTCCACTTCTGGTAAACGCTCCACCGATAACCGAGTGGCTTGAGAGGCTCCCGACAACCGCTTTAACAGGGCTGGTCTCGGATCGTGGAGAAGATAGATAATGCGATCGCCACTACGCCACTCTTCCGCCGCCGGCACCACCTCTAGCCGCCCCTCCCTAGACACCAAAATCGGCACCAACTCCCCCGCACGAATCAACGCCTGCAAATGAGCCTGCTGAAAGCCCAATCCCTCCGTCTTCAGAGTAGTTACTCCCAACTTCACCTTACCCTCATCCACATACTGATTCCACACCTTAATCGCCAGATGAGAAACAAACGCCTGAGCAATCTTTTGCCCCGTACCCGCACTTTGCTGTCCTTGGGAATCACGGGGAAACACCGCATATACCCGTGGCGGATCAAACTCCTCCACCGCCCGTTGCGCTAAGACAAAATTCACCTCCCCATTATTCGTCATCGCCAAAAACGTTCCCATAGACGCTAAACCCGCTTCCTCCAACACTCCCGTATCCAAAGCGCTACTGACAAACACCCGCAAGCCTTCCGCTTCTGCTTGACGGCAGGCGGCAGCGTTAGTATCAATTAAAACCACTGATTCCCCTTGTTCCTCAAACAACCGCGCGATTAAGCGACTCAAAGGACTAATACCTACAATCACCGCGCCTGTGGCTTTCTTAGAGGTAATTTGTAGCCATTGGGCTAAAGCTCCTGCGGTCAACCCTTGGCATAATACCGTCATGATAATCGTTAAAAACACT
The DNA here is from genome assembly GCA_964616725.1 of uncultured bacterium. GTDB lineage: Bacteria > Cyanobacteriota > Cyanobacteriia > Cyanobacteriales > Desertifilaceae > Roseofilum. Next base: position 29,472 of record CAZTRW010000018.1, read on the forward strand.
AACGCTTTAATGGCATCTCCCCCCGTAATCCCCCGTTGAGTAAGCAAAATAGAAAACAAGGAAGCTACAGAAGCGGAGACAATTCCTCTCGGCCCAATCCACCCCATAAAGACCTTTTGCCGCCAGTTAAGATCGCTATTCCAGGTACAGATCCAAACATTCAGAGGACGCACCAGAAACATTAACACC
>CAZTRW010000019.1:0-28899 GCA_964616725.1 uncultured bacterium
CGCTTGAAACCATCCCTTTCCCCCACCAAATGATAAACCTGCTCTGCCCAACTCAACCCCCGATCGCTACCGATAATTCCAGCCAAAGAAATTACCTCAATAGGCGCACCTGTCCCCTGAGCCAGATAGGGAACCACCCCCATCGCCATTTGACCGCCACCGCTATAGCCAATCACCGTAATCGGCCGTTGGCTGCCGAGGGGATAGCCAAAACTAATCAAATTTTCAAATAATACTTGAGCTAACCGGTAACTTTGCATCGGCCCAGTGCGGGGATCAGCCGCGACTGCTGCCGCTATCAAGTTACGCAGGCGGATAATCAGACTCAGAGGACGCTCTGGTTGTTTCTGACTTATTGAGTCTCTGATCTGCCAGAAAAAGGGAAAAAGAGGTTTTCGGGGGCGATCGCATCCCTCGTGCCGGGATGACCCAAGAGTATGGCCCCAAGCATAGGACATCATCCCCTTCACCACCAATACATTATCAGGAGTCTTATCCGCCAGCCGATTCAGGAAGAGTTCCACATCCGGCAAATATTCATAACTGCCTTGGGAAACCCCATCCAGATAAAGGACATAACGAGATACTTGAGTTGCCGTCACAGCTTGTCGTACAGGGATTTCTGGATAGGTAAGTTCTTCATCTCCATACCACCCAGCCCACCATCCAGGGGTTTCCAGGGGACTGAGGAGGAGAGCAAAACTGAGGGCAATCAAGCTCATGAGACTAAGGTGAATCAACTCACGGGTACTTGGACTCAGAGCAATATATCCGTTCAGGAGATTCTGGTAAAAAGAAGGCGACAGCAGGAGCGCCATGGCTAAACCGATGCAGACTGCCACTAAAGTTTTCCGGGCAGGCATGAGGGGACGGCGGGATGAGGAGGGAAAGGAGGTTAACTGGGTGGCTCGTTGGTGGGGAGGAGAGGAGGTAGCTAAGGGCTGTTGTGGCTCAGAGCCCTGGAGAGTAGGAGAGGGGTTCCCTAGGAGGTGGGTGAGTTGATGTCCCCACAGGATGAGAGGACGGCCGAGGGTACGTTGACACCATTGTACGACGATCCATCCCAACACCGCGCAGCTAAAGGCTTCCCAAGGGTTGAGTGGGGTGAGCACTGATAAGCTGGTGATGATGGCGAGGAATGTCCACAGGGAAAGAGCAATGGCAATGGGAATGCCAAGATAGGGAAGGGCAATCAGAAAACTGAGCATTTGAGGGGCGTAGCTCAAACCAATGGCGCGGGCTAGATTGCCCAGGGGGATAGGTTCTTTGAGGTACAGGAAGCTGATCAGTCCGATGCTGAGTATCCAGATACCGTAGGCGATCGCCACTAACAGAGCACCCCCGGTTAAACTTAAGCCAGAGCGGATCAGTCGGACGCGATTAAGAGCTAAAACCAGACCTTGTCCTACCCCTTGTGCTAGAGCAGCCCCCAGGACAACCATCAGAGCTACCCTTCCTCCCAGGGGCAAAAGATTAATCTGTACAAAGGCTTGAGGATTCAGAGTTGATGCACCGCTGACAAGATACCAAAATTGGTCTAAGGCTGTGGTCATGGGTTATGAATGAGGGAGCTGTTCTATCCCGTTTCGGTTACGGCCGAACGGATTTTGGCATGATTGTACCTTGAGTTGGTAACATAAGAGTACCGATGGGATCTCAGGTCTTCTCACGGCTAGAAATCAGTCCTATTGAGTTAAACAGTGGTTGGAGGCGATCGCCATGAGTGCTAATTCGCAGATAGTTGGTTATTTTCTAGAGGAAGCTAAGGAACACCTAGATACTATTGAACAAGGACTGTTAGATCTTCAGTCCACCATGAAAGACCAAGAAAGCCTCAATGAATTATTTCGCGCCGCCCACTCCGTCAAAGGAGGAGCCGCCATGCTAGGCTTTACCAGTATCCAAAAAACCTCTCACCGCCTGGAAGATAGTTTTAAAATCCTCAAAGAAAATCCTCAAATTACTATCGATCACAAACTGGAAAATTTGTTCCTCAGTGGCTTTGATGTCCTCCGAGAGTTACTGGAACGAGTGCAAGGGCCCTTTGGCTTAAGAGATGAAGAAGCCAAACAAATTATGGACGAAGCTGAACCTCGGTTTAAACAACTCCAAGCCCATTTAGAAAGTCTTGATAGTGGCGGCCCAGGAATTACTGAAGAAGTCCCCGTACATCCTCCCAAAAAATCAACTGCCCCTGCTCCTATACCCTCTGATTTTGCTCAACAAGTGACGCGAGTCTTGCGGGAGATGTTAGAAATTTTTAAGCAAAAAACTACGCCCATTAATCGTCAGCAATTAGCCGATCTTTGTGGCAGTCTATTAAATTTACAGGAGCCATCTTCCCAATGGCAAACTTTGGTGGAAACTGCTCAAACAGCTATTTATAATCCCAAGGCAACTTATGTAACCTTAGCACCTTTGGTGATTAAGGAGTTAAAAGGAGCCGCAGAATTAATTAAAGTAGGTAGAACACAGGAGGTGAAACCTTCCCCCGCATTAGCCAAATTAGCAGAAACAGCTACTGCGAGATGGGTGGCGATCGCCGTAGAACCCAACGCCGCCGCACAAGCCCTCTCCAAAGCCTTCAATCAAAAGCAACTCGGACAACTCATCGCCGCTTTGCAGAAAGCTGCTGCCTAACTTCAGTTAAGTTGTCACCTCAAAAACAGTTAAAAATCTTTTCAGGACAGACAACTGCGCTCTCGTCTTGAAAAGATTTTTTTCTTTCTCATTCTATCTATGATACCATGTGGGAAAATACTCATTTTATCTCCTTACTAACTCTCTCCTATCTGCCCCATGGTCATTGTTACCTGTGGCAAACCCCCCTGGTGAGTCTCCATGTCTCTAGCAATAGCCTAATTGCCATAGCCTACTTGTCTATCCCAACGATTCTATTTTACTTCGTAATTCGCCGCCAAGATTTCCCCTTTCAAAAAATTTTTATTCTCTTTGGAGCCTTTATTGTTCTCTGTGGTGTGGGTCATTTATTAGACGTTTGGACTCTTTGGTATCCTCACTATTGGATTTCTGGTATAGAAAGAGCGCTAACAGCAATCGTTTCTTGCTACACAGCCGCTTCATTAATTACAGTAATCCCTCAATTTTTAACCCTAAAAACTGCTGAAGAGTTAGAAATAATTAATCAACAACTGCAACAAGAAATTTATCGCCGCCACCAGAGTGAAGAAGCCTTACATCTGGCCAACGAAAGCTTAGAAAAGCGAGTCGAAGAACGCACCATTGCCCTAGAGAGGATTAACCAAACTCTACAAGCAGAAATTGAAGGACGGAAAGCGGTAGAATTTGCCTTGCGGCACTCCGAACAACAAGAACGAGAAAAAGCCCAAAGCCTGCGGGAAACCTTACAGAAGCTCAGAGATACCCAATGGAAATTAATCCAAGCAGAAAAAATGGCTTTTCTGGGATTTTCCCTAGCTCTAGATCTCCTTTGTATCGCCAATACTCAAGGATATTTCTTGGGATTGAATAGCCAATGGGAAAAAACCTTGGGGTATCCCTTATCTGATTTAGAAGGAGCAAAATTTCTTGATTATGTCCATCCCGATGATACTCAAAACACTCTGGAAGCTCTAGCGCAATTAGCCGATGGCGAGGATCTACCCTATTTTGTGAATCGCTATCGCTGCTACGATGGCTCCTATCGTTGGCTAGAATGGCGAGCTTCTCCGAGTGGGCAACTGATTTATGCAGCTGCTAGAGATATCACGGATCGAAAACAGGTGGAAACCCAAATGATTGAAATCCGGCAACGGTTAGCTCTGGCAACTAATTCGGCTCATATTGGGATTTGGGATTTAGATTTAGAAGAAAATCGGCTAGTGTGGGACGATCGGATGCTCGAATTATATGGACTAACTTTAGGGGAGTTTGATGGTGCATATGAGACTTGGCAGGAGCGCCTTCATCCAGAAGATCGATCGCGTACTCAAGCTCAAATCGAAGCCACAATCGCGGGAGAAAATGACTTACACACCGAATTTAGAATTATTCGCCCAGATGGACAGGTAAGATTTATAGAAGCTCATGGAATGCTATTTCGGAATGAGCAAGGAAGAGCCCAGCGTCTCATTGGAGTAAATTGGGATATTAGCGATCGCAAAGAATCTGAAGAACATCTCCGCATTGCCAATCAAAAACTCCAACACCTCGCCCAAACCGATTCCCTCACTCATCTAGCCAATCGACGACAATTTGATCGCAGATTACAGCAAGAATGGGAACATCTACAGCACCAACAACTTCCCCTCTCTCTCATTCTCATCGATGTGGATTATTTCAAAAACTACAATGACTGCTATGGTCATCTTAAAGGAGATGAATGCCTCTTTAATCTAGCTCAAGCCATTGCCAAAGCTATCACCCGATCCACTGATTTAGTTGCTCGCTACGGGGGCGAAGAATTTATCGTTCTCCTCCCCTTTACCAACTCCGATGCAGCGATGCAGATAGCAGAACGGATCAAATTGGCGATCGCTGCCTTAAACATTGCCCATCAACAATCAGACATTAGCAACATTGTCACCATTAGCGCCGGAATCGCCAGCACCATTCCGACTTCAGATCAATCTCCAGAAAACTTAGTCAACCAAGCCGATGAAGCCCTCTACAAAGCCAAACAACAGGGACGAAATCGCTACATTCTCGCAGATTGACAGACAAGACACTGACTACAGAGCTTCCCCCAACCCTTCCCTTCCTAACCAACTCTTAACCAAAGCTTTTCAGCGATCGCCCCTTGCCAACTGCCCGGTTGAGTCAGACACTGGACTAGGAACGCTAATAGTTTTTGATATAAGAGGGTTTTTTCGTGAAAAATGTCCTAGGGATTATTCTCGGAGGTGGCGCAGGAACCAGACTGTACCCCCTAACCAAACTGCGAGCTAAACCCGCAGTGCCTTTAGCCGGTAAATACCGCCTGATTGACATTCCCGTAAGTAACTGTGTCAACTCCGAAATTTTCAAAATCTATGTTCTGACTCAATTTAATTCCGCCTCCCTCAATCGCCACGTCACTCGCGCTTACAGCTTTTCCAGCTTTTCTGAGGGATTTGTGGAAGTGCTGGCAGCCCAGCAAACTCCAGAGGATTCCACCAGTTGGTTTGAAGGAACTGCCGATGCCGTGCGGAAATATCTGTGGTTAATGCAAGAGTGGGATGTGGATGAATACCTAATCTTATCTGGCGATCATCTCTACCGGATGGATTATCGAGACTTTATCAATTGCCACCGGGAAAACAAAGCTGATATTACTCTCTCTGTGGTACCGATGGATGAGGCACGCGCTTCTGATTTTGGGTTAATGAAAATTGATGATACCGGGCGCATCATTGACTTCTGCGAAAAACCCAAAGGAGAAGCCCTCAAGAAAATGGCAGTAGATACCACAATTTTAGGATTATCTCCAGAAGAAGCACAGAAAAAGCCCTATATTGCTTCCATGGGGATTTATGTCTTTAAGAAGGATCTGATGGGTAAACTCTTGACGGAAAATCCCGATCAGAAAGACTTTGGGAAAGAAGTGATTCCCTTTGCTGCTAAGGACTACCGGGTACAAGCTTATCTGTTTAATGACTATTGGGAAGATATTGGAACGATTAAGGCGTTCTATGATGCGAATTTGGCGTTGACTGAACAGCCCACGCCGCCGTTTAGTTTCTACAGTGAAACGGCTCCGATTTATAGTCGTTCGCGCTTTTTGCCCCCCTCTAAATTGTTGGATGCTAAGGTCACAGAGTCTATTATTGCTGAGGGATGTATCCTGAAAAAGTGTACCATTCATCATTCGGTATTGGGGGTGCGATCGCGGGTAGAAGCCAACTGCATCGTTGAAGACTCCATGCTCATGGGCGCAGATTATTATGAACCCTTTGCCGAACGTCAATCAGGAATTCAGGAAGGACGAATTCCTGTTGGCATTGGTGAAGGGAGTACGGTTCGGGGTGCGATTATCGATAAAAATGCTCGCATTGGTCGCCATGTTCAAATTATTAATAAAGACCGTGTGGAAGAAGCATCTAGAGAAGACGATGGATTCTTTATTCGCGGTGGAGTGGTGGTGATTATTAAAAATACCACTATTCCAGATGGTACGGTAATTTAGAACGGTCCGCTCCGTAAACGGGCAGACCTATCCGTCTGCCCTACTGTCCCCGATCAACCACGATTAACTGTGTTGTCTTCTTCGCTCTCCCTACCACAATTTCTCCGACCAGCCGATCTGAGCCAGATGGGTATGATCGATACCTGGGGTTTAATTGTGCTGATTGGTTTGCCTGGGAGTGGGAAATCGACGTTAGCTCGCCAGCTAATGACTGCCTATCCTGATTATCGTTGGGTGTCTACCGATCGCCTTCGTGCCCAGTTGTTTGGCAGTGAGGAAGTACAAGGAGAGTGGGAACTCATTTGGCAAGAAGTGCGATCGCATTTCTCTGACGCTGTTCAAGATCGCGCTACTGTGATTTATGATGCGACCAATGTGAAACGGGCCAACCGTCGTGAGATTATTACACTGGGCAGATCTCTGGGTTTTCCCTCACTGATGGGGATTTGGGTACGAACCCCCCTAGAGGAATGTTTACAACGCAATCAAAACCGCGATCGCCAAGTACCAGCAGAGATTATCCTCACAATGTATCGTCAACTCTGGGGAGCACCCCCTGCTTTAGCAGAAGGACTAGATCGATTGATATTTTATCAACCCGATTGATAGGGAGGAATACTGTTAATGTCCCGAAGGGAATCAGCTCTTTAGCAAAAACCGAACTCCGATCCTTTCTTTACCTTTGATACCCTAAAACTAAGATGATGATCATTAATTAAACTAAAGATTTATTCCAGTCAGGCAAGAAGGAGCAGATATGGTGGCAACTGATTTTAAGGACTACTACTCAGTTTTGGGGGTGAATCGCACAGCCAGTGCCGATGAAATTAAAAAAAGTTTCCGTCGCCTTGCCCGGAAATACCACCCAGATATGAATCCTGGAAACCAGCAAGCAGAGGCTCGGTTTAAGGAAGTCAACGAAGCCTACGAAGTTTTATCCGATCCAGACAAGCGACAAAAATATGACCAGTTCGGTCAATACTGGAAACAAGCAGGTACGGGTTCCCGCTATGGCGGGGCAACGCCTGGGGTAGATATGAATGGGTTTGACTTTAGTCAATACACCAGTTTCGATGAGTTTATCAATGAATTGCTTGGCCGCATGGGAAATCCTGGAACGGCAAGCACTACCAGTCGCCGAACCTATAACTACAATACCACCGGACGCAGTACGAATTTTGGGGGTTACGAAGACTTTGCCCGTTATGGTACTCCGCCAAAAACCACGAGTCCCTCTCAAGAGTCAGCCATTGTACTCTCCTATGCGGAAGCCTTTCAGGGAGTACAAAAGCGCATCAATTTGGGTGCGGAAGTAATTGAGGTACGGATTCCCCCAGGAGCAAAACCAGGTACTCGCATTCGGGTGAAAGGCAAGGGTAGCTTAAATCCTCAAACCAGCGAGCGGGCGGATTTGTATCTGACGGTGGAACTACAACCCCATAGTTTTTTTCAGTTTGAGGGAGATAATTTGGTTTGTGAAGTGCCGATTGCGCCAGATGAGGCGGTGTTAGGGGCAACGATTGAAGTCCCCACTCCTGACGGTAAGGTGCAGATGAATATCCCGGCAGGAATTCGCCATGGGCAGTCCTTGCGCTTGCGGGGGAAGGGTTGGCCAAATCCGAAGGGGATTCGGGGGGATCAGTTGGTCAAAATTGCGATCGCCATTCCGAAAACCTTGAGTAAGGCGGAACGGGAGGGATATGAAAAACTCAAAAGTCTCCGCACAGTTAATCCCAGAGCCAATTTGACTACAGTTCGTCTTTGAGAGATGAGGAAATGATCAGGGATCAGGGGCATTGAATTAGTCCCGTGTCCTTTCCGGATCGGGTTGATCTTCCCCGTATAGAGAGTATAGAAGCTTTCTAGTAATCTCTATGCCTTTACCCATCTCTTTACTGGTTTCACCTCTATTTTTCCTGAATACCTTCATGGCTACTACTCCTGTGGTTTCCTCGGAATTACAAGTAAATTACGATACTTTTATTTCCCTGGAACTCGGCTATGGCTATGGGCAAAAAGGGGGAGAGGCTCCTAGGGGAGGAACAGGACGGCGACGGATTATGGTTTAGTAGCTGGAGAGGGAGATGGGAGTTGATTGAGTTGATATTTAGCGTCTTCAAAACATCCCACTCGTCCCATACTCAAACAGAGTTGAGTGGTTTTTTGGAAATCAGCGATCGCCTGATCAACTTGATTAGTTTGACGGTAAGCTAGACCTCGATCATAATAGGCGAGGGCAAAATCGGGCTTGCGCTCGATGGCACGGGTAAAATCAGCGATCGCCCCTGGAAAATCCCCTAAATCTAGCCGAGTGAGGCCACGATTATGATAAGGAACCGGATCGCCAGGATCAAGGCGAATCGCAATATTATAATCCTCAATGGCCCCTTGAATATCCCGCTGCTTGCGTCGGGCTAAGCCGCGATTTTGATAGGCAAATCCATCCGTAGGCTCTAGATTAATGGCTTCTGTACAATCAGCGATCGCCCGATTTTGATCCCCCACATTAGACCAAGATAAACACCGATTCAAATAGGCAGCACTGAGAGTAGGATCGATTTTCAAAGCTTGAGTAAAGTCTAAAATCGCGCCTTTATCATCCCCTAACTCGGACAACACACTGCCTCGATTGATATAGGCATTGACAAAATTAGGATCGAGGTCAATCACTTGGGTATAATCGGCTCTAGCTCCCTGGCGATCGCCCAATTCTAAACGAATATTTCCCCGTTGATAGTACGCCTCTTGCACTTGAGTCTGTAATAAAATTGCTTGCGTCAGATCGGCTAAAGCCGCCTCCAGGTTTCCGAGCTGTTTGTAGAGCATCCCTCGATCATAATAGGCTTGACCATTTTGGGGTTGTTTGGCGATCGCCTCGGCATACACTCTCAAAGCCTCCTCTACTTTGCCCGCTTCAACATGACTTTGAGCTTGCTTAATCTCCCCTCCTCCCAATCGAGCACGAGAAAAATGACTAGAGGCTAAAGCCACCAAAACCAGCACCACACTCCCCACCGCCACACTTAACGGCAAAAGATAGCGCTTGGGTTCAGGGCGAGGAGGCATAGAGACGGGTGGAGAATCCCCCACAGCAGGAGAAGTCACTTCTGGAGATACCAGTTTAGCTGATTCAGAACGAACCAAGGTTGCACTTAATTTACCCGGTTTCAAAGCAGCTAAGTCTTCAAGAACACTGGTGGCTAACTGGTATCGTTGTTTGGTGTCTGGATCAACCATTTTGTTGAGAATCTCTATAAATTCTGGACTGATTTTGACGCCATCTGGCCAGTCGAGAATAGATTTTCCCCTCAATGTTGATAATTCCAGTAGACTTTGACCAGTGAGCAATTGAATCCCGATAATCCCTAGAGAATAGAGATCACTGTTAAAATGGGCTTGACCTTGATCCTGTTCAGGAGAAACATAGACAACAGAGCCATTGCTATGGGCTTTGAGGAGTTGTTGTTGAGATCTCATCACCTGAGTGCCAATTTCTTTGAAAATCCCAAACCCCGTCAGAACCATTCGATCATCGGATTTACGACGAATCAAATTAGAGGGTTTGATGGAGCGATGAATCAGACCGCGACTATGGACAAAGGCTAAAATGTTTAACACTTCTTCTAATAGGGCGATCGCCGCTGATTCCGACCATTGGGGATTTGATTCCATTTCTTCTCGCAAAGAAGACCCCACAATAAATTCTTCTACTAAATAAAAACTTTGCCCTTCTTCAAAGTAATCTAAAAGTTTCGGAATTTGGGGATGAGCGCCAATGGTTTTGAGAGTCTCAGCTTTTTTGTTGAGCAAAATTAAACTAAACTCTAAGGTCTTAGGATTATTCCCTGGTAGCTTGAGTTGTTTGACCACACACCGAGGATGGCCGGGCAGATGGGTATCACCGACCAGGTGGGTTTGGCCAAGCTGGTTCGATCCGAGGGTTTTAATAAATTGATATCGTTGGTTAAGCAGCCGTTCCATTCTGCTAGTCCTCGCAGGTTTGAGTTGAGTGGGATCTTGAGGAGTCAACCCCAGATTTCTTAACTTTTATGTGAAATCTTAGAGATGAACTCCTGCAATAAGGATGAATTTAAGTAACGTGTTTGGGGAATTTGGCCTTCGTTGTTTCCATTGTCCGATAAAATTACAAGTATAAGCGGCGATCGCCGTCCGGTAGTTCGCTTTAACTGCTCCTATCCCCAGCGAAGGCACAAGTCGCGTCTACCCCTAACCTCAATCACTCACTCACAACGAGGGAAAACATTTATGGCTGTTGAAAAAGTCAACTCTTCATCCAGTCTCGGAGAAGTGGTCGATCGCATTCTAGACAAGGGAATTGTCGTTGATGCTTGGGTTCGAGTCTCTTTAGTGGGAATTGAATTGCTCGCCATTGAAGCTCGCATTGTCATCGCTTCCGTTGAAACCTACCTCAAATATGCTGAAGCAGTAGGATTAACCGCTCAAGCCGCCGTACCCGCCGTCTAACCCCGGCATTTTGACCATCTTAGACAAACGTTTTGGGAAGCTGACAAGCTTCCCAAAACCCTTGGAGGCAACGGAGGTAATCTGTCGCCTCTAGCTACATTCAGTGCCCAGTGTGTCCCACAAAAACAGCTCCCAGGGAAGGAACTTAACCAATGGCTCTCAAAGATCAATGGCAGGCGCAAAAACAGCAACGCCAAACCGAAATCCTCAACCGATCAGCCCAAGTTCACGCTCACCTCACTACCCTCACCACCAAGCGTCAAGTGGCAACTGAGCAACTCCAAGCTAACTTACGCCAGTTTCGCACCAACTTGGTCGCAGCAGAAATGGCTCGTAAGGAAGCGGGGCAACAGCAACAGGGCAATTTACACGCCTACGCTTTACGATTGCATCAAGAAATTCAAGAGTTTTTAGCTAACTGTGCCACAGAACGCTCTCTGATCAGTGATGAAGTGGCAACGACGCTACAAGATACGATCGCCCAGTGGCAAGCCGAAACTCGTCAGTTTCTCGCCCAAGCACGCCAGCGCCGACAAGAGCGATATCGGGTCTGGCGACAGGATTTGATCGCGTATATCGAAATGCTACAAGAGGAGATGAGTGCCTACGCTCAAAGGCTGCAACAGATGAGGTTAGAGCGCCAAAGAGCAGTGGAATCCCTGAAAGATGAGGTAAAAAAAAACCTGGCTCAGAGGCGACAAGAGCGATCGCAACAGGCCCAGATACTCCTGCAAGCGCTCCAAGATTATCGCCTCAGTCTACATCAACTAGTCTGGGGAAATGACCCTCCCTCTCCAACGGTAACTCCCGTTCGTACCATCTCACCAGAGAAAACCCTGAAACCAACTCCCGCCCCAAAAGAAGTATCGTTGGCGACACCTGCCCCCAGTAAACCGGAAGCGCCCTCAGCCAAGGTTAGCCCTCGCATCTCTCCCCTACTGCCCAAGCCCGATCAGAAAAACGGCAAACTGCTTTCGACAGAAGAAGAGCAAGTGTATAATTATTTATGCAGTTTTCCGGGCTCTCGGTTAACCACCATAGAAGAAGCCCTGGGAATTAATCGCGTGCAAGCCGTAGATACCCTGCGGTTACTGATGAAAAAAGGAATGGTTACCCAGCGCGATCGCCTGTATTCTGTCATTTAATCCTCCCCTGATGCCCACCCTACTCAACGCCCGTTCCAAAGGCTTTGTCAACACCCCCACCATAGAACGATTGACTCATCGCGCCCTGCGCTATCTCCAGTCAGGGTTTTCCGTCCATCTGCGCGGACCTGCGGGTACAGGAAAAACCACCCTAGCTCTACACCTAGCCGACTTACTCAGTCGGCCCATTATGCTCATCTTTGGGGATGATGAACTCAAAACCTCAGATTTAATCGGCAATCAATCGGGTTATACCCGCAAGAAAGTCGTCGATAACTATATCCACAGCGTCATTAAACTCGAAGATGAATTACGAAAAAATTGGGTAGATTCTCGTCTCACCTTAGCGGCTAAAGAGGGCTTTACCCTAGTCTATGATGAGTTTAATCGCTCTCGCCCAGAAGTGAATAATGTCTTGCTATCCACTCTAGAAGAAAAACTCCTGGTACTACCGCCGAATAATAGCCGCTCTGAATATATTCGCGTTCATCCCCAATTTCGGGCAATTTTTACCTCTAATCCTGAAGAATATTGTGGAGTTCATGCCACCCAAGATGCCCTGCTAGATCGGTTAGTAACTCTCAATATGCCCGATCCAGAGGCAGAAACCCAAGTCACTATTTTAGTAGAAAAAATAGGGATTACAGCAGTAGAAGCGGAAACAGTTGTCAAGGTAGTGATGGGGTTTCAAGAGAAAACAGGCAGCCGCAAAACCTTGGGATTGCGATCAGGTTTAATGATTGCTAAAATCTGTCATGAGCATGAGATGGCGATCGCTCTTAGCAACGAAGCCTTTCGCGAAGTCTGCGAAGATATCCTCCTCTCTCGCTCCGATTTAGATCTCGATGCTGCCAGCAACATCTTAACTACCCTCTTCTCAGGGACTAGCCCCCAGTCAGCACTTGAGCGTCTTGGGAAGCACGAGACAAGCTGGTTAGCTTCCCAAAACGCTCAACAAATTGCTCCCCCTCCGGCTCCAATTCCCTCCACGGCTCAGAATGTTTATCTCTTCTTGCGTCAAACCCAAGGCGCTAAACTATCAGACATCGAAACTGCCGTGGGATTAAATCGTATTGAAGCGGTTAACATCTTGCGAAACCTCATGGAACAAGGCAAAATTCGCCTCAATGAAGAGCGAAAATACATAGCCCAGTAAAACCTCTTTAGAAGCACGAAACAAACTAATCAGCTTCCCAAGACGTTCTCGCAAAATTTCCCCATTTACTCATTCTTACCCCCTACTCTTCCCGTGCCTCCTAACCCTCGTCCGATTACCTCTAGCCAAAGTTCTACCCTCGCCGATGTCTTAGAAAGAGTCCTCGATAAAGGTGTAGTCATTGCCGGAGATATTTCTGTTTCCGTTGGCTCCACAGAACTCTTAAATGTTCGTATTCGTCTGTTGATTGCTTCTGTAGACAAAGCCAAAGAAATTGGTATTAACTGGTGGGAAAGTGATCCCTATTTAAGTAGTCAGCACAAACAACTGCAAGAAACTAATCAGCGTTTGCTAGAGAGAATCGAACAACTGGAGACACAACTGAAGGTTTTGCAAGGATCATCTTCTCCGGCAAGTGGGGAAATTTCAGAGTAGAATAGACTCAGGCAACTCCAGGTAACGCTATGACCCAACACTCCCTCTTACAAGATCGAGACTATACGGTGATTATTGCCAGAAGTACCTGGGAAAATCACCCTGCCGCTTCAGAGTTTACCGAAGCTTGGGCACAAGCGCAAACGGCTCTATTGGATCTTTGCCAGGAATGTGCCGCTCTCGATCCTGATCGTTTAATGCTGTATAGTGCGTCTGGAAATCACTTACTCAGTCAGACCAATATTTCTGCACCGATTGCAGAGAGAGTGAAGGCTCTTTTAGATAGTTATAATTCAGATGAACCTATGGATTTAGTGGTTACTCTGGAAATGGTGCTGGAGAATTATTTTACTCGCAAATCTCAGGGGCAAACGAAGGAGAATGGGGAAATTATTGTGGTCATTTTGGATCGAGAACCTCCGAATCGAGTAAAGCTGATTAAACTGTTAGTGAAAGCCACGGAGCAAATGGATCGTCAAGAAGAATTGGGAATTACGTTTATTCAAGTGGGGGATGATGCTCTCACGAGAGGGTTTCTGAAGTCTCTTGATGATGATTTAGCGACGGCAGGTGCTCGATTTGATATTGCGGATACTAAATTAATGACGGAGATGGAGCAGGAGTCTTTAACTGAGGTGTTGATGGGGGCAATTTATGGCTAAGAAGTATATCTCTTCGGAGGAGTATCGGCAAAGGCTGGTTAGAGATGGCGATCGCCGCTTTCAAGAATGGCATACTCAGTATTTAGAGTATCAGAAATCCTATCTTCAAGCCTTAGCCAAATCCTCACGAATATAATATCTCCAACAAACGTCTTGGGAAGCACGTAGCTCTGTCAGCACCCCAAGATGTTTCACCCTAAATAATACCCCAACTGTTGAGATGTTGTAGTTTTCTTAGCTCTCGATGGACGCTAATGCCAATTTCTAGGGTTTCATTAATGAGTCTACCATAATAGCTATCTTGTCCTTGCACGTCAAAATCAATTAACTCTGATAAATTACGATCTAAGATTTCAAATAATTCATCCGGTAAATTGATTTGACGGTATTCCCGCACCAATCGTTCTGCTTTCAAAGCGTGAAAAAAGCTGTTTTTCGTAACTTTCAAGGCGGCAATCATTTGTTGTCTGTTAACTTTGTCTTGTTCCATATATCCATCAGAAATTAGTTTGTCCATACGATAGAAAATGGTAACTACTTTTTCGTAATGCTCTAATTCATTGAGGAGATTGAGTAGACTCAAGAGAGGTTTTGAGCGGAAATAAAGATAGAGATTGAGCCCCAAAAATGTGAGAGTAGCTAAACCAATGGCTAAGGCGATCGCGCCCAGATCCTGAAAGTTTTCTTGCCCGGGGTTTCCGAAATACTTAGCCACTAAAATCCCCAGAGGAAAAGTTAAAACCAACAGGACAAAAAACAGAATAAGTTCTAATGCTAAAAACTGAAATATTTCCGCCATTGTGAAAGCGATCGCCTGCTCTTGAAGCTTAAGTCTCCCCCACATCCGATAATATTCAGCTAAAAAACTATCGTGGAAAGAGACACCACTAATGCGCTGAATCTCTGGATCAGATATTCTGAGGTTTTCTGCATCTAAACTCATATTAGCAATCAAAACTAAAATTCTAATAAAGTTTTCAGAGCTTGCCAAACCGCCACATAAAAGTTACTTTCCAATTCCCGAAACAATTCAAACGGTTTTCCAGGAGAGCCAAAAAACGGGCGCAATGTCCAGGCCAGTTGACTTCCCACAAACCCATAGAGTCCTAACCAAGCTAAAAGAATGCGATCGCGAATTTCTCTACCTTCCCTATCCCCTTGAGTCAATCGCTGCATTCCTTGATAAAAAAACTGAATACCTAATCCCCCAGTAATCCCCAAAATCACCACATTCAGCAACAAGAAAAACTGATAATTTTTCGTACTGAGCAAAAAAAACAACGCCACGGGTGCAAAGCCAAACAACAACACGCTAATCACCCCCATCGCCGTCATCAGCAGACAGAGGTATTGCTCAAAATTGTGCTTCGAGCCAAACATGACATTAAAAAAGTATAATGTAGGGAAACAAATTATCAACGTCAGCAGATAAAGCGCAGGCAATTTCAGTGCCGAAATCAGCGCTTGATACCAACTATGATAAGCACCTAAGATCAACCCATAAACAGCAAAGAATGCAGAACTGGAAACTAACAATCCTGTGATTTTCGGTTTTAGCCTCACTCCTTCGCAAATATCGTGAAGAAATAGCTCTCGTTCCCTTAACAAATCCATAACCACAGAAAAGTATGGCATCAGTCAGACTCCTCAGCCGACAAACAGTTCTCTCTCTGGAATTATCTTAACTTTTTTTCTGAACATGAAATGCCCCAACTTCCCTCGTGCCATCCGCCAATTATCCCCGATCCTAGGGATGCTCTCAACGGCGATCGCTTTGCAACTGACAGGACTACAGCTATTTCCCACTGCCGCTCAATCTCCGCTCCCGCAGCGCCTACGGCAAATCCCTCCCGGCGTTCCTCCCAGCCAATCTTTATCAGCCCATCAGGCACCAGTTAAAGCCGTAGCGGTTAGTCCCAATGGCCGTCTCGTAGCCAGTAGCGGTGAAGAAAACCTCATTTATTTATGGGATTTGTGGGAAAATCAACCGAAAGGAATGCTGACTGGTCATCGAGAAGCAGTGCTGGCTTTAGCCATGAGTCCTCGGGGAAACCTGATGGCTAGTGGTAGTTTAGATCGCACGATTAAACTTTGGAATACGGAAACTCGCCAAGAAATTACGACGTTGACTGGTCACCAAAATGGTATTTTAACTTTAGCAATTAGCTCGGATGGCCAATGGTTAGCCAGTGGGGGGTTAGATCGTACTATTCGGCTGTGGAACCTGGAAACGGGGAAATTGGTGAGAGTGTTTCTGGGTCATGAAGATTGGGTGCAGGGGTTGGTTTTTACACCCGATCGCCAAACGCTGATTAGTGGCAGTGCCGATGGTACCATTCGCTTCTGGAATCTCCCTACAGGGAAGCCCGTCAAAGTCCTAGATTCCCCAACAGGAGGGGTATTGGCTTTAGCAATCAGTCAGGATGGACGTGTTTTAGCGAGTGGAACTTTTGACCGGGCGATCGCCCTCTGGAATTTGCGGACTGGCGTACTGGAAAGCCTCTTAACCGATCACCGGATGGCCGTTTTATCCCTCCAGTTTAGTCCGATGGGAGAGATCCTGGCCAGTGGCAGCGATGATGGCACGATTAAACTCTGGAATGTGGCGAATGGGCAAGTGATTCAGACTCTTTCTGGTCACGAAACGGGGGTCAATGCGATCGCCTTTACAGCAGATCGGCGCTCATTAATCACGGGAGGAAATGATACCGTAGTCAATCAGTGGCATCTCGCACCCACTCTCTTTCCCGAAAATTTTACCCCACATCAAGATCCCATTACCGGCTTAGCATTTAGTGAAGATGGCGATCGCTTAGTCAGTAGTAGTCTGGATCAAACCGTCAAACTTTGGCCGGTGGGTTCTGAAGCCCTGTACTCCCCCTTAAACACATTCTCTGGTCATGAGAGTTCCATCTGGGCCTTGGGCATCAGTCCCCGCCAACCGATTATGGCTAGTGGCAGTTTAGATGGCAAAATTAAGTTGTGGAATTTAGTCACAGGACGACTGATTGATACTCTCGCAGGGCATCGTGGGGGAGTCTATGGGTTAGCAGTGAGTGCAGATAGCCAACTGTTGGTCAGTGGTGGTGGCGATCGCACAGTAAGATTATGGGATCTGCAAACTGGTATATTATTACGCACCTTGGCAGACCATGAGGGAGCCGTCTACCGAGTCACCCTCAGTGGCGATCGCCGATGGTTAGCCAGTGCCACCAGCAATGGTAAAATTTACCTGTGGGACTTAAATCGTTTAGAGTTAGTCAAAACCTTTGCTGCCCATCCGGGAGCCATCTATGGATTAGAATTAACCAGAGATGGCAAACTGTTAGCCACTGGCGGAGCAGACGGAGAAATCCGGGTGTGGGACTTGCGACGGATAGAAAAGCACCCTGAAGAGATGCCCCCCAGTCGGCGTTTCGAGGGAGATGGGGGAGAAGTGCGATCACTCGCCCTAAGTCAGGATGCCCGATATCTCGTTACCGGGTCAAGCACTGGACAAGCTCAAATCTGGAATTTAGTCACCGGTGAGCGAATCCAGACCCTCAAAGGCCATACTAGCGCAGTTTCGGCGATCGCCATCCACCCCCATCAGCGCAAACTTGCCACCGGCAGTTACGATCAAACCATTCGTTTTTGGGATTTCTAGTCTGGGTAACTTCAGAGACAAACCTAAACTTATTGTGACCCGATTGAGGAAAAATCATGTGGGATGAAAGATACAGTGCCCCAGAGTACGCTTATGGCAAAACCCCCAATCAGTTTTTGGCCGCCAATTTCCAGCACATTCCCAAAGGGGAAGTCCTCAGTCTGGCAGAAGGAGAAGGGCGAAATGCAGTTTTTCTCGCCAAACAAGGTTACTCCGTAACCGCTGTAGATAGCTCTCTCGTGGGTTTGCAAAAAGCTAAAAAATTGGCAGCAGAAAATGGAGTAGAGATAAATTTTATTCACGCCGATTTGGCTGATTACGATTTCGGCGAGAATCGATGGGACGGGATTATTTCTATTTTTTGCCCTCTCCCTTCTGTCCTCAGACAGGAAGTGCATAAAAAAGTGGTCGCAGGGCTAAAATATCAGAGTGTTTTTCTGCTGGAAGCTTATACTCCTCATCAATTAAAGTACGGGACTGGTGGCGGCAGTTCTCCAGATTTGATGATGTCTCAAGCAGATTTAAGTATGGAGTTAGAAGGGCTTAGTTTTAGTCATCTCGTGGAATTGGAACGGGAGGTGATTGAAGGGATTTATCATACGGGGTTGAGTGCCGTAGTGCAGGCGATCGCCTACAAAGAAATATAATGAGTAGACAGTTAAATGAACGTCACCATTCAATCTCTTCCTCCAGAAGTCGTACATCGCATCGCTGCGGGTGAAGTAATTGATGACCTGGCAGCCGTGGTGCGAGAATTGGTAGAAAATGCCCTAGATGCAGGCGCAACTCGCCTGGAAATTGAGGTTTGGCCTAGACAATGGCGGGTGAGAATAGCAGATAATGGGCAAGGAATGAATCTAGAAGACTTGCATCTGGCAGCAAGATCTCACACAACCAGTAAAATCTTTACCCTGGATGATTTGGATCACATTACCAGTTTAGGCTTTCGGGGGGAAGCTCTCCACAGTTTAGCCCAACTTTCCCAACTAGAAATCTGGAGTCGAGGCAGTGGCTCAGAAGGCTGGCGTATTCAGTATAATGCTTTGGGTGAACCCGTGACCACGGAACCAGTGGCGATCGCCCCTGGAACCATTGTAGACGTTTCCCATCTCTTTGAAACCTGGACTCTTCGCCGCCAAGGATTTCCCTCCCCTCCCCAACAACTGCGCGCTATTCAAACCCTGATTCAAGAGATTGCCCTCTGTCATCCTCACATCACCTGGAAAGTTAACCAAGATGACCGTCCCTGGTTTACCATCAGTCCAGGCACCAATGCCCAATCTACTATTCCCCAACTGCTCCGAGAGGTACAAATTCACGATCTCTCCTTTTCTCATCGTCCTCTCGATCCTCCAGAAAGCCTAGAGTTGGTTTTAGGATTACCCGATCGATGTCATCGCGGGCGACCGGATTGGATTAAAGTAGCTGTGAATGGACGTTTAGTCCAATCTCCCGAACTGGAAACCACTCTCCTTTCCCACCTGAGTCGCACAGTACCCGCGAAGCGCTATCCTCTCTGCTTTTTGCATCTCCATCTTAGGGCCGATCGCATCGACTGGAATCGTCATCCCGCTAAATCTCAAATCTATTTGCATCAATTAAGCACTCTGCAAGAGGCAATTCGCCAAGCAGTGACTGACTGTCTCCGTTTGAATGAAGTTACCCTCCCCCAAGCACTCTATCAGCAGCGAGTCGGCAATTTGCTCATTGCAGCGGCAGGGAAAGGCTCTTATCAGGTTTCCTCAGATTCATCCCCACCGAGTTTACTTCGGCTCAAAGCGGTTGCCCAAATTCATCAGATGTATATTGTGGCAGAACATCCCAGCGGACTGTGGCTGGTGGAGCAGCATATTGCCCATGAGCGTGTACTATATGAGCAATTGTGCGATCGCTGGGAGCTGATTCCCCTCGATCCTCCCATTATCCTCAACTATCTGACTGCCAAACAGGTGGAACAACTGCTCCGCATTGGCTTAGATATCGAACCCTTTGGTGAAGGACTCCATACGATTCGCACTGCACCCGCCTTGCTCGCGCCGCGAGAAGACTGTGCAGAAGCCTTACGAGAGATGTCCCAAGGGAGCGATTTACAAACAGCTCAAGTGGCGACTGCCTGTCGGAGTGCTCTTCGCAACGGTACGCCCCTGAGTTTACCTCAAATGCAAGATCTTCTGGATCAATGGCAACGCACTCGCTATCCCCATACCTGTCCCCATGGTCGCCCCATTTATCTCTCTTTGGCAGAAACTTCTTTAGCTCGCTTTTTTCGCCGCCACTGGGTAATTGGCAAAAGCCATGGTATTTAATTCTGTTCACTACGGCGATCGCTTCTAGAAAGGAAAAAATCACGGGGAATTTGATATGCTCATAAAAGCTTCACTTCTTGGATTGCCCTGAGTCTATGTTGCCTTTTATTCGCCCGGCGATCGCCCAACTCCATGCCTATCAACCCCATCCTGGAGGAGTTGCTGCACATCCCGCTCAGGGCTACCCAGAGCAGATGGATCGACTTGATACCAATGAAAGTCCTGATGATTTGCCCCTAGATCTCAAACAAAAGTTAGCCCAACTCTACGTTAACCAGCTAGAAGCTAATCGCTATCCTGATGGGAGTCATCAGACTCTCAAAAGGGCGATCGCTAACTATATCAATGAATCTGCCCCCATCCCCCCAGAACCAGCCATTTCCCCTGCCCAAATTTCCCTAGGCAACGGTTCCGATGAACTGATTCGTTCCTTGCTCATCGCCACTTGTCTCGGCGAAACGGCTGGCATTTTAGTGGCTCATCCCACCTTCTCCATGTACGCCATTCTAGCCCAAACCCTCGGTATTCCTGTCTTTAGCATTGAGCGTCATCCCCACACCTTTGAAATGAACCTAAAAGCCGCTCAAAATGCCCTAGAATCCTCTTCTATACCCATTCGAGTCATTTTTGTCGTTCATCCCAATTCTCCCACCGGCAACCCCTTAACCACCGTAGAAATCGCCTGGTTAAAAGATCTACCCCAATCTATCTTAGTGGTGATTGACGAAGCCTATTTTGAATTTAGCCACCAAACCCTTACCTCAGAGTTGACTTACCATCCCAATTGGCTGATTTTACGCACCTTTTCTAAAGCTTTTCGCCTGGCTTCTCACCGGGTGGGATATGCCATCGGCGATCCTGAATTGATTGCCGCCCTAGAAAAAGTGAGACTTCCCTATAACTTACCTGCCTTGTCTCAACACGCAGCCCAACTAGCCTTGGAGCATCGGTATGCCCTTCTAAGTTCTATTCCCTTATTACTGAAAGAACGAGAATCACTGAAAATGGCTTTAAGTCAATATCCCCAGTTAGAAGTTTGGCCCAGTGCTGCTAATTTTCTCTATGTCAGGCTAAAGAATAGCATGAGTATGACTGATCGGGAACTGGGCGATCGCCTCAAAACCCAAGGGACTCTCATTCGTCATACCGGCGGCGGATTACGCATTACCATCGGCACTCCCCAGGAAAACCAGCGCACCCACCAAAGACTACACCATGTACTCACCGAATAATCCCCAGTCCGAAAACGTCTGGGGAAGCACAAGGCAAACGAGTCAGGTACCACAGACGTTTTATTTCGATAACAACCGTGCCTGATGAATCGTCTGAGGCAAAACCCCAACCAACAGAGCAAACGCCTCATCTGGTAAAGTGGAGACAATTTTCGAGCCAAAAAAAGCATCAAAATGCTGAAGAATCCTTTGGGCCCGATCTAGGGGTGCGGTATGATTGGTAAATTGATGGGTAAATCGAATCCATTGCAAGCGGATCAAGTAAGCTTGCCGCCCTTCTTCCGAGGTTTTTGTGGGTACCAGTTCTAGATTTCCTACAGGTAAAACCCCTTGACAATCCACATCACACACTCCACCGACAGCGGCACCTGGCCCCGCAAATTCAGCATAATAGCGTTTATATACAATCAGTCCATTACGACGGCTCCGATTGACCGTAAGCAGGTGGCCTGATTTTAATTCACTCATAATTTCTGAGGGATCTAGCACCTCTACCACCGTTTGACCAAGTTTTCCAGTATCAAGTTGGTTGCGGCTGTCGCCGACATGAATAGGTTGCTCATTTCTTGCCACCGGCGCTGCTGCCACTGAAGTCGTGGTAGCTTGAGGGGAACAAGAGGCTGGGCAGCAGTTCTGCTGATTGCTATCCATTTGCGATCATAATCGGTGAAGTTCACAAGATGTTGATAAGTCGGAGAAGTTGGGAGTAACCCTGGTTTCGGACTGCGTCCAACCTGAAAATGACATGACTTGATTGGGGGCGATCGCCAAGACAAACTCAGTTTAAGGGCATTAACTCTTACTGGCAACGGGTTGAACCCAATCTAGAAGAAAACGTTTTGGGAAGCACGAGGCAAGCTGGTTAGCTTCCCAAGACATTTGATGTCTATTCACTCGCTTAAATTTCAGGGGTAGACCTCCACCATCACAGATATTGTTAAAATTCTTGAATCAACATTTCAGTGTAAACTCGAAGCTCTCTAGGCGGATCGACTTCATCAAAACTTCATAAAACTCAGTTGATCACGACAGAATTGCAAAGATTTGAACAAGGGATCTGATCGATGCTACCCAAAGCATAGAACCCTGACGTATAGTCGCAGTATAACAAATTGGCCTCAAGCCAGGAACTGAAGTTACTTATTCATGTCGGACGCAGTCCGAAACATTCAAGGGCTATGAACAGTGATTACTCCCTCAGTTTAGATTGGGGATTTCAGAGGGGATCTGATCTGAAAGCATCTGCTTTACCTGGACTGCCTCATCCTTCCACCAGTTGCCGAATTAAGCGGGCTATTGATATTCTAGGGAGTCTAGTAGGTTTACTGATCCTAGCAATTGTTTTTATTCCCATCGCGATCGCCATTAAACTCGATAGTCCTGGCCCCATTTTCTTTCAGCAGCGCCGCTATGGTCTCCAAGGACAACCCTTTACCCTGTACAAATTTCGATCTATGGTTGCCAATGCCGATGCCTTGAAATCTCAGGTCAATAATAAGGCAAAAGGGTTATTGTTTAAAAATGAATCCGATCCCCGTGTCACCAAAGTAGGACAGTTCCTACGCAAGACGAGCTTAGACGAATTTCCCCAATTTTGGAATATTTTACGAGGAGAAATGAGTTTAGTGGGCACTCGTCCTCCCACCCATGATGAGGTGATTCGCTATCAACCTCACCACTGGCGCAGACTCGATGTGAAACCAGGATTAACAGGACAATGGCAAGTGAGTGGCCGTTCCCTGATCAAAGACTTTGAAGAAGTGGTTAATCTGGATTTACAGTATCAATCCCTTTGGAGTCCCCTCTACGATTTGCAAATTCTCCTGCGAACCATTCAAGTCGTTCTCCATCGCACGGGTGCTTGTTAGCCATGCCGCTTTTGATGCCAGGTCCAGGCATGGCGAATAATGGTTTCCACATCAGGGTATTGGGGTTCCCACCCTAAAAGTTTTCTGGCTTTGTCGCTACTGCCCACTAAAATAGGAGTATCTCCAGGACGGCGATCGCATGCAATCGTCCTAATCTCCCTTCCTGTGACATGCCGCGCTGTCTCAATCACCGCTCTAACCGAGAACCCATTGCCATTGCCCAAATTAAATACCTCACTGTCTCCTCCTTGCAACAGGTACTCTAATCCCAACACATGGGCATTGGCCAAATCTGTAACATGAATATAATCACGAATACAAGTGCCATCTTCCGTTTGATAATCTGTACCAAAAATAGACAGAGCGTCTCGTTTCCCTAAAGCTGTTTGGAGCGCTAGAGGAATTAAATGGGTTTCGGGATGATGATCTTCCCCCAAACTGCCTCCTGGTTCTGCACCCGCCGCATTAAAATAGCGAAATCGCACTGACTTGAGTCCATAAGCGTAATCAAAATCTGCCAGAATCCGCTCTACCATTGCCTTACTCGCGGCATAGGGACTCAGGGGATTTTGGGGGTGTTCTTCAGGAATGGGAACAATTTGCGGCTCGCCGTAAATTGCGCAAGTGGATGAAAACACTAATTTGTTGATTCCAGCGTCTAACATCGCTGCCAGTAGCGTCAGTGTGCCTTGTACGTTATTGCTATAGTACATTCCTGGTTTCTGGACTGATTCTCCTACGGCAATGAAGGCAGCAAAATGCATGACTGCGGCAATGGGATAGGTCTGAAATATTTGTTCGAGCAAAATGCGATCGCCCGTATCTCCTACAATCAAAGGCACCTTCAACACCATTTCCACCAAATCTTGATGGCCATAACTGAGATTATCTAAAATAATCACTTCATAGTCTGCCTGTTGCAGGGCTAACACGGCATGAGAACCAATATATCCGGCTCCCCCAGTCACTAAAATGGTTGGTTTTCGCTGCGTCACCTTACTATCCTCTTTTCAGTTGACCGTTTCCGCTTTTACCGATCTGAAATACTCTTGACCGTTTTCCACTGCTGACTATTGACGATCAATTGTAGTCATTGAATTTTAACATAAGGAAGTCTACGTTAAAAAACTCTCATTTAGATAGAAACCTCTACTTCCCACTATGACTGACCTTATCTCAGAAATTACTGCTATCGATCGCCAACTCTCTCAGCGAGATATTGCCCTCGATCCAGGAGGATACTTTATTATTTACTTAGATCGAGAGGCTGCCTTGATTTGTGTTAAACATTATACGAATGTTATCAATGATCGTGGTCTCGCTGTTGATCCCGATACTGGCAAAGTCATTCCCGCCAAAGGGAAAGTTGAACGCACTGCCACCACCCTCTACACGGCTCGCACCGCCAAAGAAATGTGTGTCAAACTCTTTGAAATTGAGCCTCCCTGTACTG
Source organism: uncultured bacterium (assembly GCA_964616725.1). Classification (GTDB taxonomy): domain Bacteria; phylum Cyanobacteriota; class Cyanobacteriia; order Cyanobacteriales; family Desertifilaceae; genus Roseofilum. The sequence goes on from CAZTRW010000019.1 coordinate 24,513, forward strand.
TCACTCTGTTTAACCATGCTGCCTATCTCGGCAGAGAATTAGTCCGAGCAGAATTAGCCCTGATTCAGGGAACAGAGTACATTCAAGATTAACGGGTGAAATTATGATCCTTATTGATACAACCAGAAATAAGTGACCATGGGGATCACCGTTGCCAAAATTAACAAGACAATCACCCAAGTGATTGCATTGGATTTTTGGGTTTCTTCTGGGGTAGCAAAGGTACTTTCGGCTTGAACCGCCTCTTGGACAATGGGAGGGCCAGGATCGGGATTACCGGATAAAACCGCTACCAGGCGATCGCCAGCACCGAGAACCGCTTGGTTGTAGCGATCGCCACTGCGTAAAGGAATCTGAATGGTTTCATTAGACACACTCGCTGCCACTTCATCCGCCAGCAGCGGTTTTACCCCTTCTCCTGTCCGAATTGCCGAATTATTAGTGACAACATCTAATACCAATAGCACTTGATTCTGCTGTGCTTCTGGAGTCGGAAACCAAGTCCGAAACAAACTCTCTGTAAAACTCTCAATCGTTTCCCCATAATCCAGGCGGCGCAGGGTAACAAAACGCACCTCATTACCCGTTTTGGTCGCCAACTGACTCAATTGTTGATTGAGCTTCCCTTCGCTGATCCGACTAATCACCTCCCCCCGATCTACCACCCAAGTAGGATCTCCCTGATGAACCACAGGCATCTCATACACCCCAGTTGCCTGAGCCAGGGGGGCATAAAACAACCACATAGCAGCCCCTAGGAGGGACAGAAACAGCCTTTGAAACATTTTTTTCATAAATTTTCCTAAACTGACAACGACACTACCTAGAGTTCAATTACCCTCCGTTCAGCCATAGACCAAATAAACAGAGCAACTTATGTGATGAATCACATAACTGCTCACACTCCCCAAGAATAATTCTGTCAGATGGGATCGTCCCCGCCGTCCCATGACCACTAAATCCGCATTCCAGGAGTCGGCTAAATCACAAATGGTGCGCCCAGGATTACCATAGGTTTGGGTAAGCTCGGTTTCTACGCCCACTTGCATAGCTCGATCTTCAAAGCTTTTGAGCAACTCTAAGCTGTCATACTCAAATTTTTCCCACTGTGCATGATAGGATTTAACCCACTCAGTGGTCAGTTGAGTGTCTAAGTCTAAGCTCATCATGCGGGGATCGGCGGGACTATCGGCTGACTGAGTTGAAAGCACATGAAGGAGCATTAATCGAGCACCATTGGCTTTGGCGATCGCTAAGGCTTCTTGAAAGATAGTCTGGCTGGTATTTGTGCGATCCAGGGCAACAAGGATTCTGGCAACCATGGCGATCCAAGCCTTTTGGCACGGGTAAACTAGGTGAAGTAGAGCTATTTTACAGCCATTTTAAGGCAAGCGAGCCATCCATTGAACGAATAGGGCACCAATGGTGAGCGTAATTGCTGTTTGCACCAGATAAATGACTGTCCAGCGAAACGCTTGAGGAATCATTCTCGAAATTCCCGCTAAGGTAGCAGTTAAGTCGATTACTTTTTCCCGCCACAGCAAAGGATTGACAAAACGTTTGAGTTCATGGTATGGCAGATGATTCATAGCTTTCCCACTGAGTTTTTCAGATGGTTTAGAGAGGTGATGCTATACAGCCAACAGACCGTGGTAAGGGAGATTTAGAGCGAGGAGGTTAAGGTGGGGTCTGTTGGTAGAGGTTGGCGATCAGGCAAACGGGTGAGGAAGTTCTAGCAGTTGAGCCAGGGCGATCGCCAAGGAATGATAATCTGTTTGTGTATTATAAACCTGAGCGCAAGTTCTCAGCAACCGCTGGGGCATTTCTGGGAAAGGCATAATCGCCACTTCAATTCCCCAAGTCAGAGCCAGCCGATCATACAAGCTTTGAGCGTCTCCAGCCGGTAAAGGCAGAGAGACCATTGAGCCAAGGAAACCATCCGGAACCGGCGGAGCCACCTGGAGGGTTTCACAGAGGAGATCTCTTGCCTGTAAAATGGTTTGATGATTATGGGCCATCAGGGCTGGCCAGCCTCCAGGAAATTGGGTATGGATAAAATTTAAGGCAGCAGGAACACAAAGATAGGGGGTAGGATCACTAGTTCCTGTCCAGTCAAATTCTAGATGAAATCGGGAGCGATACTCCTGTGGAGTCGCTGCGCGATCGCTCCGCGGAGAATTCGCCCCATGGCTAATCGTCAGAGGACGTACTTGAGCCTGTTTATCTTCTCGGACATAGAGAAATCCCGATCCCTTGGGAGCGCAGAGCCATTTGTGAGCATTACCCGTATAGTAAGCCACTCCCAGTTCAGCGATATTCACAGGAATTTGACCTGGAGCATGGGCCCCGTCTACCAGCAAATCAATGGCATGATGGTTTAATTCCGCCGCTAACGTGGCGATCGGAAAAACGATCCCCGTCATACTGGTAATATGGTCTACTAAAACTAACCGCGTCCGCTCTGTGACTTCCCGTAAAATCGCTGCCACAATTTGTTCTTCCGTCTCCAGAGGAAAGGGAATCGAAGCCACCACGATCCTAGCGCCTGTGCCTTGAGCCACGGCCTCTAAGGCATTGCGACAAGCATTATATTCTTGATTAGTGGTTAATAATTCATCCTCCGAACTCAAAGACAGAGATCGCAGCACCGTATTAACTCCCGTCGTCGCATTTGGGACAAAAGCTAAGTCAGAAGGCTGAACTCCCACAAACTCTGCCAAACTAACGCGTGCCTCATCTAACAAAGGTTCTAAGTCCCTAATCATAAAACCGACTGGGTTGCGCTCTAACTGCGCTCTGAGTTCGATCTGACGCTCCAACACAGGACGCGGACAAGCGCCAAAGGCTCCATGGTTAAGATAAATTCGCTGAGGATCGAGAGTCCACCAGGATCTCCACGGATGCTCAGACACAGGCGCAGGAGAAATTGAAGTCATTAGCAGCAGAAAATCGTTGGTTCAGTGGAGACTGAACAGATATAACCATAGTTTTAAATAAATTCTCATTGAACTCCCCAGGCCGGACTCGAACCAGCGACCAATCGGTTAACAGCCGACCGCTCTACCACTGAGCTACTGAGGATCACAGTTTCTTACTTTAGCTCTATTATTAATCACTTGTCAAGTAGGTTAAGCCATGATTATTTTCCAGGAGTCAACCCTAAGCGTAGAGCGGCTAAACGCTTTTGAGACACGGGATCGAGACCATTGGCCAGGAAACGGCGGGAAGATTTTTGGGGAGGCTTTTGTTGGCGACGCAGGCGATTTTGAGTAGAGAGCACATCTTGAGCCAATTGATCGGCCGACATCCATTCTGCCCCATAACCCACCACAGTCATTTGTTGAGCGCGATCGCTCGTAGCCACAATAAGCCGTTTGTGATATTTTTCGATCGAGCGTCGAAACTTAGCACAAGCAATCTCAATATAAGAATCAGCCGTTTGACCAAAATGGGTGTAATGAACAGAGACTTGCTCGGTAATCGCTTCTTGAGAATTGGGAGTAGTTCGCAGATGGGCATCAAAAACTAGCCGAGTATGATAGCCTCGGAAGGCGCTGTAATTAGTCATGATTTCAATCAAGTGCTGGCGAGCTGTTTCGAGCGGTTGGCGATCGCCCAGAGCTTGGAGATCGCTCCAGGCCCCAATGATGTTATAACCATCAACGAACAAAAGGGCGTTGGTTTGAGGGCGTGACATGGGTTTAGTTCAATCTTTCAGTTCCGGATTTAGGCATCTTAAGATAGTATAATGGCATGGCTCTGGAAAAGTCAGGCTTTAATTGCCATTTCTGATGGATTAATCTCTGATGGAGTAATGCTTTCAGAAATTTTCTGGCAGGCGATCGCCTTCTCTAGATCCTAACGTTAACTAAACCTATTGAACTTGTACGAGGCTTCCCAAATTTCCCTCAGAAATCAACCCTCTCAAGTTCAATCCCTTGTACCCGTGAAGGAGTGAAACGGATGAAAAAAATAGCAGCCTTCATTGGTGCGTCACTACTCCTGCTGATGCCAGGACAATCCTCCTGGGCTAAAGAAGCTCAAACAGAAGGTCGTCCCGTCTGTGAAGCAGCTCAAAAATTAGCTCAAAGCCCTCGTGGTGCTGAACAAACCATTCGAGGTATGGTGAGGAGTATCGTTGGCGACATGGTTACCCTTGAATTAGCCAGCGGTGAAGTGCGTACCGTCTATCTCGATCGTAGAGAACGTGGATTCATTGGCAATATCTTAGGGGCGGATGTAGTAGTTACCCCGGTTTTTTGTAACCGAGTTTCCCTCTACCGTGAACCCCCCCCACCGGCGAGAGCCTTTACCATTCCTGCCTTACCGGCTTCAACCCCTCGCCCTTCTCTTCCGCCCCTACCGCCACCGCCGCCTCCCCCACCAC
>CAZTRW010000020.1:0-28396 GCA_964616725.1 uncultured bacterium
GCTCTTGACTAATCCAAGCCGCATCGGGAGAGCGATTGGCACCATTGGGTAAGATAAATCCGGTTGAAGAGTCAAATGCTTTCCCTAAATTACTATTGTCTTCATACCAACGATCCAATTTTCCGATAATACTGCGGTTACGTTCTCCAGTTTCCCAACCGGTAGGTGGATTCACGATTAATTCTCCTTGTGCAGTTCTTTCCAGTCGTAAGTCTCGATTACTGGCAGCTAGAGTTTCAAATTGTTCTTGGCTGACGTAGAGCTTTAGGGTTTTCGGTAAGGTTAGTAATAGGGTTTCGGTGTCTGGTAAGGTGGGTGTCTGTACCATGTTGACCTCTGAATAGCATAGAAATTCGCTAGAAATGCCTATATTTTAGCTATGTCTATCAATACTGTGCAGAATTATCTTGATGGGTATTCCCTATGCAATTTCAACGACATACTGGTATTAGCAAGGACTGGGGAGGTGTGGCACTCTGCCTGATGGGGGGGTTGCTGATGGGAATTGCCACCGCTCCTGTGAATGCTTGGCTCTTAGCCTGGATTGCTTTGATCCCGCTCTGGCTGTCGGTGCGAGAGTCTCGCGGCTGGAAATGTACCCTCAGCTATGCTCTGGTTTGGGGAATGGGGTTTTATGGGGTGGCTCTTTTTTGGATTACGGGGATTCATCCGATGACTTGGTTAGGGGTTCCCTGGTTGGGGAGTTTGGCGATCGCCCTTGGAGTCTGGATTTTCATTACCCTGTGGGGATGTGCCTTAGTCAGCCTTTGGGCCCTAATTTTCTCCTCTTTTCCCCGCGGGCGAACCTTCTCCAATGTCTTGTTGGGAACCACTCTGTGGTGTCTGCTAGAAGGACTTTGGAGTACCTCCGATCTGTGGTGGACTTCCCTGTCTTTCACTCAAAGTCCCGGGAACTTAGCCATTCTTCATTTGGGGCAACTTTCTGGACCCAATACAATTACTGCTGTTTTATTAGCCGTGAATGGTTTACTGGCTGAGTTTTGTTGGCATATATTTGATCATAAATCTGTCAAGAAATCAATCCTAATTTCTGGTTTATCTCTGATTTTAGTGAGCCATGGGGTAGGATATTTTCTCTATCAGCAACCGGAAAATTTAAGTCGATCAATGTTCAAAGTGGGAATTATTCAGGGCAATATTCCCAATCAAATTAAACTCTATTCCCAGGGATGGCAACAGGCGATCGCTGGTTATACCCAAGGCTATCAACAACTTGCCCTGCAAGGAGTCGATATTGTCTTAACCCCAGAAACCGCCTTACCCTTTCTCTGGACAGAAAAAGACCAGGGCTATCTGCCACTGACACAAGCGATTATCCGCTCTGGTGTTCCGGCGTGGGTGGGAGCCTTTGGAAAAAGAGAAAATCAGCTTACTAATAGTCTATTTACCCTGGATAAAAGGGGAGAAATTATCAGTCAATATGACAAAATAAAATTAGTACCATTAGGAGAATATATTCCCTTTGAATCTCTCTTCGGAAATATCATTAGTCGGCTATCTCCCTTAAAAACACAAGTGGCCAGAGGCTCCTGGAACCAAATGATCAAAACTCCTGTGGGACAAGCGATTGTGGGGATTTGTTATGACTCAGCCTTTGCGGAAATTTTTCGTCGCCAAACAGCTCAAGGGGGGGAATTTATGATCACCGTTTCTAACGATGCTCACTATAGTTCTGCCATGCAATGGCAACATCATGCCCAAGATGTGATGCGAGCAATTGAATGCGATCGCACCACGATTCGTGCCACCAATACGGGCTACTCTGCTGTGGTCACTTCCCAAGGAGACACCCAGTGGATTTCTGAGCGTAATACCTATCAAATTCACGAGGCTATGATTGAGCGCAGAACCACCAAAACTTTATATGTTCAATGGGGAGACTGGATTACCCCGCTCCTAGTCATTTTTAGTGTAGCCCTTGGTGGCAAATCAAAGGATCAATTAGGTTCATAGAGATATTCAAAACAGTTGCCATCGGGATCTTGACCATAAAAGGAAGCAGTGCCATCTCGGTGTTCTAGGATGGTACTGACGGGTATGCCTTGATCTTTTAATTGTAGATGATGGGCTTCCATTTCTTGGCGATCGCCAAAAACAAAGCCAAAATGATTTCTCGCTTGATGATAGCTCGGACTCAAAAGCGCCAAACCATCATCCCCCGCTTTTAGATACGCCCAATCCCGATCCTTCCACACTAACTCCAATCCGAGCGATTGATAAAAATCCACTGCCTTGTCAATATCCTGAACACAAATAGCCACATGACCAAGTCGTTTGAGTTTCATCGCCAGTAAATTAAGATAATCTATACATTTTCCCTCAGTTTTATTGTAAATCGCTATTCTGGAATTCAGACCATCGTCGCTAGTATATTTCTCACCCTATGGTGTTTAATCTTGCCCATCTCCCCTATTGGATCTTGCTGAGTGTAGGCGTACTCCTATTTCTGCTCGTCATTTTTTCGGGGGGGGAAGACAGCGATATAGAGGTAGAGGGGGACTTAGACATTGATGGTGCAGAAGCAGATTTCAGTGGGATTGAGGTGCTGGGATGGTTAGGCTTAGGAGAAGCGCCTCTACTGCTCTTGTTAGCGATTGATTTCACCCTTTGGGGATTATCGGGATGGGTTTTAAACCTGCTGTTAGGAATTCCTGGGGGAGCATTGGGTAATGGGATTCTCATCCTTTCTCTGATTTTCAGTTTGGGTGCGGGTAAACTCATGGCTAGGCCCATTGGTCAGTTATTTGCTACCTTTGGGGAAGATGTGACGAGCGATCGCCTGATCGGATGTACCGGAGAGGTAGTCTCGGTGAAACTCCCTCAACAGCCTACCACAAACATTGGCCAGGTCGATGTCATTGACTCGGCTCATAACTTAGTCAGTATTAATGTTCAGCTTCCCGACTGGGCAACCGTCACCCCTCAACGCGGCGATCGCGTCATCATTATCGAATACTGTCATACCTTTTATCTGGCTATAGCCAAAGATAGTGTAGACCACAAACGTTGGTTAGGTTAATTTTTAGCTACCACAAACATCATGAAACCAGCCATTATTGCACAACCAACCCAACCCATTTTAGCTCAAACTCCCCTTCCCCAACTCGGCCCCCTTGGCTTACTTTTAGTGGGCGGCTCTTTAGGTTTTGTTTTCCTACTTTTCCTGGGGATTTTTGCCTATACCAGAGTTTACAAAATCACCCCGAATAACGAAGCTTTTGTCCGTACTGGCGGTATTTTTGTCAAGGAAAAACGAGTATTCCTAAATGGTGGATGTATTGTTATTCCGGGATTTCACGAAATTACCCGTGTTCCTTTGCGAGAAATTTCTATTGATGTGGAACGAACGGGAAATCTCGCCGTGCGAACCCAAGATTATCTGCGGGCGAATATGCGCGTTACCTTTTATGTTTGTGTCAGTGCTGATAAACAAGATGTACTCACCGTAGCCACACGGTTATCGAAGCAGGGAGTGATCTCTGCCAATGATATTAAAGAAGCCCTGGAAAAACGGGCGGATGATGCCATTCGCGCCGCCGCCAAAAAGAAGAGCTTGGCAGAAATTGACTCGGATAAATTGGGATTTGCGGATGAAGTGTTGAATTTAATTCAGCAGGATTTGAAGAAAATTGGTCTGACGCTCAATAATATCGCCATTTCCGAAATTGAAGAAAGCGATACTTATGATGAGAATAACTTTTTTGATGCTCAAGGAGTACGACTGAGAACGGAAACAATCCAAAAATCAATTCAGCAAAAACGGGAAGTGGAACTGAATACAAAAGTGCTAATTGAGCAACGGGAATTAGAGGCGGAAAAGCAATCGTTACGGATTAGCCAGGAGAAACAACAAGCCAAGCTGGATCAACAATTGGAGATTGAATCAGTGATGGCTCAACGACAGCGGGAGATTCAGGAATCTAAGGATAAAGAAGCAGCTAAAGTGGAACGGAATAAGATTTTGCAAAATCAGGCGATCGCCGAAGAAAGAATTCAGCAAGAGTTGGCGGTACAACAAAGTCAGATTGATGCTAATATTATCTTGGAAGAACGCAATAAACAACTCAAAATTGCTCAATCTTTACAAAAACAAGAAGCAGAAGTGGCAGAAATTAATCGCCAGAAAATGGTAGAATCTTCTCAGTTGAAAGCAAGCATTGAAATTGCGGCAGCCGATCGAGAATCAAAGATTGCTCAACAGGAAGCGGCGATCGCCATTGTGGAAAAAGAGCGAGAACGGTTCCTCGCCGATGCACAACGCGCTCAAGCGGAAGCGGCTGTAGTCACCGCTCAGGAAATTGAACAAGCCAAACGGGTAGAGCGATTAACCCTGATTGAAGCAGAAAAAGACGCACAAAAACAAAAAATTGCCGAACAAAACGTCATCGAAATTGACGTTTTCCGTCGTCGTCGTCAAGCCGAAATCGCGCGGCAAGCGGCTGAACTCGAAGCCGAATCCATTCGTACCCTTGCCGCCGCTAATCGCGATCGCGCTTTAGCAGAAGCCCAAGGACAAAGAGCCTTAATTGAAGCCGAAAATGCCCGCTCCCATGCCCAACTCTCAGCCAAACTCATCACCGAACTTTGGCCCAGTTTAGCCCCCTACTTACCAGAAATTGTCCAAGCCCTCACCCCTCAACCCGGCATCCTAGGGGACACTCGCATTTATGCCTTTCCCGGAGCCAATGCTAACAGCAAAAACGCCATGGGAGACATCACTCAACTCCTGATGTCCACCAGCGGATTATCCCTAGTGAATACCTTACTCGAAGAAGGAAAATTAGGAGATCTCTTACAACAAATTACCCAATTATTGCGCCACTCTTCCCCTCCAGATACTTCCTTGTCAGTGGTGGAAACTCCAGTACCGAAAGAAGCGGCGATCGAATAATGTCATCTATCATAGAAATGACGGCTAACTCCAGCTTCCTGTATGTTGCAACCCCAACAAACCCTATCCGTTCAATCTACCTCTGGTCATCCCCTACACTATCAATTACAGCGCAAGTTGGGACGGACAGCCGCTGGTCGTCAAACTTGGCTCGCCACCGATCTAGACTTAAATGAATCGGTAACCCTTAAACTCCTGGCATTTAATCCCCAAATGGATTGGGATGAACTGAAGCTATTTGAACGGGAAGCGGAGGTACTACAAGCGTTGCACCATCCTTGTATTCCTCAATATCGCCATTCGTTTTGCCTAGATAGAGATCAAAACGGAGGAATTCCCTGGTTTGGCTTAGTACAAGATTATATTCCCGGCGCCTCTTTACAAGATCGGTTGGATCAAGGAGAGCGGTTTGAGCAGCAGCAAGTCATAAGAATAGCTGCTGCTCTTTTAGAGATCCTCATCTATCTTCATCACCTCAGTCCTCCCGTTCTCCATCGAGACATTAAGCCCAGTAACATTATCTTAGGAGAGGATCAGCAAGTCTATTTGGTAGACTTTGGAGCCGTACAGTCTAAAGCGGCTGTGACGGGAGTAACCTTTACGGTAGTGGGAAGCAGTGGTTATGCCCCTTTAGAGCAATTTTGGGGACGAGCAGTTCCGGCATCGGATCTCTATGCATTAGGGGCAACTTTGGTGCATTTAGCTACAGGGGTTCCTCCCGCCGATCTCCCCCATCGGGAAAATCGTATTCAGTTTAAGGAGCGGGTGAGTCTCCATCCCCATCTAATTACTTGGATAGAGCGTTTGACTGATCCTGCTTTAGAAAAACGGTTTAGCACGGCTCAGGAAGCGTTGGAGCATTTGTACGCTCAAGCAACTCCCGTTGAGGTAAAAGTGTTTGAGGGATTTCGTCATGTACCGAAACCCCAAAAAAGCCAGATTGAGGTGTGGCGGTTGCCTAATTCTTTAAAGTTGGAGGTTCCTTCCCGTTTCCAGCGTCATACGTTAAGAACTTTAGGGATAATCTTTCTGGGATTGATGATGGCACGGGGACTTTTCCTGGGTTTGATGGTGTTGATGCCAACAGTACTGATGCTCTTGGTTGGATCTTTGGGGGTTACCATCATTGGTTTATTATTTGCTGCCAGCCATGTGACGGTTTCTTTTTATCGCCAGGGTTTTAAGATTGAGCATCAGTTGTTTGGATGGACTTATTTGACGCATCAGGGGTTGATGGAGCAAATGATGGGGGTGTTTATTCATCATGAAAACTATGCGACTGTGGTGAAGGTTCACTGTCAGAATTATACGGGAGAGTATACTTATGCGATCGCCTCTGGTCTGAGTCAAAATGAAGCGGCTTGGTTAGCCCATGAAATTCAAGATTGGATCTATTCTGATCTTTCCCGAATTAATTGACGCAATGCTTCTTCGGCAGCTAAAGATAACGGTTGACTAACTGCATCAAATCAGCCATATCCACATCCCCATCCCCATCTGCATCCAGGAAACTCTTTAATAGAGGATTTTTGCCAGCCTGATTAGCCCCCATTTGTAGTATTTGCAGCACAAGAGGCACAGCCGTCGGTAAAACCGATTCAATCGTCGTTGCGGGTAATCCGGTTTTTTCAGCCCCTACCTGGATCAGTTGTTGCAGTTGGGGTAAAGTAAACAAGGCTTGTACCGCTTGGGGATTGGCAGACAAACCACTATACTGATTGACTAGGGCTTGTGCTTGCTCTTCTCCTTGAGTATTTTGTTTTTCTTGTAGGGCAGAGCGTGAGAAACTAGCAACGACGGAGAGAAGAGATTGGAGTTGATCGGGGTTGGCACCTGACGCACGAGAGAGTTGTTGGATACTATCAACCATACCACCCAGTTGACCTAATCCTCCCTGCTGACCGGAACTCTGAATTGCACCTAAAATTTGATTAAACAGTCCCATAAATTTTTTCGTCCTCCTAGGGGGTTATCCTGACCTAGCCTTAATTTTATGCCACTGCCTCGCTTATTGATCTTGATTGTTGGTATTAGCCTGATTTTAGGGCTGATGTTGTGGTTAATTGACGCATTGCGTTGGTTTTACTTGCAAGTTTCCTATAGTTCCCCTCTGTTGGGAATGGTAGTACTGTTGTTGATTATTGCGCTATTGGCTGTGTTGTTGGCGGGGGTAGTGTACTATGCTTGGATGTTCCCAGGGGGAAGGGGAGCGAAGGCACGCCCAACAACGGTGGTGCGGGTGCCGGTGGAAAAAAAGGAGGCGGCGGCGGAAACGTTGAAGGCGGTGCGCCAACAGATGGATAAAATTCAGGATCGGGTGGCGCGAGAGGCTTTGTTAGAGCGATCGCGTCAGATAGAATGGAGTCTTCAAGGTCGTAATCTACAAGTGGTTGTCTTTGGTACGGGTTCGGCAGGGAAAACTTCCGTGATTAATGCCCTGTTGGGGCAAATGGTGGGTGAGGTGGCAGCGACGATGGGAACGACGCAAACGGGGCAAACCTATCGTCTGCCGTTAAAAGGTTTAAATCGAGATATTTTAATTACGGATACTCCGGGGATTTTGGAGATGGGGATGGAGGGGAGTGAGCGAGGGCAAATGGCGCGGGAGTTGGCCACTCAAGCCGATTTGCTGTTGTTTGTGGTGGATAATGATTTGCGTCAGTCGGAGTATGAGCCGTTGCAGGTGTTGGCTCAAATGGGGAAGCGATCGCTGTTAATCTTTAATAAAACGGATCTGTATACAGAAGTAGACCGGGAAGTGATTCTGGCTCGCTTGCGAGAACGGGTACAAGGGCAAATGAGTCCCAATGATGTCTTAGCCATTGCGGCGAATCCTCAAGCAGTGGTTTTACCTGGGGGAGATTTAGTGGTTCCAGACCCTCAAATTCTACCCTTAATCCGCCGTCTGGCTGCGGTTCTGAGGGCTGAGGGAGAAGATTTGGTCGCGGATAACATTTTGATGCAAGCCAGCGCTCTCGGGGATGAGGCACGGCGAATTTTGGATAGTCAGCGAAAACGGCAAGCGGATAAGCTGGTGGAGCGATTTCAGTGGATTGGAGCGGGGGCGATCGCGGTTACGCCTTTACCTGTAGTCGATTTATTAGCAACCGCAGCCGTCAATGCTCAAATGGTAGTGGAGTTGGGACGCATTTATGGCTGCGAGTTGAATATGGAGCGAGGACGAGAGTTAGCCTTTTCTCTGGCGAAAACCTTAACGAGTTTAGGGATTGTCGAAGGTGCTCTGAAGTTGGTAACGACGGCGTTGCAGTTAAATATTACTACCTTGATTTTAGGCAAGGCAATTCAAGGCATCACGGCAGCTTACTTGACACGCATTGCTGGTAAAAGTTTTATTGAATATTTTCGTCACGATCAAGATTGGGGGGATGGGGGAATTACAGAAGTGGTACAGCGTCAGTTTCATTTAAATAAACGCGATGAGTTTATTAAAGCCTTTATTCAAGATGCCATTGAGCGGGTTGTTCAACCTCTTACACAAATAGACGCTTCTGTGTCTGATCCTTCTTCTCTCTCTGCTGCTGGGATACCTCCCATCACACCCACGAGAATACCCGAACCGCTCTCCTATCCCCTTTCCCAAAAAGATGATTGGACTGAGGATGGGGATGTAGAAGACTGGTAAATAGGGGATACTGTCCCGATTGGTTGAGAAAACCTCACAGATCTTCTTAGGCGATCGCTGATGAATCAAAGTCTACAGGAATATCTTGCCATCGACCCGGGCCAACTGCCCGTAGAGCTTCTTTTAAGATCACCTTCCCCGTGTATAAAGCTCGACCCACAATCACTCCCGTTACCCCTAGAGGTTCTAAGGCTAACAGACTTAATAGATCCGTGATACTACTGACTCCTCCAGAGGCAATCACCGGCACATCAACCGCTGAGGCTAACTCTCGTAGGGCGGGAAGATTGGGGCCTTGCAAAGTCCCATCGCGGTGAATATCCGTGTAAATTATACCCGCGACTCCCATTTGGGCACAGGTTTGAGCTAAATCAACCGCCCATACTTCCGAGGTTTCTAACCATCCTCTCGTCGCTACTTTCCCATCGCGAGCGTCAATGCCTACTAAAATTTGCCCTGGAAACTCCTGACAAAGGTCTTGGACAATTTTGGGGTTTTCTACGGCTACTGTGCCTAGAATCGCCTGTTGCACGCCGATGGAGAGCAAATTAGCCACCCCTGCATAGTCTCGTAATCCTCCTCCCACTTGCACAGGTACAGGCACGGATTGAGCGATCGCCCGAATCACCTCTAGATTCACCACTTGACCCGACTTCGCGCCATCCAAATCTACCACGTGCAGGCGCTGCGCTCCTTGAGCCACCCATTGATGGGCGATCGCGATCGGATCTTCATCAAACACCTGACTGCGCTCATAATCCCCCTGGTACAGCCGTACACAACACCCCTGCAACAAATCAATCGCTGGAATTACATCCATTTAATCACCTACCCCTTCATCCCTTGTCCTAAATAAACTTACCACTTTCCGCCTCATGCTCCACCCGAAAAATATTGGCATACAAATTCGCAATCACCTGCTTTCCTTCCTGAGTTAACTTCAAATGATTCAGCGCCGGTTGAATATAAGGAGCCACCACATTCCAAAAAAAAGCAGGATAATTATTCCGTAAATCCCCTGGATTATGATAACCTAACTGTTTATTCGCCCCATTTTCTTCAAACTCATAAAACAAAGCCGGAATCTTCTGCAAATAATGAGGATCGCTTAACTGACCAATCAAATCCGCTCCCCGCACCAAACCGGGGTAATTCACCGTATCCGCATGATCTTCATCCTTCGGAACAGGAAATCGAGTCAACTCAATATTGCGTTTAATCTCCTCGGCATCAATTAACTTATGACCCCCAAAACGCTCCTCAATAAACCGCTTACCCCGATCCACATGGTAAAGAGTTAAACCGGCATCCGTTGCCCCTGGTGGCAATTGAACCATATTTTGATTCACCCCAGAATCATACAACCGCTCTGAATGTCGATCCTGGCGACAAACCCCCTTAATATAACCAATATCATGACAGAGCAAAGAAATCATAAAATGGAGCCAATCCTCTGGAGAAACCCCCCCTTCTCGAATATGTTTTCCGCGAAGGATTTCCTGGCCGACTAAAGTCACAAATATAGTATGTTCGACATTATGATAAAGAGCATCGCTATTGGCAATATTCTCTAGCGCCATCCCCCCTGCCCAGACAATAATATCAGCGTAATCCGTTTTATAGCCACCATAGGTACGATGGTAACCTTCTCGGATTTTCACTAAGAACTCATTAATCACGATAGAAGTTAGATTTAACATTAGAGTCGTTGAGGATGTGCAATCACTGACTGGAGCATTACCTTATAATATAAAAATTTACGATCAATTTTGCCAAGACCCCAAGGAACCCTGAGAGAGGACGACCAAACCATCAACAAAACCATCAGAGGCGATCGCCCACCCAACCCTAAACTCAATTTCTATATTTGATCTTAAGGTTAGACCCATTCCCCAACCCTCCTCCTTAAGATAATAAACATCCATCGCTCAAGGAGGAAAACTCCACATGGCCGATGCCCATGTTTCAGCCGACCAAACCCACGCCCTAGACCGAGACTGTACCACCCTCTCCCGTCACGTGCTCCAGCAACTCCAAAGCTTTTCCCCAGACGCGCAAGATCTCAGCGCCCTGATGAATCGCATTGCCCTCGCCGGAAAACTCATCTCCCGTCGCCTCTCCAGAGCCGGACTGATGGAAAACGTCCTCGGATTCACCGGAGAAATCAACATCCAAGGCGAATCCGTCAAAAAAATGGATGTCTACGCCAACGACGTATTCATCTCCGTCTTCAAACAAAGTGGTCTCGTCTGTCGCCTCGCCTCCGAGGAAATGGAAAAACCCTACTACATTCCCGAAAACTGCCCCATCGGCAGACACACCCTCATTTACGATCCCATTGACGGATCATCCAACCTCGACACCAACCTCAACGTCGGCTCCATCTTCTCCATCCGCAAACAAGAAGGCATGGACTTAGATGAAACCGCCTCAGACTTACTCCAGCATGGCCGCAAACAAATTGCCGCAGGCTACATCCTCTATGGCCCCAGCACCATGCTCGTCTACTCCGTCGGCAATGGAGTCCACTCCTTCAACCTAGATCCGAGCTTAGGGGAATTTATCCTCAGCCGCGAAAATATCCAAATTCCCCCCCATGGCTCAGTGTATAGTCTCAATGAAGGCAACTTCTGGCAATGGGATGAGCCCGTGCGCGAATATGTGCGCTACGTTCATCGCCAAGAAGGATACACCGCCCGCTACGGCGGCGCTCTAGTCGGCGACTTTCATCGCATCCTCTTTCAAGGCGGAGTATTTCTCTACCCCGGAACCCTCAAAAAACCCGAAGGCAAACTACGATTACTCTACGAATCGGCTCCCCTCGCCTTTTTAGCCGAACAAGCAGGAGGACGGGCCAGTACCGGCACTCAAGATATCCTTGAGGTCATCCCCAAAGAACTCCATGCTCGCACCCCACTCATTATCGGCTCATCCGAAGATGTAAACTTAGCTGAATCGTTTATCGGCAACACTTCCAACCAACAACAACCCTGATCCATAGATTAGACCTACTATCCATCAGCAACTATCCATGGTTACACTCACAGAAAATCCCCTCCGTGTTGGACTCCAACAAGACCGGATTCCTGAACCCCAAATTCTCACCATTTTTGGTGCATCTGGAGATCTCACCCAGCGCAAACTTGTCCCTGCTCTCTACCAAATGAAACTGGAGCGCCGATTGCCTCCAGAATTAACGATTGTGGGAGTAGCCCGACGCGATTGGAGTCATGAATTTTTCCGAGAACATATGCGCGAAGGGGTGGCAGAATTTGGTGGTGGACTTCAATCTGAAGAACTCTGGCAAGAATTTGCTCAAGGTCTTTTTTATTGTCCTGGTGATATTGATAATCCCGAAAGCTATCAAAATCTCAAAGCCTTATTAGCTGAACTGGATGTGAAACGAGGCACCAGAGGTAATCGGGTGTTTTATCTCTCCGTTGCGCCGCGATTTTTTGGGGAAGCAACCCAACAGTTGGGCGCAGCCGGAATGTTGGTTGACCCGAAAAAACAGCGATTAGTTATTGAAAAACCCTTTGGCCGAGACCTCAGTAGCGCTCGTACCCTCAACCGAGTCGTCACTCAAGTGTGTGATGAAAAACAGGTGTACCGGATTGACCATTATTTGGGGAAAGAAACGGTACAAAATTTGTTGGTGTTTCGGTTTGCGAATGCCATTTTTGAGCCGCTGTGGAATCGCCAGTTTATTGACCATGTGCAAATTACTGTGGCGGAAATGGTGGGATTGGAGGGCCGAGCCGGATATTATGAAACCTCTGGGGCCCTGCGAGATATGGTACAAAATCATTTGATGCAGTTGTTCTCTCTGACGGCGATGGAGCCGCCGAATTCTTTGGATGCGGATAATATTCGTAATGAGAAGGTGAAGGTGGTGCAGGCAACCCATTTGGCGAATTTGGCGAATTTGGATCAATGTGCAGTGCGAGGTCAATATACGTCGGGTTGGATTAAGGGGAAGCAGGTGCCAGGATATCGAGAGGAAGAGGGGGCGAGTCCTGAGTCGATTACGCCTACTTATGCGGCGCTGAAGTTGCAGATTGATAATTGGCGCTGGAAAGGGGTGCCGTTTTATCTGAGGACGGGGAAACGGATGCCGAAAAAGGTATCCGAGATTGCTATTCAGTTTAAGGAAGTGCCGTATTTAATGTTTCAGTCGGCAGCCAAGCAGGCGAATCCGAATGTGTTGGCGATGCGAATTCAGCCGAATGAGGGGATTTCGATGCGCTTTGAGGTGAAAACGCCGGGGAGTTCTTTGCGAACTCGGTCTGTGGATATGGATTTTGGCTATGATCGAGCATTTGGTCAGGCGAATACGGATGCCTATAGTCGGTTGTTGATTGATTGTATGTTGGGGGATCAGACGTTGTTTACTCGTGGGGATGAGGTGGAGGCTTCTTGGCGGATGCTCACGCCGGTTTTGGATGCTTGGGATGCACCGGCTCCACCGGAGGTGATTCCGCTGTATGAGGCGGGGACTTGGGAGCCTGTGGAGGCGGAGTTGTTGTTAAATCGAGATGGTCGTCGATGGCGGCGGTTGTAGTTCAGTGGATATTCGACGGGGGAGAGTTGATGTTGATGATTGATGATCCCTTACCTAATTACCCTATTATCAATGATCTAAGTTATGGCTACTTCAATTGTTACTCTGCAAAGGCCGAAGGATATTTCTCTGTTGGAGATTGAGACTGAACTGAATAAGATTTGGTTGAGTCAGAATACGGGGAAGGTGACTCCGGTGGCGACACGGGCGGCGACGTTTAGTATGGTGGTGTATGAGCCGGAGGAGTTTCAGCAGTTGCTGGCTGCTTTGGGGTTCTATGAGGGGGCGATTGATGGGATTAATGGCCCGATGACGAAGGGGGCGATTCGTGAGGCGCAAATCCGGTATGGTTTGAGGGTGACGAGTCGTGTGGATGGGGAGACGCTGCAACGGTTGCGTCAGGAGTATGATGGTTTGCCGGTGGAGCAGCGGCAGGGGATTGGGAATGTGGATTTGCGAGGGTCGAGTGTGAGTGAGGCGATCGCCTCCCAGAATCCTTGTCGTATCATTACCTTATGTCCCGTTTTGGGCGAAGATCAGGGGGTAACGGCTCAGGTGTCTGCCTATTGCCCGATTCAGAAAAGTACCAGTACGACTTTAGTGTGCTGTGAATATATTACCTTGCGAGGCACTAAGGAAGCTTTGGAACGGGTGAAGGATCTGATTTCTTCTTTGTTAATTCCTGATTTGCCTAAGTTTGTGTGGTGGAAAGCCACCCCCAATCCAGAGCAACCTTTGTTTCAGCATTTGGCGCAGCAAGCCAATTGTATTGTGGTGGATTCTTGTTATTTTAGCGATCCGGCTTCGGAGTTGCTGAAAATTCACCATTTAATTGAGTCGGAAACCTATATTGCGGATTTAAATTGGCATCGATTTTATCCTTGGCAGGAATTAACAGCGGCGGCGTTTGATCCTCCAGAGCGGCGCGAGTCTTTGGGAGATATTGATCAAGTGACGATTGACTATGAAAAAGGCAATGATGCTCAAGCATTGATGTTTTTAGGTTGGCTGGCGAGTCGCTTGGGTTGGCGGCCGATTTCTTATAAAGAAGAAGGAGGAGATTATGAGATTATTCGCATTCAGTTGACTGGGCCCGATAATCGGATCATTACGGCTGAATTAGCCGGAATTCCTACGGCAGATTGGGGGGAAATTCCCGGAGATTTGGTGGGGGTTTTCCTCAATTCTAGTCATCCTGGGGCGAATTGTTGTACGATTTTGTGTTCGGAAACAACAGGATGTATGCGGATGGAGGCGGGAGGAAGTGCTCAGTCTTGCCGCACGGAGCAGGTAACTTCGGTTTCGGATCAAAAGGCGGAGGAGATGATGAGTCAGCAGTTGCAGCGCTGGGGGCGAGATGTTTTGTATGAGGAAAGTTTGGCAATTACGGCTGAGATTTTGAAATTGCAGTTGTAGGGAAAAAGGGCGAGCGATGTGGATAAAATTGCTGCTCTAGGCATACCCCGTCTGGTTCTGTTTTCTAGAGAACTATTACGCAGCGTTTGCGAAGAAGAACCTTGATTTTACTCGCTGACACTACCAGAAAAAGGGGGGAGTTCTTACTCCCCCTTTTTAAGCAGGATTGAGGGAGATCAAATGTCCACAAGCATCGCAAAACGCTGTAAGCTGCAAATGTCTGGATCTTGTTATCATATCACCGTGCGCTGTAATAATCGGGAATTTCGCTTAACCCGGTTAGAATGCCGTCAAGTCTTTCTCTATATCCTTAAAAAAGCCATTCTCAAATATCACTTTAGGCTTTATAGTTTATGCATTATGTCCAATCATATTCACTATTTGATTGAGCCGGAAAATGCTGGGGATATTCCCAAAATTATGCATTATCTCAATTGGTATTCTGCCATGTGTTTTAATCGGATGTTAAAACGCTGCGGCCATTTTTGGGAGAAACGCTACCATAAGACGGAATTTCTCACCTCTGATAGCCGACGCGCTCTCAACACGATTCGGTATATTCATGCTAATCCCAAAGCGGCGAATATGCAACCGGGATTTTTCTATGATTTTAGTAATTATGGGGTGTATGAGCGCTTAGGAGATGATGGCATCACCACTTGGCATCCGGCGTTTTTGGCTTTGGGGGAAGATTTGGAAGAGTGTAGCCGCAAATATCGCCAGTTTTGTCATCAGTATCAGCCGAAGGAAAAACAAACTAAACCTTTTTATTGGGGCAATAAACTCCTACCGAAGTTGACGCGCAAAAATAAGTCGAATGCTAACAAAAAACAGCAGAAGAAACAGCCGAGCCAACGAGAGCAAGAGGCGAGGGAGGAATATGAAAAATGGCGACAAAATAATCCAGAGGTGGTGGCAGTGGCGGAAAAGTTTATGTTAGCCAATTGTTATAACCCTGCCCATGTCGCCAACTTTTTAGACAATTATTACTGATGAATGGGGCGGGTGATAGGATTCGTGTGTCTAAATTCAGAAAATAGGTCTAATTTCTGTATTCTAGATTACTTTTTATCGATCATTTAGAGGCAACCAGCCGTTCATTGTTCATTGTTTCGGCTCCTCGCTCCATTGAACATGGATTCATGGCAGGTAATGAAATCCGCAAACGTAAGAATACCGTAGCGATGAGATTGATTAGAAATAATTATGAATGCTGGGAAACCCTTATGTGCTAGAGTCTAGAGAAGAGGAAAGAGATAGTGCGTTTGCGGTGTTTCGTAGTAAAAGAAAGTTGGTTTTCGGTCTTAACCAAACCCCCCACCGTTTTTACGCCAGCCGACGCGATCTACAAATTTATACCACGTATCTCTCTCATATTCTCCCAGCTTTCCTCCCAAGTCAAGCCAAATCTGCTTTTGCACGCTCCAACAAAATTTACCCTGACTATATTTCACCCATAATCGGTCCATAGTTCTCAAGTCAGTGCGCGGAAAATTTTTCACATCTTCCACACGCCACCACCCCTCTTCTTGCCGTTTCACTGCTTCGAGCATCCTGCGGGCGGTTTCCTCATCCGCATCCTTCCATCTCTGCTGCTGCAACAGTCGCTGCAAGCGAGTATAGTCCACCCCCCGCTCTGACTTTAAATCATCCCCTGGCAAACCATCCCCGTGCGGCGGTTTAACACCCGAAAAACAAGATAACCACTCCTGCACCGACTGGGGGCGGTTTTTTGCTTCCAAAGCCATCCCCCAGACAATGGCATCATTCAAATTAGCGCTAATGGCTTGGTGCTGTTTCGGCTCAATGAATTTCACATTCTGCATCCGTTGCCCAGCAGGGATAGGCAACTTTCCCGTCACCGCATAATAGCAACCTGCTGCTAAGGTATAGACATCTACCGTAATTTTCCGCTCTCCGAACAACTGCTCCCCAGGGGCAAACGCCGGATTACACGCGAAAGAGAAAGTGCTAGGGGGACAATCGCCCGCAATGCCAAAATCAATTAATACGGGGGTTTTATCCTGGCGAATCATAATATTCATCGGCGTAGCATCGAAATGGACTAACCCGGTTTTGTGGATATGGCTTAACGCACTGCCGATTGGCTGAATATAGCGGATAGCTTCCGCTTCCGGGAGTGCCCCCCGACGCTGCACCAGAGTGTATAAACTTTCCCCCTCAATAAACTCCATCACCAAACAGGGAATTTTCTCATCCGGCTCGGTGAAAAAGTCATGCACCTGCACAATGTGAGGATGGGGTTTTAAGCCTGCTAGGGTTTGCGCCTCTTGAAGGAAGCGCTTCACAAACCCGGCATAGTTGGCATCCTGATGAAATTTTGCCCTGGGGGTTTTAATCACGCGAGTGACGGAGAGATGGAGATGTTTGGCTTTATAGGTAATGCCAAACCCCCCTTCACCCAGGACTTTCTCAATCTTGTACCTCTTGTCAATTACTTTCCCCGGTTGCCAATCCATAATCTTGAGGTCAGGAAATGCTAGTTGTTCTATTATGATACATCTATCAATCGTTCCCAGGCAACACCTTGTCCCGTGGGAGAAAATCTTAAGTAAAGCTTAAATTTACAAATGTAAAGAAACGTAACTTGCGTTAAGCTTATGATAGAGAGTGTTATCTATCCCTAGATTCATTTAGAAATAACTACAGCGCTTCGCGCTGCTATGAGGTACATCCTTTTCAGGTCTGCGACAGCCGAAAAGCCTTAAACCCTCAATAAGACTCACCCTTGCCTTTTACCTTTTACCTTTTACCTTTTACCTTTTACCTTTTACCTTTTGCCTAGTTGCTAAGATTAAGGTTGTATTTATCTAAACGGAAACGCCAGCTTTTTCTATTTTTGCCAAACAAGCTGCCCAGTTATTATCGTCGTTCCAGACAGTTAAGAATACGAGCAATTAACTCGGACTCTACAATCGGTTTTTGGATATAATCATCGGCTCCAGCTCGAAAAACTTGTTGAATAGTTTCCGAATCTCGGTGACTGGAAAGAAATAACACCGGTAAAGTCCTCCATTGCGGATCGTTGCGGAGAACTTGGCAAAGTTCAATGCCACTAATCTCAGGCATTTCAATGTCTAGTAATACTAAATCGGGTTGACTTTTCTGGAGAATTTGCCAAAAATCTTGAGGATGACTGATCAGATCCAGTTCCCAACCCCAAGGGGCTAACACCTGTTGGAGATAGGCTAAAAGTTGGGGATCATCATCAACAATGAGGAGTTGAGGGGATTGGAGGCGATGGGGTTTTAAAAATTGGTGCAAAAAGGAAATTGCTTGTTGAGCAGAAATCGGTTTGGGTAAAAAACCTTGACCTCCAGATCTAGCCACTGCCACGCGCTCTTCTAGTGTATCTCCATTGGCTAAAACAATGACAGGAATGGCAGGTTGATAATGGGCTAGTTCTGTCACCCATGTCATGATTGCAGAGAGAGAGGTTTGAGGTAGAGATAAATCTAGTAATACTAAGTTAGGCAACTGCTGAGTAAGTGTGGTTTTGCCTTGGCTAAGGGTAGGGACGATTTTAGCATTGAGGTGAGTACGAGAAGCTTCTTGTTGTAGAGATTGACTGAGTTGAGGATCGGCTGCCACTATTAGTACATAGGGAGAGGGGGTTTCTGGGGTGGCGTTGCCTCGGGTTTGGGTAATGCCTTGATAGAGTTCTTGTAACTGAGGGATTAATTTGTCTAGGGTGTTGGCATTGGCAGTGGGGAGTGCTCTTTCGATGTGGCGGGCGATTTCCGATAGATGGGTTAAGCCAAAGCTACCGAGGGAACCAACGAGGGTATGGGCTTCACGAATGGCTTGTTCGAGATGGGAGGGATTGGGTATGTTTTGTTGTAGTTCTTCTAGGGCAGTTTGGATTATTTGGAGGCGATCGCCGTATTGTTGTTGATAGCGTTGCCAAATCGGCAGAAAAGCAGGATCAATCTCTGGCACTTTCTCTATCGGCTCAGAAACAGGCGGATCATTCTCCCCTTGCTCCAAGGGATTCAGGCGATATCCTAAACCATAGACAGTTTCAATCAAGTTATTTTTCCCTCCTGCTCTCTTGAGTTTTTGGCGCAAACTTTTAACATGGGTACGCACAGCGCTTTCTGATGGTGAATCATCAAAAGACCAAAGATGATCGATAATGGCACGTTGACTAAAGATCCGTTGGGGATGGCGCAGAAACAATTCTAGGAGTTCATATTCTTTGGCAGTGAGTTTGAGAGGGCACTCATTGTAAGTGACTTGGCAGCTATTCGGATCAAGGTGCAGATTACCCCAAGTGAGTGTTGGAGGGAGTGTATCATTTCCCCGGCGCAGTAGGGCGCGAATGCGAGCGAGGAGTTCAGTGAGATCGAAGGGTTTAATCAGATAATCATCAGCACCGGCATCTAAACCTGTGACTTTTTGGTGGTTGGAGTCTTGGGCTGTTATTAGTAAAATGGGAGTGCGATCGCCTTTTTTCCGTCGTTGTTGACAAAACTCGATCCCATTCAGTTGAGGTAACCCCACATCCAGCAAAATTAAATCGTAACTCACTCCTTCAGCAAATTGCCATCCGACAGTTCCATTGACAGCAACATCAACTAAATAATGACGATCTGTCAGTTCATTCTTTAGCCATTCTGCCAGGGCTTCATCATCTTCAACCAATAAAATTTTCACGATCCCTCCCCCTGGTACTACTCCCCTGATTCCTGTTTCACAGGAATTTGAATCACAAACTCCGTTCCTTTCCCACTTTCTGAATAGCACTGCAATGATCCATGATGTTTCTCAACTACAATCGAGCGACTAATTGATAATCCTAAACCCGTTCCTTTACCCAAAGGTTTAGTGGTGACAAAAGGAGCAAAAATCTCTTCAATTTTTGACTCTGGAATTCCCGGGCCATTATCACTAATTTTAATTTCCACCTGGCCAGAACCCACCATTTTAGTTGTTAAAGTAATCTCATTAGGACAAGCTCTAATTTGATCATAGGTTTTCTTTTCCTTCTCATTTTGCTCATCTAAAGCATCAATGGCATTAGCGATTAAATTCATGAATACTTGGTTTAACGGCCCAGCATAACAATGCAGAATAGGAATATCTCCATAGTTTTTATTGATTTGAATTTCCGGTCTCTGTTCATTCGCCTTTAGTCGATGCCTCAAAATCATTAAGGTACTTTCTAGACCTTCATGAACATCCATATCTGTACAGGTGTTGCTATCAGATCGAGAGAAATTCCGTAAGGATAAGCTAATATTCCGAATTCGCTCAATTCCCGACTCCATAGAAGCCAGAAGGTGAGGTAAATCCTCCATTAAATAATCTAGATCGATCTCTTCTGCATGAGTTTTAATCTCTTCACTTAGTTCTGTAAATTCTTTCTGATAAAGCTTAAGGTGAGTAAACAAATCTTCCGTATATTCCACCGCCATGCTAATATTTCCGGCAATAAAGCCCACCGGATTATTAATTTCATGGGCAACTCCCGCCACCAACTCTCCTAAACTTGACATTTTTTCACTTTGAATCAATTGAATTTGAGCCTGTTGCAGTTGGTGTAAAGACTCCGATAGTTGGGCAGTGCGCTCTTCTACTCGTTGTTCTAACTGTTCCGTTAACTCTTTTAATTGCTGATTTTGTGCTTTGAACTGGCGCGTGAGTTTTTGTAACTGGAGGTGAACATTCATGCGGGCTAACACCTCATCTTGTTGAAAAGGTTTTGTGATATAATCAACTGCTCCGGCTTGTAAACCTTTGACCTTATCCACGGTGTCAGATAAAGCAGTCATAAAAATGATGGGGATTTCCTGGGTTTGAGGGGAAGCTTTAATGCGGCGACAAGTTTCAAAGCCATCAATTCCGGGCATCATCACATCTAATAAAATTAAATCAGGGGTAATTTCCTGGAGCTTTTCGAGGGTACTTTCTCCATCTTTAGCGACCAAAACCCGAAAGCCTGAGTCTTTGAGGAAGCTAAAGAGGACTTTAATGTTGGTAGGATTATCATCAACAATGAGTATCAAGTCTGGTTTTGCCGTTTCTATTTCCATCGGTTATGTCTCCAATCTCTTTTGTTAGACTAACTTTAGGCGTTCCCCATCGGCAAGTTTTGAGAGAGAGGGTGAATAAACTACCCCCTCCTCAACTGACGCTTTTAGATTAAGCAAGTGGATAATTTATGGTTGAGCTTTTAGCTGCTCTCTCTGCGTCTGCATCGGCAGGTCTGAGAATTGCTTTACCGTTGTTAGTGATTGGTCTGTTACATGGGGATTCTTTATGGTCTCGTGTTCCTATTCTATCTTCAATTCCGCCTCAAGTGGTTTTAGGGGTGCTGGTGAGTTGGTCTCTGTTTGAGCTGGTTGCGCCAAAGCAACTTTTAGGTCAGCGTGTACAGCAGTTGATTCAGGTGGTTTTTAGTCCTTTGGTGGGGATGATCATGGGAATGGCGATCGCCCAGACGACTGTTGATCAACCTCACTGGATGATCTGGATCATTGGTGCTGTCGGGGGTTTGTTAGCCCTGGTGCTGCAACTGGTGCAAGCGGGATGGTTTTATCGTCTCCGAGGACTCCCCCTCTGGGCGGTGTTGCTACAGGATTTGCTCTGTGTGTTTTTAGTGTTGTTTGCCTTTGATGCTCCTCAACAGGGAGGGTTGATTGCCCTATTGCTCCTTTGGCTGGCGATTCGTAGCTCTAAGGAATGGTATCGATGGTATGTGGAGCAGGCTAAATTGGGCGATCGCCACCCTCCCCGCTACCGCAAACACGATCCCGATTAATCCCCTTCCCGATAATTACGGGGATCTCCGTAGATCTCCTCTTAAGTGATTTTGTTTTTCCCTCAAAAGATAAAAAAAATACCTCAAAGCCATGTATAATCTATGTTCAGCCAACAACATATCCGTATTCAAACGGATATATTCTCAATATCCTTACAAAATACAGCGATCGCTTCCTCTGTAAATTCAGTACTTTCACAGAACCTTTACAGAAGCGCCACCAAAGATTTCATCAAATCTTTAAAAAAAATTGCGGAAACTTCTTCATTCCTTTACATATTTTTCCTGAAATTTGTCTAGGATAGAGACAAGTTAGAAATTCACCAGTTCTAGGAGATTACACAAATGACTCACTCCCTCACCCAACTCACCCTCAGTGCAACTACTGCTACCCTAGCTGCCACCCTCCTCACCTCTTCTGCCTTTGCCGGTAGCTTAGTTCCCAAAGAAGAAGGAGAAGTAGAAGTTGGCTTAGGATGTTTAACCACTTGTATTTCGCTCCCTAGTATGATTAAAGAAATTGTCAGCGAAACAGACACCACCACTGGCAGCCGCAGCCGCCTCTTCGTTGACGATGTTCTCGGTAGTGCCAGTAACTATGGCAGTGTTAACCTAGAACAAGGTGATGCCGGAACCAACTCTAAAGGCTTTTGGTATCGTCCAGTAGAAGAGACAGAAGAAGATGGACAACTGGAAGTGGGCACCTATACCTTCTACTTCAAGGAAGTCATCTCTGAACTATTTGTTGATTTCTTTGATACTGAGCGGAACAATCAAACTGGTATTCTCGCAATTAATCAGACCTACAATCCTTGGTATATTCCCAAAGGGTCAAACGGCAACCTCCAAACCTACAGCTTCTTGGATGTAGAATCGATTACTCTGAAATTAGGCTATGACTTTGGGAATGGCACAGGAGACGGCGTTAACTTCCGTCTGGCTACTGCTGTACCGGAACCAGCGACGCTCTTAGGTTTGGGGGTAGCGACTGTTTTGGGTGGCTGTGGTTTACGCAAACGCTCTGCGTAGGGAATGCTCAAGTCGGAGTCACGATTGAGTTAGGTGTGCATTGTGGTGTGATTCCGACTTTATCCCTTTTGATCGCTCGTTAAACTAAAGCAATACAATCAATTTCTACCAGAACATCTTTCGGTAAGCGGGAAACCTCTACACAGGCGCGAGCCGGAGCCGTATCCGCAGGAAAATACTGGCTATAAATCTGGTTGACTGTGGCAAAATCATTCATCTCCTTGAGGAAAATAGTGACTTTAACCACTTGCTCAAAGGTAGTGCCAGCGGCAGCGAGGACGGCGTGTAAGTTTTTCATCACCTGTTCAGTTTGCGCGGCGACATCTGCCGTAGAAAGAACCGTGTTAGTGGTGGGATCGATCGCAATTTGACCAGAAACAAATAAAAATTCACCAGTAGCGGCGATCGCCTGATTATACGGCCCCACAGGAGCAGGAGCGCGATCTGTATAAATAATCTTCCGAGTCATCATCACTTTCCTTAAAATAACCGAGGACGCAATCCGTAATTACGATACATCCAATAATCCTTCAAAATGCTGTCATGGTCAAAGCATAACTGAGACGGTACTTGCCATAACTCAAACAACCCCAAATTCTTCGCATCATCTGCTGCCTGGGGAGTTCCCATCGCCGTAGCAATCAGCACCACTGAAATCGTATGTTGACGGGCATCGCGCTGAGGATCGGAATACACATGGAACTGCTCCACCAACTCCACCGATAACCCAGTTTCCTCCTTGGCTTCCCGGATCGCCGCTGTTTCCACCGACTCCCCATAATCGACAAATCCTCCCGGAATCGCCCATCCCAGCGGGGGATTTTTACGTTCAATTAAGACAATCGGCCGTTCCGGTCGGTCAATCATCTCGATAATAATATCAACAGTCGGTGCGGGATTTCGATAGTTCATAACTGGATAGGATGGCGCGATCCGATACTTTTTGCTAACAGTTGTTAACAATACATCAGTTAAGAGACTCTCTCAACCTTTGAGTCTGACGTGGATGCTGCTTTGAAAGAATGTTCTAGGGTATGGACGTTTAATCTGACTTGCGGTTCATTTTTCGCTTGAGTTTTTCTAGTTCTATGTCAATTGGGTCAATTTTTCGTGAAACTTTTTTAGTGGAACTTTGTTATGAATGATCGCCACCAGCAACGCGGATAAGGGAACCATTTGGGATATCTCATGAGTTCGCTCCAAAAACACAAGTCCTCCCTGTATTTTTTCATGCTCAGAGGGAACAGAAGGTTACGAATTGTGATCGCTAGATAACAAAATGATTCTCTGTTTGGTACAGAGAGATTCAGAGTTTCCCCCTCTCAATCCCCTTGTTGTAGTTGGCATGGACGTAACTGGACTCGAACCAGTGACCCCATCGATGTCAACGATGTACTCTAACCAACTGAGCTATACGTCCGTAGGGAACCAATTATAGCATATCTCAAATCCTCTGGCAAGGATAAATCGGTCGAAAGTCGCTTGAGATCAAGCAGGGCACACAAAGTATTAAGCGGAGGTGGGAGAACAGGATGAACCAACTGGGAAAATCAGGTAAGGTATCCTAGATCAGGTGTAGTGAGGATAAGGAAAATGCCCTCTGAGATCAACTGTGCGGAAGCTTGTGTCAACGGATGTGTTTTAGGGAATGAGTGTCCCCATCTGGAGTATGTCCATCAAGCCTCTAATTTTATCAAAGAAACCTCTTTAGACCAAATGTTGGCGATCGCCGAAGCAGCCCTCCAAAAAAAACGCATGGCTCCTCCCCAATGGGTACTCGACGACTCCCCAGAATCCTAACCTCAAAACCTATTTCCACAAAAGCCAGAATATGAGACCCTAGTGACAGCTATCTGTCCCCAAGATCCTGTATGCAAACCCTAACCAATCCTAACCTAAGCCCAACCCAACCCGTAGCGATCGCCACCATCTCCCGCCGCAAAACCCGTCCCGTCCCCGTCGGCAACATCACCATCGGTGGCGGACATCCCGTCGTCGTCCAATCCATGATCAACGAAGACACCCTCGACATCCCCGGCTCAGTCGCCGCCATCCGCCGACTCCACGAAATCGGCTGTGAAATCGTGCGCGTCACCGTCCCCAGCCTAGCCCATGCCCAAGCCCTTAGCCAAATTAAACAAAAACTCCAACAAACCTATCAACCCGTCCCCCTCGTCGCCGACGTTCACCACAACGGCATGAAAATAGCCCTAGAAGTAGCCAAACACGTAGACAAAGTTCGCATCAACCCAGGACTATACGTCTTTGAAAAACCCAAACCCAACCGCACCGAATACACCCCAGCAGAATTCGCCGAAATTGGCGACAAAATTCGCCAAACCCTAGAACCCCTCGTCATATCCCTACGGGAGCAAAACAAAGCCATGCGAATCGGAGTCAACCATGGCTCCCTCGCAGAACGAATGCTCTTTACCTACGGAGATACCCCAGAAGGCATGGTAGAATCCGCCCTAGAATTCATCCGTATCTGTGAATCCCTCCATTTCTACAACCTCGTCATCTCCCTCAAAGCCTCACGAGTCCCCATCATGTTAGCCGCCTATCGACTCATGGCCCAACGGATGGACGAACTCGGCATGAGCTACCCCCTCCACCTAGGCGTAACAGAAGCAGGAGACGGAGAATACGGGCGTATCAAATCTACCGCAGGTATTGCCACCTTACTCGCCGAAGGCATTGGCGATACCATCCGCGTCTCCCTCACCGAAGCGCCCGAAAAAGAAATTCCCGTTTGCTACAGCATCCTTCAAGCCCTAGGCTTACGAAAAACCATGGTGGAGTACGTGGCTTGTCCCTCCTGTGGACGCACCTTGTTTAATCTAGAAGAAGTCCTCCATAAAGTCCGGGAAGCAACTAAACACCTCACCGGTCTAGATATCGCCGTCATGGGATGTATAGTCAATGGACCAGGAGAAATGGCAGATGCTGACTACGGCTATGTTGGCAAACAAGCCGGCTATATTTCCCTCTATCGTGGTAAAGAAGAAATTAAGAAAGTACCTGAAGATCAAGGAGTGGAAGCACTCATTGACTTGATTAAAGCAGATGGACGCTGGGTTGATCCCTCGGAAACTCCCAACCAATGACAAATGGCCCGGAATTGGATAAAACAAGATAGCATAAGGAAACCAATGACCATCCCTCAGTTCTGTCTAGACTGGTAATAGAGAAGGTTGTGTTAAATTGGGCCTAACTCCTCCTAAAGTGATTTCCCGGTTCAGTAAGCTTATGACGAAAACTACACGCGGACTTGTTTTAGGTGCAACGGCAGTGATGCTAACTGCTGTCACCGTGGCGGGCGCAGGCATCCACCTGAGAGGCCAAGCCTTTTTCCAGGATAGTCCCAAAGAAATGGTAGATGAAGTGTGGCAAATTATCAACAATAAGTATGTTGATGGCACTTTTAACCAGGTGGATTGGGAAGGGATTCGTACTGACTACCTCAAACGCAAATATACCTCGGAACAGGAAGCCTATGAAGCTATCCGGGAAATGCTCAAGCAATTAGGTGATCCGTATACCCGGTTTATGGACCCAGAAGAGTTCCGGAATATGCAAATTGATACTTCTGGAGAACTGACGGGGGTAGGAATTCAGATTTCTATGGATGAAGAAACCGGAAAATTGGTGGTGGTTTCTCCTATTGAGGATTCTCCTGCTTTTAAGGCAGGAATCTTGGCGCAAGATTTCATCATTAAGATTGATGGTAAGGAGACTGCCGGGATGGATGTGAATGATGCGGTTAAGCTCATTCGGGGTCCGGTGAATACGGAAGTGGTACTGACGATTTTACGCGGCAATCAGGAGTTTACTTTCCCGATTAAGCGGGAGCGGATTGAACTGCATCCGGTGCGGTATAGCTATCGTGATGAACCTGCCCATGATGTGGGTTATATTCGCTTAACTCAGTTTAGTTCTCCGGCCACTCAAGAAATGCGGCAAGCGATTGAGGCGTTGGAGGAAAAGGGGGTATCGGGCTATATTTTGGATTTACGGTCTAATCCTGGGGGGCTGCTCTATTCTAGCGTGGCGATCGCCAGAATGTGGCTACCGGGTCGGGAGGCGATCGTCTCTACCGTGAACCGACAAGGAGAAACTGAACGGCAACGAGCCAACAATCGCCCCCTCACCGATAAACCTCTCGTCGTTTTAGTGGACGGCGGTTCCGCCAGTGCCAGTGAAATCCTCTCTGGAGCCTTACAAGATAACCAACGAGCAATTATTGTGGGCACAAAAACCTTCGGCAAAGGCTTAGTACAATCCGTACAACCGATTGCTGATGGTGCCGGATTAGCTGTCACCATTGCCAAATACCTCACCCCCAATGGTCGAGATATCAATAAACTAGGCATTGAACCCGATGTCATTGTGGAATTGACAGAGGAACAGAAAAATGCATTGGTCAAAAACCGAGATCTGATTGGTACAGTAGCCGATCCTCAATATGCGGAAGCTCTCAAAATCCTCAATCAACAGATTGCCAAAAAATCTGGTAGCCCAGGCTAATCTACATTGGCTGACATCGCCGGGCGCGAATCAATCCTACTCGTTTCGCTAAGGCTTCTGAATTCGAGGAAAAAGGTCCCCAATACTCAGGCACTGATTCATCATCGGTGCCTTTTCTCTGATTCGGTAAGCTACGGACAATTTCGCAATAACCTTCAGGGGTTTTGAGGATATACCAAGTTTCGGGAGGATTAGTGGTTATGGAGTCTCTCATCGGAACACCTGATCTAGAAATTCTCAGTGATTGAAGCCTCGATCGCGCCTAAAATAGGGACTGGTTAAGCAACTGATTTTAAGTTACTGATTTTATGTCCCGTTCTAAGGCTCTCCAGTATTATATTCTGGCTCGTGTGCTCCTCGCTCCCCTCATGCTCTGGCTAATTGTCACGTTAGTCTTTCTCTTACTGAGGGCGACTCCTGGTGATCCAGTCGATGCCATTTATGGTGCCAGAGCGTCAGCGCAAGCGAAGGCGGAGTTGAGGCAACAATTGGGTCTAGACTTACCATTGGGACTGCAATACTTAAATTATCTGGGGAGTTTATTACGGCTGGATTTAGGAACCTCTCTCACCAGTCGAGGGCAAACAGTTTGGGAGATTATTGGGCAACATTTTCCGGCGACGGTGGAGTTGGCGGTATTGAGTATGATGGTAGCACTGGCGATCGGTATTACTATTGGGACGATCGCCGCCGCAAGACCGAATAGTATCCTAGACGCAAGCGCTAGATTGTTTAGTATCATTACCTATTCTGTTCCTGCCTTTTGGGCAGGTATGGTTTTACAACTGATTTTTGCCGTACAGTTGCAATGGTTTCCCTTGGGAACTCGCTTTTCTCTGGGCACTACACCGCCTCAAGGCCCTACAGGTCTCTATATTGTTGATAGTCTATTGACAGGCAATCTTGTGCAACTGGGGGTTTCTCTTCACCACTTAGCCTTGCCTTCTTTGACGCTGGGTTTGTTGCTCAGTGGAATTTTTGAACGGATTGTACGGGTGAATCTGCAACAAACTCTGAAGGCAGATTATGTGGAAGCGGCAAAGGCGAGAGGTATTCCCGAAGTGAGGATTCTGTTAGCTCATGCCCTGAAGAATGCTCTAATTCCGGTGATTACGATTTTAGGGTTGACGCTGGCGGCGCTGTTGGGAGGAGCGGTGCTGACGGAGGTGACGTTTTCTTGGCCGGGTTTGGGGAATCGGTTATATGAGGCGATTAGCGATCGCGATTACTCTACCGTACAAGGCGTAGTCGTCTTCTTCGCCGCGATCGTGGTCATCGCCAGTATTGTCATTGATATCCTCAACGCCTACGTCGATCCCAGGATTCGGTATTAATAATTTAAACTTATCTGAGTGATAAGAATAAACAAATTAAAATATATTTACAAAACTAAACAAACTCCTCTAATATAAAAAGTATGAGAGGCAAACGAACTCTCACAGAACCTAGAAAATCCAATAGCAATCATAAAAAAAATGACCACAACCCTTCAGCAAAGCTCCAGCGCGAGCACCTGGGAACGGT
>CAZTRW010000021.1:0-28333 GCA_964616725.1 uncultured bacterium
TGCCGCTGTGAGAACGGTAGAAGAGTCTATTACTAAACGTGCTCAATTAAAAGAAGATTTTGATTTAGCTTTAGGAGAAAGGCTGAAAAAATATGGGATTATTATTTTAGACACCAGCGTGATTGACTTGACTTTTTCCCCAGAGTTTGCCCGTGCGGTAGAAGAAAAACAAATTGCAGAACAGCGAGCGCAACGGGCGATTTATGTAGCTCAGGAAGCGGAACAAGAGGCACAAGCTGAGGTGAATCGAGCCAAGGGAAAAGCGGAAGCACAACGGTTATTGGCAGAAACACTCAAGGCTCAGGGGGGCGCTCTGGTGCTGCAAAAAGAGGCAATTGAGGCTTGGCGTAATGGGGGCGCGCAAATGCCAAAAGTGTTGGTGATTGGTGGTGAATCGCATCAAAGTGTTCCTTTTTTATTTAACTTGGGGAATGGGGTAGAATAGGGAATCATGAGCGAATTTAATTTGCAGCCTTCTCAAGTGTATATTCGCTGGGCTAATTTAAATGATCTGGTTACCCAATGGGAAGATTTTACTGGGATTTTATCGGCGGATGAAAGGGAGCGATCGCAGCGATTCCACTTTCCCCAACATCAACATCATTTCGTCCTAGCACGAGGCATTTTACGCCTTCTGTTAGGGCAATACTTAAATCTCAAACCTCAACAGGTTCAATTTGCCTATTCCTCTCGTGGCAAACCCTATTTAGCCTTTCCAGTCTGCGATTTACACTTTAATCTCTCCCATTCACAAGGTCAAGCAGTCTATGGCTTTGCCCGCCATACTCCCCTGGGAATTGATATAGAATCTATCCGTCCTCTGAAGGACTTAAAATCTCTCGCTAAACGCTTCTTTTTACCCGCAGAATATCAACATATTCTCCAAACTCCCATGTCAGAACAGCCCCTACTTTTCTTTCGCTATTGGACGTATAAAGAAGCCTATCTCAAAGCTCTAGGAGAAGGATTAGCCGGACTCGAAGAAGCTGCCATTCACCTTGATGAAAAGGGCGCTCGAATTATCGATATTACCGGAAAATTTCACCCAAATTGGTCATTATACTCCTTACCTTCCCCTGTGCATACGGTCGCGGCTGTAGCGATTCTAGGACAATCTTGGCAAATCCAATATCAATCGGTTTATTTTGATCTTGAATTATTCAGATAATAGGGTAGATAAACCCTGTACTAATCTGTCAATTCCGGCTAATATGGTTTCTGGGGGGAGTCCACCATAGGCAACTCGTAAGTAACTATCTTTTTGGAGACCGAAAGTAGTTCCGGGGAGGACAGCGACTTGGTATTTTTGAATGAGACGTTTGACTAATTCAAAGGAGTCTAAATTAGTGTTGATTTTGAGAAAAAAGTACAATGAGCCGTTAGCTGGGCCGATTGTACAGGAACCAGATAAGGTCTGTAAAGAGGACAAAATTGATTTTCGTACGGAGGCGATCGCCTGAATCTGTTCTTGACAATAGGATTTCCCTGACTGCACTGCGGCTAAGGCAGCATATTGGGAAATAACTGGGGGACAAATCAGATTAACATCTTGGACTTTTTCTACAGCACTGAGCAAGTGTAAAGGCATTACCATATATCCGATGCGCCAACTGGCAAGTCCATAGGCTTTGGAAAAAGAATACAGGGAAATGGTATAGTCATCACTATCAGGAAAAGAACCGGGCGAACAGTGCTTAATGCCATCGTAAGTAAAGTATTCGTAGGCTTCATCACTGATATGATAAATCCCATGGTGGCGACAAAGTTGATTGACGGCTTGTAAGTCCTCTTTGGGATAAACTGCGCCTGTAGGATTATTAGGTGAAATGGTGACAATGGCTTTGGTTTTAGCAGTAATGGCTTGAGCGATGGCATCAAGATCCAACTGATAGTTTTCATCAGTTTCTACCACCACAGGACAACAATTAGCCATCATAATAGTCATTTCGTGGTTGAAATAGTAGGGGAGTTGCAGAATAATTTCATCACCCGGCTCAGTGATGGCAAAGATGGCATTTAAGAATCCCATATTACTGCCTGCAGTGATGGCGATCGCCAGGCGATCGCTAATTTCTATCCCATTATCCTCTTGGAGCTTGGCGGTAATTGCCTCAATCAGAGGGGGAATCCCCAACAACTCCTGATATTTGTGGTGATCTCGATGAGCAAGAAATTCAGATACAGAGGCGATCGCTGCTGGCGGTGGATGATAGTAAACTGTACCTTGGGACAAAGAAATCGTCCCCGGATGAGCCACCATCAAATCACGTACCCTAGAAATAATCGGCGACTGCACCGCCGTCATCCGAGACATTCGCTGAGAATTAAACATCATCACTTTGTGTCCTTTGTGCCTTTGTGGTTAACCTTTCAGATACCCTTCCTCTCCCTCATCGCCTGCTGAAAATGCTCAGGTTCAACCCCTAAAGCAAAGTCACAGAAGCGTCAAACCTTAATAGGCTAGTTGAGAATAGCTAAAATGTTGGTTTTTGTCGAACAAAAAGGGATGGGGTTTGTCAATGCTATATCCCTGAGCATAGTTAATTTTTAATTCCTTAATTTGGGCTAAAATCTCTTGGTCTTCTACCGATTCAGCAATGGTTTTTAGTCCCATGACATTAGCGATTCGTTGCATCGATTCAACCATGACTCGATTGACCGGATCGTTGATTAAGCTTTTAATAAATGTGCCATCGATTTTTAAGTAATCTATGGGTAATTGTTTGAGATAGCTAAAGGAGGACATTCCTGTACCAAAATCATCCAGGGCAAATTGACAGCCTAATTGTTTTAATTCGGCAATAAACTTGGCGGCTTGGTTTAAGTGAGTAATAGCTACGGTTTCGGTAATTTCAAAGCCAATGAGAGAGGGAGGAACGTGATGGAGCCAGAATTGCTCTTTGAGAAAGTCTAAGAATAAGTTGTCATTAAAGCTGGCTCCCGATAAATTGATCATGTAGATGGGTTTTAAGTGACGCAGGTATTTACCGGAGTTAGTCTGGTTGAGGCGATCGCCTAATTCACTAAAGAGCTTGCGAATCACCCAGCGATCAATGGCTGGCATCAGATTGTAGCGTTCAGCAGCCGGAAGAAATGCCATCGGTGGAATCAATTTTCCTTGACTATCCACCAGGCGAATTAATAACTCACAACAGGGTCTGGTTTTCAAGTCTGGATCAAGGGGGAGAATATTTTGAGCATAAAGACAAAATTGATCTTCTTCTAGTGCTCTGGTGAGTCGAGAAACCCACTGCATATCTCCTTGTCGTTGCCGGACTTCTCGATCTTCAATTTGATAAATGTGAATGCGATTTCTGCCACCGTCTTTAGCAGCATACATAGCGGTATCGGCGGCGCTAAGCGCTGCATTTTCATGATCGATACTGTTATCTATGGGTACTAAGCCGATACTCACCCCAACCGTAAAAAATTTGTCTTCCCAAACAAAGCGAAAGGCTTGAATAGTTTCGATGATTTTTTGGGCGACTTTTTGCCCTTCGGCAAGGGAGCAATAATGGAGTAATAAGCCAAATTCATCACCGCCTAATCGGGCTAAGGTGTCGGTTTTGCGAATGCGACTTTGCAGGAGTCCAGTGATTTGTCGGAGCAGTTCGTCACCGGCGGCGTGTCCACAGGTGTCGTTGACAATTTTAAATTGGTCTAAGTCGAGATAGCATAAAACGTGGTGCTGGTTTAAGTGGTGAACTTCAAGGATGGAGGCTTGTAGGCATTGTTCAAAGGCGCGGCGGTTGACTAAGCCGGTGAGGGGATCGTGGCTGGCTTGCCATGAGAGTTGATGGGCGAGATTGCGGGTGGAGGTGACATCTCGGCAAACGATGACGGCTCCAGCGAGGCGATCGCCTTTTAAGCGGATCGGTGCGATGGAGAGTTCGATAATGAATTGTTGTCGGTCTGTTTTCCGAAAGAGAATGTAGTTGGAAACTTTGATGATTTGTCCAGTTTGTAGGGCTTGATTGACTAGCGTTTCAATCAGTTGTTGATCGATATTTTCGGATCTGGAAAAAATTTCGATCAGGGCCCGCCCCTGAATGGTCTCATTCTTAAGACCAGTGAGGGTTTCGGCGACGGGGTTAAGAGATTGAATTTGATGATCCATGTTGGTGACAATGACCGCATCACCAATGGAGTTGAGGGTAACTTGAGCGAGTTCTTTTTCGGCTTGTAGTTCTCGTTCTAGGTTTTGGCGATCGCCAATTTCTTGGGTAAGACGTTGATTGGTTTCTGCTAAGTCAGCCGTGCGCTGAATCACTCGATGCTCTAGGGTTTCGTTTGCCTTTCGCAGCGCGTCTGAGGCTTGTTTGCGCTCGATGGCATAACGGAGCGATCTCATTAAGAGTTCTGGGTTAATTTGTCGTTTGATCAGGTAATCTTGGGCCCCTTGGCGGACTGCTTCTACGGCTAAGGTGCTATCTGTATTGTTGGTTAAGACAATAATGGGTAAGCTTGGCGATCGCTTGATCACAGGATTTAGGGACTCTAAACCTTGAGAATCTGGTAAACTCAGATCGAGGAGCATGACATCAAAAGAGCGGTGATTCAGCTCGGCTAATCCTTCTTGTAGCCGTGTCACCCAGACGACTTCGGAGATTACTGAGGCAGCTTGTTTTAAACGCTCTTGTAATAGACGAGCTTCTGCGCCATTATCTTCAACTAATAGAATGCGAATCAAGGCGGTTTCCACAGCATTTCACCCTCATATCACAATAGTTGTCTCTGCCACAATTTTCCGCTAGTTTCTTAAGGTTTTGCAAAGATTTGGTGAAAATAAAATAAATATTATTACTTTTTAACAAAACTTAATAAATTCCCCAAAAAAGAGGGTTTAATGGATAGGAAGAGCCACGGTTTGAAACCAAAAGGTTTCGATTTGCTCTACCAGGTGGAACAGTTGCTTGAGGTTGTGAGATTTATGAATATAACAGTTCGCGTGTAAGTAATAGCTTTGTTGAATATCTTCGGGTCGTTTCGAGGTGGTTAGCACTAAGACGGGAATATGTTTTAAGTGAGGGTCTGTTTTAATTTCTGCAAGGACTTCTCGACCATCTTTGCGCGGCAGGTTTAAGTCGAGTAGGACTAAATCGGGCCGAGGAGCTTCAGTAAAGGGGGGTTGTTGACGTAAGTAAGCGATCGCATCCACTCCATTATCGACCGAATTAATCTGGTAAGAGCCTTTAGAGTTTTTAAAACCTTCTTGAATCAAGCGGACATGAGCTAAATTGTCTTCTACCATGAGAATCTGATAGGTTTTACTGAAGTTAGTCATTTTATTTACACAATTTTCTAATTAAGAAAAGTTAATTATTTTTAATATTATTAACCATCCCAGTTGAGATTGTCAAATATTCAGGCCACAACCTAGATAGCGTAAGCTTTATAAGCTGAGTTCGGCCAGGGTAAAGTAAAAGATAGAACCTTGAGCCAGTTGAGATTCGACCCAAATCCGTCCTCCGTGGAACTCGACAATTTTTTTACAGATTGCCAAGCCAATCCCCGTACCGGGATATTCTTCGCGGGTATGGAGACGCTGAAAAATAATAAAAATGCGATCGCTCATTTCCGGATCAATCCCAATGCCGTTATCTTTCACCCAAAAGAGCCATTCTCCCGGCTGATGTTTCACTCCCACATGAATTTCAGGAGGGCGATTGCCATGAAACTTGAGAGCATTACTTATTAAATTCTGAAAAAGCTGCGTTAGTTGAGTCGAATCAGCCACAATAGTTGGTAAAGGATCGTAAGTAATGACAGCATCAGTTTCCGCAACCCGCACTTGTAAATTATTGACACTCCGCCTCAAAATTTCCTGCACATTCACTACCCCAAAACCTTCTCCTTTTCTACCTACTCTAGAATAGGCCAACAAATCATCAATCAAGCTTTGCATATGACTAACCCCTTGCACCACAAAACCCAGAAAATCTTTGCCATCTTGATCGAACAACTCCTGATAGCGCATTTCCAACAACTCTACATAGCTAGCAATCAGATTCAGTGGTTCTTGCAAATCATGAGAAGCAATATAAGCAAATTTTTCTAATTCAGCATTAGAACGTTCTAATTCCTGAGTCAACTTTGACAGTTCATCTACTTGATTTAAGATCACATGAATCAAGGATTTTCTCAATTGATGCACTGCTTCTATTTCATAAGACTTCCAGGGTAAAGATTTACCTTTGATCACTTCTTTCCATGCTTCAAAAGAGCGGCGAGGCGAAAGGACAATAGCATTCTGTTCATCTAAATTTTCTCCCAAGGTTTCATAGGGATTGCCTCCCCAAGTCACTGTTTGGAGAACTTCAGGACGAAACCAGAGAATATAATTTTTTTGAGAGATATGTAGTGCTAATAAGCCCACAGCAATTGATGCAAACGATCCTGAGCCTGGATAAACGCTAGCCAGATTTTGTGTGTAAAAAACATCCTCTTCTTGATGCCGATCTAGCCATTCAATTAAATCATAAATCTCCTGATTTTCTGGAGTGATACCAATGCGCGTATAGGCTCCATTCCAAAAAATGACTGCACCTTGGGCTGATACTAAATCTAATAGATTGGGCTGATGGTTAACTAAGCCATCAACAAAGGTATGATCCCGGCCCATAAAAGCGAGGAGTTGAGATTGAATGCTACTAGATTCTACTCGGTATTCATAAATCTCATAGTCATTTTTGGTGATGAGTTCTGCGGAAAAGAGTTGGGATAAAAATTCCCCTGTTTTGCGGATGGAGTAAGGAACAAGTTTAGGGCTATAATGATGGCAAGCAATTAATCCCCAGAGTTGGTTTTCTTGTTTGAGGGAAAAAACTAAAGTAGCCCGAACTCCCATATTGTGGAGATATTCTTGATGACAAGGAGAACATCCTCGTAGGGTAGAATAGGTTAAGTCCAAGGAGGGCAATTCTTGCCAGTCTGGAGTCACCAATAAAGGAACAGTATCCACGCTAATATCGGGAATAAATCTCACCCAAATCTTTTCTAGAATTTCTAAGGTCACTTGAATATCTTGGGCGGGAAAATGCAAGTCTAAAAAGGGGGATAGTTCGGAATTTTTAGCTTCAGCAATGACTTTGCCGTTAAAGTCAGGATCGTATTGATAGATCATGACGCGATCAAATTCAGTTAGGCGCTTCATTTCGCTCGCCATTGCTTCGCAGGTTTTGAGTAAGTTAGAATCCGCTTTGATTTTTTTATTGACGGCTTGAGCTGTTTCTAGAATTTCCGAAACCTCTAGGGTGGGAGATGCCATGTCTTGTTCAAATTCTAGGATAATCAGTCCGTCTAAGTTACGGTGAATTAATCCTTGAAGAGATCGATCGCCGATTTTAAGGTTGGTGGAGATGGGGATACTGGGAGATGGCGGTAATTTGTTGACTAATGGCTGCCATTGTGTTTGTGGAATTAAAAGTTCTAGGGAGTTGCCCAGTAAATCTTCGGGAGCAACTCCGAGGAGATCGGAGGTGTTTTGACTGGCAGAGATGATGTTTAGGGTGTGTGGTTGAATCGCAATGAGAGCGCCATAATTTTGGATACAGCCAATGCGGGCGATATCGAGTTGGTAGGGAGAGGGTGAGTCCGGGGTGTGAGATGACATAGGATATTTTAGAGAAGGTAATCGATCGCCCATTGAGCGATCGCCAAACTAATTGCACCCATCACGATTCCCCCACTGACGATCCAATCCCATAAGTGAAGAGATGAAGGGCATCTCATTATACCAAAAGTTTGGCCATATCCCCGCAGACGCATAGCCTGATAAACTCGTTCTGATTGCTCGTAACTGCTCACTAAGAGGGTTCCGGTGAGGGAAGCCAGGGTTTGTATTTGTCGCCAAGTGAGGGCATGAGGATCAAACCCTCGTAGGTGCATGGCGATTTTCAGGGTAGCGAGGCGATCGCCAAACTCAATCAGATAGCGATAGGTTAAAACCATCATATCTCTTAAGAGCGGCGGTAGCCCCAACTGTCCCATTGCCTGCATCATGATTAAAAAGGGAGCTGTACCAAATAGAATTAAGACCACCACTAAGATACAAAAAAATCGGGTACTGACAATCAGCACTGCCAAGCATCCTTCCCACCGCACCGATAGGATTCCCCATTGCCAGAGGATGGTATCACCCGCGCTGAAGGGCAAAAAGAGTACAATTCCCATCAGAAAAAAACTGGGATAGCGGAGGCGTTTCCCTAGAAATGACCAAGGCAGGCCAGAGAGTATATACAATAGCAAGGTGATCCCCAGCATCAGGGGTAATAAAATGAGGGAATGAATGGCAGAAAAAGCAAAGATTAATGCCATTAAGCTAATCAACTTACATCTCGGTTCCCAACGATGGAGGGGAGAGCGGAGATAGGCATAGGTATCGAGTTCTAACCTCATGATTTTTCTAGCAGTTCTGGTTTTACCCGTTGTAAAAAGATGGTAACCATGGCGGTAAATATGCCTTCTAGCACAATGAGGGGAATGTGGGCAATAATTAATCCTTTCAGGGCTGTTTGTTCGATCGCCCGATCCACATCAGCAGGTAAGGTGAGGAAAATGAGGAGAAAGAAGAAAGTTGCGGATAGTCCTACCCCTATACTACCGGCAAGAAACCCAAAGATGCCTGTCCACAATGGTCTTTGGAAACCTAATGTTAATCGTAGGCGAAAAATATAACCTGCGATCAGGGCGGGGATGCCCATCAGGAGGGTGTTGATGCCGAGGGTGGATAGTCCACCATGCTGAAACATGACTGCTTGAAAGAAGAGACCGATCGCGATCGCTGGCAATCCATAGTAACCCAAAATGGCACCGAGTAATCCATTGAGAACCAAATGCACGCTCGCGGGAGGAACGGGAATATGAATTGAGGAGGCGACGAAAAAGGCGGCGGTGAGTAAGGAGGCTTTGGGAATATTTTCTTGGGGATGATTTCTTTTTTCAATTTGTTTTAAGCACCACCCCATCAGTCCTCCGGCTACTGCGTATCCTCCTAGGGCTATCTGGGGAGGGATAATACCGTCAGGAATGTGCATTTTTTGACTGACTCCGCCAGAAAAATAGGGCTGTTCCCACACATCCCCAGAAAACAGAACCGATCATGACTCCTTTTTGGAGGGGACTGTATGATTCTACACTAGAGGTAGCTGAGGGGGGAGTAGCAGGAGATACTGGAACGCTTATCGGTTGGGTTGCCGCTATGAGTTTCTCGATGGGAATCGTAATTACTTGACCATGGCCAGCTTGGCGGATTTTTACTGTCCAATTGCCTGTCTGATGGGGTTCTGGTATAAAGATAAACTCGCCTTGAGGGTCAGTCAGTCCTTGTTTCCAGGGGGTTTCTGGGTTGTTGGGAGCATAAATAGTTACCTGAGATTCCGCCATAGGTTCTCCAGAGTCATAGGTAGCCTGGAGTTTTACAGCGGAGGTGATGTGATGTTGAATACGTACACCATGGGCGATCGCCATTTCTGCCATTCCTAGAACCAACCAAATCCCTAAACCAATTACTTTCTTACCATTCATCACTTTTTCCCACCCTTTTAATACCATTTGCCTAGACACACCCATGGGTATACTCCTACCGTTAATTTTCCTCATGTTTTTGGTGAATTATCTGAGATTCCCGACAATGACCTTCCCCCACATGACCTAAAGATTGTAAGGTATCTTCGAGCCGTTTCATGTCTTCAGGAGCCAATTTTTCTCGTAGCATTGTCTCCTCTATCTCCAGGATGCCATTAGAGGCTAATGTTGCTAAGGGATCAAATCCTAACGCACCGGTATTAATGGGATCATCTGGAGCTGCTTCCCCATCTCCAAAGATATGGTCAAAATGAAACGTAGCCTCTAACTGGGCAGACTTCCCTGGCATAACAATCCCTTTTCTTTCATCGCCCACAAATTCCCCACAACTATATTGATATTCTTGGTTGATTTTGACAATAAAACTAATTTTTTTGCCCTCTTTTTCCGCCCTACCATCTAACACCAGACTATGACCAACCGCCGGTGCTTCTGTCCCTGCTACCATTCTCCAGGATAGGGCATTATAGGTTCCTGGGGGGACATCATTGCGCTCGTAAACTAAAATTGGCTCGGCAGTTTCATCTCCAGCGGCAAGATCAACTATTTTAGCAGGAGTAAAAAGAATCGTTTGGGTGGCTTTAATTTCTTGGTCTACTTCTGAATTAAACGGGGGATCGGTTTGATAAGCAGTGACTTCTGCTAAGCTAATATAGAGATGATTAAATTGGATTTGCCAACCATCTTTAGAAACAAATCCTTGACGGACAAAATCTTCACCATTGGCGCGAAAAACTAAGGTTCCCTGATTGACTGGGGAGGCTGCTGAGGGCGGGGGTGAGGGTGAGGTGCTACACCCCATGACACTACTGAGGATTAAACCGTAACCTGCCAAAGTTTTAAAGGAAAACTTGACCATAGAATATCCGCATCTGCTCTATAGAATTCAGTTTCTAGTGAATCGGATTGGGAGCGGGCTGACAATGCCCCCTGTGGGGATAAAATAGGGAAGGCGATCGCCTCTCAACTCTCCTAACCATTAATTGCCATACCAGGGGAGCACAGTATTAAAAAATGATTACACTTTATTGCCCGTCGAGAACAGGAGTGAATCACAGTATAATTTTGCCAGCAGTGCTCAATCAAGAAAACTATGGCGTGGACAAGTATATTGCCTA
The DNA here is from genome assembly GCA_964616725.1 of uncultured bacterium. Lineage (GTDB taxonomy): Bacteria > Cyanobacteriota > Cyanobacteriia > Cyanobacteriales > Desertifilaceae > Roseofilum. Next base: position 10,704 of record CAZTRW010000021.1, read on the forward strand.
GCTTGCTGGTAACGTGGCGAGAAGGATTTGAGGCAACTTTAGTGGTTGGTTTGGTTTTAGCGTGTTTATACAAAGCTAATCAAAGCTATCTTAACTCGTGGGTATATGGGGGAGTCGCTGCAGGGTTAGGCGGGAGTGTCTTATTTGGCAGCGGATTAACCTGGGGAATCGAAGGGATCACTCAGGCGTATCCCCAGTATGAGGAGATGATTGAACCCTTGTTAGAGGGGATATTGGGAACAATTGCGATCGCCATGCTCAGTTGGATGTTATTGTGGATGACACAACAGTCGCGATCGCTCAAAGCCGAAATCGAAACCTCACTCCACACTGCCCTCACTCAAAATCGTCAAGCTGGCATCGCCGTCTTTACCCTCGTCTCAATCGCTGTCCTCCGAGAAGGATTTGAAACCGTAGTCTTTCTCCTTTCCTACTTTCAAGAAGGCATTGCCCCTTGGTTAGGAGGAATCCTCGGATTAGCCCTCGCCATCCTATTCGGCATTCTCATTTTTCAAGGCGGCATTAAAATCAACATTCGCTTATTTTTTCAAATCATGGGTATGATTCTCCTGCTCATTATCGCCGGATTAGTCCTATCCGCCCTCGCCCACTTTGACAGCGCCTACACTCAATGGGTAGCCTTTCATTCCCTTACCTCCTCTGGGTGTTTCAGTACAGCTTCTTCCTGTCTTCTCGGTCCTCTCGTTTGGGATGGTTCCCAAATTCTACCCGATCATGGATTTCCCGGCCTTCTCCTCAAAGCCCTTTTCGGCTATCGAGAACATCTTTACCTAGTACAAATTGCTGCCTATCTCCTCTTTCTGACTCTCGTGGGATCGCTCTATTTCTGGACACTCTATCAGCAAGAATTACCGAAAAAAACACTCACTCCTTCTTAAAACTAATGATCAGTGGTAATCAGTAATCCCTCCTTACGCATCATCAACTGTCCACTGTCTCCATTGATTCAGCCTCGGTGAGAAAGGAACCCACCCCCTGATTTCCTGGAGGCGCAAGCACAGTTAAACTCTTGGGAATACATTCTACTTCAATCGGTGTGGTACCGATAATTTCTCCATCTAAAACAACTTTTTGTGGAGGTGTGGTAGTTACTTTCACTTTCCTAGTACGAACTCCCAGAGTATCATCCTGTTGCAGGGGGGTTTTGGTTAAGCCAGAACCAAATAAATCAATGATTGCCTTCACGGTTGCCAACTTAGTCGCCGCCGTCATAATGACTACTTCTAATAACCCATCATCGGGAATGACTTCACCCATTCCTTGCGCCATTACCGACGTGGCTGGTGCGGCATTGGCAACGGTAATGGCACCCGCTTGAAAGGTTTTGAAAATGCCATCTATTTCTAATTCCACGTCAAATAATTTTTGCTCTTGTACCTGTGTCCAGCCTGCCATAATATAGGCTAGGGGACCCCAACGATTTTTGGCTTCGCGATCGGCTTTTTGCACCATCTCTGCTTCATAGCCCACTCCTGCTAATAAAATCATCGGTTTGCCATTGCATAATCCCACGTCTACCACACGAGTCATTCCGGTAATAATTACGTCACAGGCACTGCGAATGGGATTGAGGTTAGATACCATATTGAGAGCATTGGCAAAGGCATTGGCTGTACCTCTGGGAATCACTCCGAGGGGAATGTTGGTGTTAATTAATGCTCCAGCAACCGCAGATACCGTACCATCTCCTCCAGAGGCGAGAACTACATCTACGTTGTTGGCGATCGCCTCCTTCGCTAAGACTTCCGGTTCATCTTTTGGTGTAGTAATGGATACGGTTAACTGAAAATAAGGTTCTAGCAATTGGCGAATCAATAACAGATCCTGTTGAGAATTACCTTGACCAGAAACCGGATTAAAAATCAAATGGGCTTTACGGGTACGACGCAAACTCGTCACCACTGCTTCCGCAGTAGACAAATTCATCGCTAAGGGCACATTATAGACTTCACAAATTCGCAATAAGGCATTGATATCCGGTTCGTGGGGTTGAGCATACAAGGGATCAATCAGGAAAATTACGGCTCTAATTTGACCAGTCGCTACCTGAGCTGCAATTTGAGCATCTCCCCCTAGGGGCCCTGATAACATTCGCTCTACGCTTAATCCTGTAGCCGATTGCACCCTCTCTCCCGTGGTGCCGGTAGCGATTAACGGGTAGCAAGAGAGGAGCTTCGCGTGTTTTTGCGCGAAGTTTACCATGTCATTTTTCTTACTATCGTGGGCAATGAGGGCAATTTTTTGTAACATTGGGCAGAAAGATAGGGAAGTTTAATCATTTTCCCACAATCGCCGTCCTGATTTCCCTTGCAGAAGGGTATGAGTTTCAGCCAGCAGTTGGGGAATCTTTAGCTGGGTGGGACATCGGGGTAAACAGTCTCCACATTCGGTACATCGGGAGGCTTTATTGCCCGGAAACCAATGGCCAGCCTTTTCAAACATACTATAGCGATATTGGCCATACTCAGTCATGTCATAGGCTAAGGCCAGGTTGCGGAGGCGCAGGACTTCAGGGATGTGAATGTTTTCTGGACAGGGTAAACATTGATAGCATTGATGGCATTGGGTGGAGCCGAGGGTAGTGGTTTGGTGGGTGTCGAGACGGGAGAAGATGGCTTGTTCTGCTGGAGTGAGGGGAAAAGTGCCACTAGCGACGATGCCAGTTAATTCCTCTGGATTGGCTGGTCCGACACTGAGGGTGGTAATCCGATCGTCGCTCAACAGCCACCGATAGGTCAACTCCAAAGGGGAAACAGGAGAGCATAATTCCTTCAATTTTGCGGGTGGGGTATAGAGTCGTCCCCCCTTATCCGCCGGAGAAATAATAAAAACCCCTAAATCCTGTTGTGCTGCTAATTCGAGTAGAGGTTTATGGCGCTGGAATGACCAGTAATAGTGGAGATTGACAAATTCAAAAAAACCTGAATTGATTGTGGCTTGGATTAACTCTAGGGAGCCATGGGTGGAAAAGCCGATGTGGTCAATTTTACCAGATTCTTGGGCGGCCCATACTGCTGTCATGCACCCGCGATCGCTGTGTATCCATTCTAGATGTTCCCAAGTATTGATCCCATGAATCGCTAAATTAGTAATTTTCTTGACTCCCAAGCGGGTGAGAGATTCTTCAATCCAGATTGCCATGATCTTCGGATCGGGTGTTGGCGGCAGTTTTGTGGTCAGATAGAGGGATTCTTGGTCTAAGCGAGTGAGGGATTTGCCTAAATAGATCTCGCTTTGGCCGTAGCTTCTAGCGGTTTCGAGATGATTAATGCCTGCGGCGATCGCCTGCACCAGAGTCTGGTGAAACCCTTCCGCCGATCCCAGGCAGCGCATCGTACCTAGGGAAAATACGGATAACTGGAGATTCGTTTTACCGAAACGCCGATAATGCACCTGAGCCGCTACTCTCCATTGACAGAATGGCCTTTACCCCGTTGAGCAAAATCTTCTGGACGCAAACCAGCTAAGAAATTACGGAATGCCTCTCGCTCTGCCTCATCCGCCTCCTGATCCACGGGGATTGACGCATCAGCGATCACTTCCTCCATCACCCAAATGGTTGCTCCTGTGCGCAGAGCGATAGCGATCGCATCAGAAGGACGAGCATCAATCTCGCGAGTAGACTCCCCATGACGTACCGTGAGCAAAGCATAAAACGTATTATCTTGCAGCGAGTGAATCACCACTCGTTCTAGGGACATCTCCCAAGCCTCCAGCATATTCACCATCAAATCATGGGTGAGGGGTCGAGGGGGCTTTTGGCGTTCGAGGGCATTGATAATGGCTCTGGCCTGGTCTTGACCAATGTAAATTGGTAAGGCACGGCGGTCTGTGGTGTCCTTCAACAGGACGATCGGGCTACGGGTACCAGCATCTAATGCAATTCCAGCAACTCTCATTTCAATCATCGGTAAAGCCTCTAGATCACTCTCTGGCAAGGGATACGCTTATCATTGGGCTGCGTTGCTCTATAGAAAAGATCTGGTGTTAACTGAAGGATTTCAGTTGCCACGTGCAGCATTCTCTACCTCAAAATCGATTATCCTAATTAGACCATAGATTAGATCAAATCTATCTCTTTCTCATCTTAAGCTGACCTTTAAACATTTGGCATCCACTTGTGTTTACCGGATTAATTCAAGCCCTAGGGAGTTTAACGCTCCTGAATACCTATCAAGTCCAGATTATCTGCTCTGTTGCTGGGAGAGGGCGCATTTTGTCTGATTTAGCCCTAGGGGATAGTGTGGCAGTTGATGGAGTCTGTTTGACGGTGGAAACGGTGCTACCGCAAGGGTTTATTGCTGCTGTTTCTCCAGAAACCCTGAGTCGAACCACTCTAGGAAGGCGATCGCGAAGCGACTCCGCAGGAGGATCGCTGCCTGTGAATCTGGAAACTTCTCTGCGAGTTGGCAGCAAGGTGGGAGGTCATTTTGTGACCGGCCATGTGGATGGTACGGGGGAGTTAGTCTCTGTTGTGAAACAGGCGATCGCCTGGGAAATGGTTTTTAGGGTCAATTCCCTAGGAATTAGTCCTTACCTAGTCCCCAAAGGCAGTATCGCTGTCAATGGGATCAGTTTAACCATTGCTGAATGCGTTCAGGAAGGGACTTCGCTGCAGGATCGCACCACCTTTAAAGTCGCCATTATTCCTCAAACCTTTCACGAAACCAACCTTGCCTATCTCCATCCAGGGGATCTGGTCAATCTTGAAGGGGATATTTTAGGCAAATATGTGGAACAATTCCTTAAACGCGATCGCCCTGCGACGGAGCAGGAGGATCACCACCAGAGGGCAGAACCCATCACCCACGATTTCCTCGCCCAACAAGGCTATCTGTAGAAAGGGGTACTTTCCTAGGTGTACCCCTACTAGCTAGGACTAAGAGCGAATATTCACATAGGGAAGCTCTTCCGCCGATAACTCTGGGGCAGGAAGTTTCTCCGCCAGTGGGAACCCTCCCCCAGTATAGGGAGTTGCGGAAGCCGTTTCCCAAGATTGGATTAAGCGTGCTAACGCATATTCCAACTGTGCGCCCGCATCAACTGCCACCCAACCTTCTTCCGTTTGTTGTCGCAGTTCAAAGTGTAAATGGGGGCCAGTAGAATTCCCCGTACTACCCACATTCCCAATCACCGTCCCCTGAGCAACTTCATCGCCGGGTTGGACAAAGATTTGAGACAAGTGAGCATAGAGGGTTTCTTGAGTGCCGTTATTGTGTTCAATCACAACGGTTAAGCCGTAACCACCGAGGAAATTGGCGATCGCCACCCGTCCCCCCAAAGCAGCTAACACATGGGTTCCCGTTGCTGCCGCTATATCCGTACCGCTATGTAATCTCCACTCCCCATAAATCGGATGGAGTCTCCAACCAAAATGGGACGTAATTTGGGCTGGAATCGCCAAGGGATACAATAAACTCACATTGCCATTCCCAGGCAACCCCAGGGGTTTTCTGGCATTAAAATAAGACCGACCACTCGCCGTTGTGCCCCCTACTCCTGGGGGGGCTGACTCCACGGCACGATCGCCCGCATCAGCCGATTGGCTCCCCGCTACAGGCTGATAATTTTCCACAGACCAAGCGGGAATCGGTTGAGAAGCCGTTGGAGCAGTCATGTCTACGGGTTCAGGTTCTGTTGCCACAGGAGCCGCAGCAGCAGCCGAGCCACACACCGCATCAATCACGGCCCCATTTTCGATCACGGCTTCACAGCCAGTAGAGCGCTCAGACACAATCACTGCAGGAGATTCTGCGGCGATCGCCTCTGGGGCTGCCATCTCAAAGTCTGTGGAGGCATCAATATAGGAGTCCCCACCACTTTCAGATGCAGGCATCAAGTCTTGTGCCGAATAAGAAAGGGGGGCTGCTTCGATCACCACGGGGACAGCAGCATCATCTATGACTTCGGATTGATAGGTGGTGGGTTCAGGAGTCCATTCCGGTTCGTAAGCAGTCGGTTCAGGAGTCCATTCCGGTTTGTCAGCCGTCGGTTCAGGAGTCCATTCCGGTTGAGCCGTACTGTCATGAGCCACCGAGTCAATGGTGGGATCTTGTTCGTAGGCAGAGACTTGATTAGGAGTCCAGATCATGCTACTGCTCAGTAGCCCTAGGGCCCCTAACCAACCCAGTCCTTGCATCAGCAGGGAGCGGTGACAGGTTAGTTGGAAAAAGAGGCGAGCATTCGGAGACGGGGTGGGTGCTTGCCTGGCGGTTGGGGTGGTCTTCTGGGCGCTCATCTGAATCGGTTGTAGTTTAGGTGTTTTCACAATCACTGGTCTAATTTTTAGGGGATTAGTGGCCTCCTGACAAGTTTTATCATAGTTTTTGAGTCATCTAGGTAGATTTGACTGGGATTCAAGCTGCTCCTTTGTTCTGGGCGATCGCCTCTAATCCGGAGACTAAGCCTCTCAATGTCAGAGCCAATAGATGTTCTAAAGAGAACTCTCCAGGGTTTCCATCCCTATAGAATTCCTCTTGCAGAGTAATTCCTGTTTCTGGTACAGGGTTAGCCCAGTTTAACCCAACTCCAATCACGGCTTGGGTGATGATGCCTTGGTGGATTCGGGTTTCTGTGAGGATGCCCCCCAGTTTTCGTCCGCGTAAAATTAGGTCATTGGGCCATTTGATGGCTACGGGGAAACCATAGCGCCGCAAGAGCGTAGCAATTCCCCAAGCACTGCTGAGGGTGAGGAGGATTGCTTGGGCGGTGGGGAGGTTGGGGGCGATCGCCCAAGAGAGATATAATCCCCCTGGCTCAGATTGCCATCGTCTCCCCCATTGTCCTCGCCCACTGGTTTGTCTCGTCGCCGTTATAAACGTTCCCGGTACTGCCCCTTCCTCTAAAAGTTCCCACAGAGTTTGATTCGTAGACTCGAGGATCTCAAAATGATGCCAGGGAGGTAATTCTAACCAAGGTAGTCCTAACTCAGTACCGATTTTTTCCCAAACCTGGTTGATGGTTTCCCGATTACCATCCATCTCTAGATCTCCAATCAGTTTTTTCTCCCAGAGCAGCTAGACATCAAAGACATCAACATCTTCTCAAACACCCCCACCACAATCGCTTCTGAATTATCTCGGATAAAGATCCCGTAATTGGGGTTTGAGTTAATTTCTATTAACCATAACTTGCCCGATTTGTCAAGAGCAATATCAAACCCTCCATAGCCAATTTGCAGAACAGAAAAAATAGGTTTCACAAAGTTTTCGAGCATCGCTATGATCTCTGCATCGACAATATGCAAAGCCTTGGCTCCTTCCCAGTGCAAAGGACTGAGGTTGCCAGTAAACTGAGCAAATTCAATATTTTTTTCATATAACAATACCAAAGATTCATCTAAGAAAATTGCCCGATATTCAGCTTTGATCTCAATATATTCCTGGACTAAGGCTACGGAGTCATAATTCATATCATGGTGATTAAATATGATTTCCATTGATTGCTGAACGGTTCTCATATCTTGGCAAAGAAAGACATTTTTACCACAAGAACCCGAGTTTTTTTTGACAATCACAGGGAGAGGAAATGACTCTTGAATCGCTGCTAAAATCTCAGGAATGCTATGATAAATCATATAGGGTTTATGATACAAAACATCAGGGTCAATGTAAGCTGATGTTTTAGGCATAGGAATCACATTTTTGAAGAGATGATAACAATAATCTTTGTCTTTAAGAATTTTTAAGATAGGAGCAGTTAAAAAAGGAGTCGATCCATTCACAAATAGTAGGGGATGTTCAAGATTGACTTTCAGAACGTTTTTATTCGGATGCAGAAATTCATACTCAATATTGAGAGATTTACATGCTTTAATCAGCAGGCGAATCGTAGTAAACATGGGAGTAAATCACTTAGAAATGAGTTGATTTTGACTAATCAAACTGAGGGGGTAAATCAGCGGGAGATAAACCATCCGGTTCTGCGGGTAACGGTTGATTTGGGCGGGGAGTAGTATCGGCTGCATCCGGGGGAAGGACTATCGTTTCAATTACTAAAGTGCGTTGGAGTTGCTGTCCATCTCCTGCCACTCTTAATGTCAGGGTTTCTTGACCGGGTTGTTGGCTCAGGGGATAGGCTAAAGTACCTGTGGGGGGGACAGTACCTGGAGAGGGTAGGAGTTGGACTTGAGTATTGGGCGCGCCGACTACTTGCCATGATAAGTTCAGAGGTTCAGGGCGTTGATTGGGTTTGAGGGTAACCACGACTCGGAGGGGAGCTGGTTCTCCATTGACGGTAAATTGGGTAATGGCGAGGGGAATGGTGCGAGGGAGAATGGGGATAATTTGAGTTTGTTGGCTATCCGTGATGTCTCTAGTATTTTGTTTGCCAATGGTGTTGAGTTCAAAGATGTACTCTCCCGGTTGACGAGCGGCGGTGGGGACATTTTGACAGACTAATCTTCCGGCGAGTTGGCAGTGGGGTTGGAGGGAGGGAGGGAGTCCTTGGGAGAAAGAGTAGCGTTTGATGGGGGTGATGGCAAGACCTTGGCGATCGCGGCCAATTAGCTGTATTTCTTGTAACTGGTTGGCTTGCGTAATTTCCCAGGATAACCCAATCTCTTCTCCCTTTTCTTCCGCATAGCTAGTTTGGGTTGGTTGCACTTGAACCACTTCAGGAGTAGGCGGGGGAACGATCGCAATCATATCCGTTATTTGAGTATGGGTAGCTTCTCCCGTTCCTCCCTGGGGAATTACCCCTAATTGCCACTGATAATTACCACTTGGGAACCTCGACGTAGGCACATTGCGACAGCGCAGTTGCTCAGAAACCGTGCAAAACGGCTTGAGAGATTCCGGCAATCCTGGGGTGAAAGAAAACTGCACGGGTAACAGGGCGACTAATCCTTCTGCCGAGCGTCCCTGAAGTACCAAGGCGGCAATTTGATCGGGATGGCTAATCGTCCAGTTTAATCGAATCTCTTCCCCTTTCACCATTTCATAACGAGGGGCTGTAGGCTGAAATTCCAGAATTTTCGAGGGTTCTGGAGGCTTGATTTCAATCCTATCGGCGAGTTTTGAGAGAGGTTTTGCCCCAATGCGAGGATCGGGAACCACAGTTAACTCAAAAGTATACTGCCCATTCCTGTCCGCTTGGGGAAAGTCGGCGATCGCCACGGGTACCCCGGCGCAAACCAACACCTGAGTTTCAAACCGACAAAACTGTCGCCACTGCTCCGGCAAACCCGATCGCAAATCATAACGCTGTTCGGCACTATTCACCACCCCTTCAGGACTGCGGCTGATCCAGCCTAACTCTGCTATCGCTTCCGGATGGGTAATTTTCCAACTGAGGAGCACTGGCAGTAATCGATGAGCACTAGACACACCAGAGGGAGGAGCCGCTACTTCCGCCTTAAATTCTGTAATTTCAGGAATAGGGAAAGGGGCAATGGTAATCCGATTGCTAGTAGCGATCATCGGTGAATTTTCCTCTCTCTTCGGCATTACCGTCAGCTCAAACAGATAATCCCCCGGTTGACGCGCATCGGTGCGAACATTTTGGCACACCAACAAGCGACGAGACATACGACAAAACTCCTTGAGATCAGCCGGTAAACCTTGGCGCAAATCATACTCAACGGGAGTGCTAGTCCTATTACCATTGGGCGATCGCCCCTCAATCTTCAAACCCTGCACCTGTTTCGGATGACGAATTTCCCAATTCAGATAAATAAAATCATCATTAGCCGCCGCATAAGCTGGCGCACTAGAAGCAAACTCATCAATCCTGGGAGGAGCAGGCGGTTTCAACCACCACCACCAAATTGCCAATACCAGTAATCCCAAAGCACTGAACCCAATTAAAATCCCTAAGACCAACTGCCACCAAGGTCTCGCTTGCCACAATAAAACCCCAGCCACCCGATCAGTCGGTAAGGGTAACCGATACTCGTCTACTAATTCTACATAAAAATTCAGCGATCGCCCCTCTCCCACTAACGGCCTACGCCACCAAGGTCCCGGTTTCGCTCCCACCCCCACCGCCCCCTGCTCCTGCTGCTCCAACTCCACCCAGTCTCGACTCAACTGATACACACAAATCGGCTTTTCCTCATCCTCCCGTACCCTCAAACTCAACCGTCGCAGCGTATTTCCCCCATTATCCAAACGCAACTCAAACCTGCCCTCCTCCCGACTCACCTTTCCCACCACCGTTCGCAACTCCATGCGCAAGTCATAGCGAGGCAGCACCTCCAGATACACCACCTCCAGCAAAATCAAATCCGGGTCATTTTCTCCCATCAGACGCAAAGTCGGTAGATATCTTCCTGCTGCCGCACTCAGAGGAAACCGAAACGCCAGAGTAATTTCGCCTTGAGCACCAGGATTTAACGCCAAGTAATCTGGAATAATCACCAAACCCAATTCATTAATCCCTTCTGGATAATGGACTTCCCACCACAAGGCGGGTAAATCGGTACAAGTGAGACGAAACCGATCTACTCGATTGGAGCGATTATGCACTAAAACCTTAAGATGAAGAGATTGACCCGGTTCTAAAAGAGTCGGCTTTTCAGGACTGCTAGCAGGAGTGAGAGTAAAAGTAGGATCGTTCGACTGGATCGCGGCTTGAATCGGGGGGAGCACTTGTAAAGTGGCTTGATGGCGAATTGGCGTTTCTTCTGGATAATGTTTAGGAGCATCAATTACTAGCAAATAAGTGTAATTACCAGGAATTGCATCCACAGGAATGGGAAAGGAAAAGATCACTTCGCTACTGCTGCCGCTGCTGAGAGCAAAGCGTTCATAGGGGTTAGGACACCAGGTTTTCAGCACCCCAGAGGAGTCATCAATAAACAAATCAATAATGGCTCCTGGCGATCCAGCGTTACCCACGGTAACTCGTAAGGCAAAGGTTTCGCCTGCGGAAATCACGCTGTCTCCTGAAGGGTTGGTAATGAGGGTCAGAGATTGACTGGTAGGCAGGAGAGTAGGGGATAGATGAGTGTCAACCATGGTTTTTTTATTTCAATCTTCAGAATGAAACCACTGTTTAGTTTTGGAGCCGATAAAGTTTGATTTCCCCATTATCTCCTCCGGTGACCATTTGAATGAGAGGATTTTGGTTTTCGTCTGTGGTAGGAATGAAGGCGATATCAACGGTATTGAGGGGTTGAGTGGATTGGGCGATCGCCTGTCCCTGAAGATATTTGGTTAATCGTGCCCCCGTATCTCGCAACGGCCACACCACCAGCCTACCATCATCTCCCACACTGGCCAGATAAGAGCCATCCCTACTGAAAGCAATGGCGCGTATGGCCCCACTGCCATGGCCCTCTTCCCATTGATCGAGCAATTCACACGATTGACTTGGCCCAGAAGCTGCTAGACAAGGACGCAGATTCCAAATTCTAATTCTACCTTGATTGTCAGCAACAGCGAGGCGAAAGGGATATTGTTCTGGGGTTGCTAAACTGGTAATGTAATAGTCTTGGCTGGTAGGAGAGGATGAATGGGGGGTATCTTCAGTGGCTAAAGCGAGAGGGGAGTCTTGGGTCACTGTATTCCAGAGCATTAGTTGATTATAACGGCCGCCAATCGCCAGAATTTCTGACTTTTCTCCTAATAAAGCCAGATCGGCGATCGCAAAGTCAAATCGTTCGGTTAATTGGGGTTCATCTGGGTTTTCCTGAGCCGCAAAATCTGGCCCCACATACCATTTCGCCACCAAACCACTTCCATAACCACTAAAGAGATAGCGGGAGTCCGGGGTAAATTCTACATCCATGACCCGATCATCTTTTTGATACACTAAAATTCTTCGGGGAGTGGTAGCCCCTGATAAAAGATTCCAGATGTGAATTTCGCCATTTTCTAAACCCATCGCCATCTCATTATTATCCACGGGTCGGTATTTTAGAGTGCGCACCGCCTTATCAGCTCTCCCGGAAATGGCTAAAAAATGGAGATGTTTGCCTTGAATCGCCCAATGTCTCACTCGTTGATCCATGCCGCCACTAAGCAGGCGATCGCCCAATCCATTAAACTGCACCGTATTCACTGCCCCTTGATGTCTGATGTAATAATACTGACCCCACAGTAGCCACCACACCATCACTCCCCCCAGCAACCCCAATAATGCCTGGAGCCATCGCGGTATGACTGGAAATACCTTGAGCGTTAAAGTTTGTTCCCTATCCACAACTGGCAGGGGAGCCAAGGAGGGTTCTGTGAGGCGTTTGGGGGGAGTTAATTGGGCTGCCACTTGCCAGCGGACTTCTCGCACCCATCCCCACCAAGAACGCTTTCCCGATACTTTCAGATTAAAGGTTTCCGTTTGCGCCGGAGCCAGAACCAGTTCGGCAGGGAAGATCTCGAATCCAAACCGGGCGCTCACACTCATCTGTTGTACCTCAATGGCAGCTTGATATTGGCTATTACTCTGATTGATCAATACTAGGGTATAGGTCGCCGTCACCGCAGGATTTTGGGGCAGCCATTGGTGTTTAAGAGGAAAGCTTTGGCCCACTTGAGGAACTTCTAAGCGAATTTGACCTTGAGGTAAAATTTCTACAGATCCCGCCAGTTGGGTGGGTGGGCTATCCGTATGGGTAATCTGGAGTTTGAACCTATAGTCTGTGTTGGCGATCGCCTCGTCAATATCAGGCACCGCACAGCTTAAAATCTGATCAATCCATTGTTGTGGTGGCAGTTTGATCCGCATAGGCACCACGCTGAGCCACCGATAGGCACTCTGAAGGCCAAGATTAGCTACAATCCCTTGTGGACTGGGATTATACAATCGTAGAGGAATCTCTAGAGTCCCATTGGGATAGCCTTGTTGTCTGGCACTAGGCAGTTCAGCAATTATCTGCAAATCGCCAATGCCTTTTTCTACTCTCAAACGCACAATATGTCGCTCTTCTGTACCCAGTTCTACAGAAAAGACTCGCACTGTCAGATTCATCAGTCCTATAAATCCTACAATCGGAGTTCTTTGGATTTCGACGATGAATCGGGTGGTATCTCCTGGGGGTTTTTTGGTACTTATTTCTGGAGATAGGGTATACCAAGTCCGCTCTGAGGAGGGATCTCCTCCAGCGGCAAGAATTTCTAGCTGAAAACTGGCAAAGCGATCGCTGTAGTTTACCACACTCACTTCTAATTGCGCTTTCCCAGATCCAGGTTGAAAGGTGAGCGTTTTGGTAGACAGGGCTGTACCAATCAGTTTTTGCATGGTTGTGCGATCGCGGTAGCATAATCTCATTTCGCCATCATATCAACTCTGATCCCTCAGGAGTTTATTGCTGATCATGCCGATAGAAAGAATAAGGATAAGGACTCGGCGAAGCACCGGTTGCAGATAAACCAGAAGGGGGAGCAGACAAATTACTCGATTCCTTCATCACGCCATACCCCCTCGGACGAATCGAGGCAGAAGGAATCGCAGCGCTTGCTCCGATTCTAGAAGAGGTTTCGGACTGCGTCCGATCTGAAAAAGAAGGCGTAGGCACCGGAGATGGGGGGACTGCAAACGGATACAACCGACTCGAACCATAGCCAGAGGTAGGGGACAATCTTTCGGACTGTGTCCGATCTGAATGGACACCAGTTGTTCTAGAGGTTGTCGTCGCCCAGTTGGGTGTCTTGGTGTCTTGATTCGATTTCCCAAATAGAGAATAGGTCTGTAAAGAAGATTCTAGAGGATTGCTTGCCGGAGCAGGGGGCAGCAATGGCGGCGCAACAGATGAATAGATAGGGAATTGAGCGGAAATGGAATCCTTCTCTTCTCTTGTACTTGTACTCAGAGACGCACTGACGGAAGTGACCACCCCTGCCCCTCCAGAGGAGGGGAAAAATACGGAAGTTGACTTTTGAGCCGTAGATTGGGATGGAAGTGAGGACAGCAGCGGATGATGAACGGATGGCTTGTCTTTTGATTTGGTTTTTTTCCGGGGATTCGATGGAGAGACCACCCCTGAACCACCCCTTGCCCCTCCAGAGGAGGGGAAGCTCTGAGATAGGGAAGGCAAAGAAGTGTAAAGCCTGAGTTCTTGGTCAATTTCTGCTAAAGAAGGGCGAATCCCATTGGTTCCTACGAGGGTTTCGGACTGCGTCCGATCTGAATGGGCGACTTGAGCTTCTCTCAAGATCTCATCTGTTAAGGAAAGGGGGGAGGGAAAGGGTTCTGTGACTTCTAGGGAAGGTTGAGCCGGATCAAGGGTTTGGGCAGATTCCCAGGTTTCTTTCAGGTTTTCTCTGAGGGCTTGGAAGTGGGGAGTCAAGGGACTCAGGAGAGTCTGGAGGTTGGTGGAAACATTGCGGGTGATTTGATGGATGGCTTCTGGATGGGTGATTGGTTTCCAGAAAATGGCGATCGCTCCCGAAAGAGGGAGAAAGACCAGCCACAATCCTACACTGCTCCAAGAGGACTGCTGATGGACAGGTTTGCCCCCTGCCAAGGGAAAGTTTCTGAGGACAGAAAACCAGGGGGTTGAGGAGCGGGAATGTTTCACGATGACTCTCCTGTGAAGACCTAAACGCTAATCTTTGAGATCACTCCAATCGCTCTAGCCATACCTTCACGTCAATGGCCAGTTTTTGGCCTAGACGCAGCAGGCGGCGGCTTTGAGGTAAATCCCAGGTCATTTGAAGCTCTCCTTTCTCTTGGGGATTTCTCTGGATGGGGTAATCCGGTTCAAGTCCGACAAAAGTGGCAACCCCAAAACAGCGCGGGATAATTTTGCTATGGAGATAGTTAAAGTATAGCTCTTGACATCGTGTTAGGCATAATCCTAGTTGGAGATGATCGCCGAGGGTAATGAATCGTTCGAGGCGATCCAAGTGAGTATTGAGGGATGCGGGGTCTAGATTGTCTAAAATTTCCCAAAATCCCAGTAAAATCAAGCGCTCTAGGAGTTCTTTGCCTTGGGGAATGGTTAAGTGGCAGTGGAGGTTAGCGCTTTCGGTGGCGATCGCCTCTAACTCTAACAGCAAGTTAGCTCCCTCTTGAGTGGTAAAATTTTCGGGTTTTAAAGCACTCAACAGGGCCAAACAGCGATGGGAGAGGGCAATTTCTGCGGCTACTTGTAACTCGGGAGGGGGAGGCAAGTTTTCTCGATGAAAGGCTCGTAATATTCCATAATTATCTCGATACACTTGGGTATATAACTGATCCACCCGTGTTAAGGTTTCCTGGGTTAACTGCTTCATGATCCGATGCCTCTCTTCGGCAAAGAGGTGATCTAACGTAAAGCTTTGATGACTAAAACATTTACCCATTGCCACAATCACCTCCGTGGCGCGCGCTTGTTGCAGCGCTACAAACAAAGTCTCTTTCAGAGATAGATAGGTACGTCGGTTGGAGAAGGGCTGGACACAACAATGAAAATCCCATCCGCCCAAGTGGAATAAGGCAAAGACAAAATGACCCTTTTCTCTGGTAATTTGGGAAGTCAGTTCAATTTCCCCGACTGCTAAGGTGAGAGAACCCATCCGTTGTAATTGATAGTCTTGCTGTTCAATTAGGTAACAGTAAAAGGAAAATTCTTGGTGGGATTGAGGAGCATTGTCCTTAGAGATTCCTGGACTTTTGTAACCGGTGGAAGAGCTATTAAATAGGGAGTTGATGGCGTAATGGGCGGCTACTTGCTCTAGATTTAATTGTGCCGTGAGGACATTTTTGGCATACACTCCGGCTCCGGTTTGGAACCAATCTACATTACTGGGTGCTTGGGCCAATTTTTGGATAAATTGGGTTTCTAAATCCTGACCGGTGATTTCTCTGGCTAGTTCGATCGCCCGACTGGCGTAACGGAGAATTTGGGTTCCTTCTGGGCGAGAAATTTCTTCAAAAAACCAACCACAACTGGTAAACATTAGTAAGGCGTGGCGTTGCATTTCTAGTAAACGCAAGGCGTGGATTTGTTCGGAGGAGTCTAGGGGATGGTTTTGATGACGAGCGAGGAAGGAGTCGATTTTGTGGCGATCGCCAATGACTTCAATATACTCATCTCGCACCTTCCAGGGGTCTGGAAACAGGCGATAACCCTCCGTTTCATAAATTTCGACCAACTGATCTCGCAATTGATTTAAGGCATCTCGCAGGGGTCTACGCCATTTTTGATGCCATCCTCCACCGCTGCCACAGCCACAGTCGTCTTGCCATCGCCCTACCCCATGGGAACAACTCCACGCCGTCAGCGGTTTGAGTTCCACTTCCCACGTGGGTGGATGTTGACTGAGATAATGGCTAAAGTTGGTGACTGTCCATCCTCGTTCGGGGAATTCTCGCCAAAAGGCATAAGCCAGGGTTTTTTCTGTTCCTCCTTTGTGATGGCCGAAGGTTTCTCCATCGGTGGCAACGGCAATGATTTGGCTGGGACGATGATCCCCGTGAATGGCTTGGCCTAATCGTGCTGTCAGGTGATGGGAGCTACTGAGGACATCGTTAAATCCCATATCTCGCGAAATGGGGCCGTCGTAGAAAAAGATATCGAGATGGCGACCATCTGGGATAAAACAACGATAGGGCCGGGTGGGATCGATTTGAGAGCTACCGACTTCGTACCATTGGGGGTTGGGATCAAGCTCAGTGGGGATGGGGCGACATCGTTGCGCTTGAGAAGGGGCGAGAATGGTGAATTGTATGCCTTCGTTAATTAAGGCTGTGATGGTGGCATAATCAATGGCGGTTTCAGCTAACCACATTCCTTCGGGTTCGCGACCAAATCGCGCCCGGAAGTCGGCTTTTCCCCAGCGAATTTGGGTGTATTTATCTCGTTCATTGGCTAAAGGCATGATGATGTGATTGTACACTTGGGCGATCGCATTGCCATGACCGCCTAAACGCTGGCAGCTTTTGCGATCGCCTTCGAGAATTCGCTGATATACTTGGCTGTCATGATGTTCTAGCCAACTCATTAGGGTCGGCCCAATATTGAAGCTCAGATATTCAAAATTGTTGACAATGGCAATGATCTCGCCTTGGTCATTTAAGACTCTGGCAAAGGCATTGGGGCGGTAGCATTCATCAGCAATGCGTTCGTTCCAATTGTGGTAGGGAGCAGCACTGGATTGATGTTCAATTGTGTTGAGATCAGGGTTTTCGCGGGGGGGTTGGTAGAAGTGACCATGAATGGCGATCGCTACCTCCAGGGCAATTCCCTCTGAGCGCGCATTAACTCCTTGATCCCTTTCCTTTTCTAATAAACAATCTTCAGGGATCAAGGGTTTACTCAGATTTTTTTTTTCTTCTGTCAGCAATGGGGATATAGATACCACAGTGGCGATCGCCTCCAAAACGAACTCTACCAATTTCCACTTTTGTCGCTAGATTAGCATTGGCTCTAGTCATTAAACTAGGTAACTTTTATCTCTAAAAAGATTGAGTTTTGTATCTTTTGGCCAGAGCCATTTCTAGTTTATCTCAGCCCTGGGGAGTCCATCAGAAATAAATATAAAGATATGCTTAATTTATCGAGGATAGTTAATTTTTGTAATCAAGAGTTCGATCGGAAAGAGAAGGTTGCGGCGATCGCCCATCGCCAAGTATCATAAAAATGTTCTCATCTAGTCAGGGAACAACCCCATGCCAGTAGAACTAATTGCCGCCAAAGAAACGGAAAACCCAACCCTCCCCGAATACATCCCCCCCCCCAGCCACTT